>CANGGT010000096.1 GCA_947453375.1 Planctomycetaceae bacterium
TCACCAGTTTTCGGACCCACTCCGGCAGATGGGGCACCCAGGTCGCCGATCCCGACATCGCCAAGCTGGCGAGGACCATCAACGCCCCGGCCACGGTGGCCCAGACAATGGCATCGCCAGTTCGTCGCTTCTGTCTCCAGAGCACGAAGGCCGCCACCGCGTTCATGATCGCCAGGCCGGTGTAATACGAGCCTAGGAAGCCGGCGACGTCTTTGAGAAAAAGTCCGTTTGAATGCATGGGAGTCGCACTACAGCGGGCCGCTGATGCCGCCGTCCTTTCGCACACGCCAGAAGTGGATCGCCAGAAGCAGAGCGACCGCCAGGGGGATCGCAATGCAGTGGAGGACGTAGAACCGGTTGAGCGTTTCCTCACCCACGAACCGAGCGCCGAGCAACCCGAACCGGGCGTCCGAGCCGTCGGTGATCATGTCGATGCCGCCGATGGTGAGAAGCTGCTGGCCGGGACCCTCGTAGCCGAGCAACGGCGAGGCCCGTGCCATGTTGGATCCGACGGTGATCGCCCAGATCGCCAGCTGATCCCAGGGGAGGAGATAGCCGGTGAAGGAGAGGAGGAGCGTGAGGAGGAGGAGAATCACGCCGATCACCCAGTTGAACTCACGGGGCGGCTTGTAGCTGCCGGTGAGAAACACCCGGTACATGTGGAGCCAGGTCGTGATCACCATCGCGTGGGCCCCCCAGCGATGGAGTTCGCGGAGCACCCCCAGGCTCGTCACGTCGCGGAGGGCGAGGATGTCGTTGTAGGCCCACTCCAGAGTTGGCCGGTAATAGAACATCAACAGCACGCCGGTGACCGTTTCGACGAGGAACAGGAAGAAGGTCACCCCTCCCATGCACCACGTGAAAGAGAGGGCTATCCCCTGCTTCTTGATGGACACGGGGTGGAGGTGAAGGAAGAAGTTGGTCAGCATCACCACGATCCGGTTACGCCGGTCGAGGGGCATGGGATGCCGGAAGATGCTTTTCCAGATCTGGGAGTTGCGGATCGTTTCGCCGATGGCCATGGGTCGGTTGCCGGAGGTCTGGGACAGGGGCTGGCGCGGAAGCGATGGACAGGAAAAACGGTGCCGGGGCGGTCAGACGGTGATGTACGACTCGGGGTCGGCCCATTGGCCGAGTTCTTCGTGGTAGGTCCGTCCTTTGTCGATTTCGAGCTGACCGTCATCGGCGATGCGGATGGCGTAGCGCTCGAGTGGACGGGGGGCAGGCCCCTCGAAATTGACGCCGTCCTTGTAGAAGCCACTGCCGTGGCAGGGGCACTTGAACTTCTGCTCCGCCTCGAGCCAGTTGGGGGTGCAGCCGAGGTGGGTGCAGACGGTCTTCAGGGCGTAGATCTGCTGCTGGCCGCCGATGTCACTGTTGACGACCCACACCCCGTATTGAGCGACGTACTTCGTCTCCACCTTGCCGGCCGGGAATCCTTCGCGGAATCCGACCTTGAATCGGCTCGGCGGTTCGGCCAGCACGTTGGGGAACATGAATCGGGCCAACCCGAGGCCAAACAGGCCACCGGTCATCGACAACGCGGTGAAGCCGGTGGCCATGAACGACCCGAGAGCCATTTCGAGAAACCCACGCCGGTCCTGCTCGGCTTCGGCCCCCTTCTTCGCAACCGGCTTGACCGGCTTCGGAGGGAGGGCAGGCGCGGCGGCGAGTTTGGCCGGTGGCGCCTTGACGACGGCTGCAGCGGACTCCGCCGCGACCGCAGGACGAGGCGGAGCGTCGGCCTTGCTCACCGGGCCTGGCTTGGCTCCCGTTCGAGCTGCCGCCAGGATGCTTGCCGTGTCACGCGTCACTGATTTGGCGGCTGCCGCTTTGGCTGCGGGCTTGGCAACGGGAGCCTTCTCGGCAGCGGGAGCCTTCTCGGCAGCGGGAGCCTTGGGGGCCGCTGGCTTTGGGGCAGGTTTTTCAGCGGCTGCAGCCGGGCTTCCCCCCTGCTCCGCTTCTTTCTTCGCCCTCGCCAAGGCCATGATTTCGGCCACGCTCGGCCGGCCGCCGGCTCCACCGGCAGGCTTCGCGGCAGCAGGCTTCGCAGCCGCGGGCTGGGGGGCAGGCTTGTCGGTCGCATCCGCCGACGGCGCTGCCTCGACTGCCTCGGCCTTGGCCGCCTTCGCGGCCCTCGCCGCCGCAAGAATCTCCGCCGTCGACATCTTCTTGTTTTCAGCCATGCCTCGCCTCAACGCTCAAGGTCGCCGATGGCCCCCGATCGATCTTGGTCGCAACCCTACGATGGCGCTTCGGGGAAAAAGTCCAATCGCCCGGCCGGATCCCGGAATGAGCCATGAACCAGCCTGCATGCAGTGCTATCGGCCCGTCAACTCACAGAGTCACACCGCCCGCTCGATCGCCCGTTCACAAAAGACCGGCAAAAACAGCCGAAATCCCGTGGGAAATGAGGAAATGAAGGGGCTGGGAGGAGTTCGTGATTTTTTTCACGAACTCCCTTCCAACTGTATCGGCTGGGCTATGGCTGTCAACGTCGAGTGGAGCGCGAAGGCCGCGAATTCAGCCCCACCCGCACGATTCCCAGTTCCGTCGCCGACTGTCGGTGGAGCGAGGGACTGGGGCGGCGCCTCCGAGGCCAGAACTGGCACCCCCGGACGGGGCCCGACTGGGTGCGGCCGACTGCCGAGCGGGGGCGGGGAAACGTTTTTGAACTCGAGGTCGGCGTCGATTCGCATCCAGGGACCCTTCCTGTAGTCTGCTCCCCTCCGGGACTGTTCCGGTTTTTTCGGGAATCCAATTTTCCCGTCCCGGCTGTGGCCCTACTCCATTCCTGAAAGGATCGTTCCCCGTGGCAGGCCCCTCGCGTCGCGTCCTTGTCGTCGGTAGCGGTGGTCGCGAGCACGCTCTGGCCTGGAAACTCGCCTCCGACGGCGCCGAGGTGCTCATCGCTCCGGGGAATGCCGGCACGGCACAGATCGGCGAGAACGTCGCGGTGAAGGCCGGAGACATTCCCGGATTGGTCGGGCTGGCCCGATCCCGCTCGGTCGATCTCACGGTGATCGGCCCGGAGGCTCCGCTCGTGGCCGGGGTCGTCGATACGTTCCAGGCCGAAGGGTTGCGGATCTTCGGGCCGACGGCCCGTGCGGCGCAGATCGAGGGGAGCAAGGCGTTTTGCAAGCAGATCCTCCATCGAGGTGACGTGCCCACGGCCATGTATCGAGAGTTCCGCTCGGCGAAGCGGGCCCAGGAGTATCTCGAGGCCCGCGAGGACATGCCGGTGGTGGTGAAGGCCGATGGCCTGGCGGCCGGCAAGGGGGTGTTTGTCTGTGCCGATCGTGCGGAGGCACTGGCCGCCGTCGCCACCCTCGCCGGGGATCCGCAGTTCGCCGCCGCCGCCAAGGGGATCCTCGTCGAGGAGCGACTCGACGGGCGCGAAGTGAGTGTCATGGCGATCACCGACGGACGGACGATCGTTACCCTCCCGCCGCTCCAGGATCACAAGGCCGCCTACGACGGTGATCTCGGGCCGAACACCGGGGGGATGGGAGCGTATTGCCCCACGCCGTTTGTCGATGCTGCCCTGATGGCGGAGATCGAGTCGCGGATCCTCGTGCCGACCGTCCATGCGATGCGGCGGTCGCAGGTTCCCTTTCAGGGAGTGCTCTTCGCAGGGTTGATGCTCACGGCGCAAGGGCCCAAGGTTCTCGAGTTCAACGCCCGCTTCGGGGATCCGGAATGCGAGGCGCTGATGATGTTGCTCGAATCGAGCCTCCTGGAGATCGTCGATGCGACGGTCGACCGGAAGCTCGAGGCGATCGATCCGCCGGTTTGGAAGCCCGGGGCAGCAGTCACTGTCGTCATGGCCTCGGAGGGGTATCCGGGGGACGTCGAGAAAGGGCGGCCGATCCGGGGGCTGGCCGATGCCCAGTCGCTCGAAGGGGTGGAGGTGTTCCACGCCGCGACCCGCGCCGGTCCCAATGGACAGGGTGTGGTGAATGACGGCGGCCGAACGCTCGCCGTCACGGCGGTCGGTGAGAGCCTCGCCCGAGCCAAGCTCAAGGCTTATTCGGCGGTTCGTCGCATTCGCTGGAGCGGAGCCTGGTGCCGCAAGGACATCTCCGACAAGGGGATCGACCGCGATCGCGAATTGGCCGCCGCAGAGCCGGGGACTCCGCGATGAAGCTCCGCGTCGGCATCGTCGGACTCGGACCTCTGTGGGAGAAGCGCCACCTCCCGGCGCTGCGGTCGCTCGCCGACCGCTTCGAGGTGCACGGGATCTGCGAGCAGGTCGCGCATCTGGCGCGGCGGGCGGCCGGGGAACTCGGGACGGTGGCCGTGGAGGGGTTTCGCGCCCTCGCCGCGCGGGACGACATCGACGCGATCCTCTACCTCTCCGATCAGTGGTACGGCGTGGCACCGATCCTCGCCGCTTGCGATCACGGCAAGGCCGTCTACGCGGGGGCTTCGCTCCCCGTCGATGCCGCCGAGGCCGATGTGCTCCGCCGCCGCGTCGAGCAGTCGGGGATCGCGTTCATGGCCGAACTTCCCCGCCGGTACGCCCCCGCGACGATGCGGCTCAAGGAGTTGATCGCCACCCGTCTCGGGGCGCCTCGGATGCTCTTCTGCCATCGCCGGGTGCCGCAGATCACTCCCTCGGCCGCCGCGACGCCTCGCGACCGTGCCAGCGAGGCCCGCGATCTCATGGAACTCGTCGACTGGTGCCGGTATGTCGCGGGGAGCGAGCCGACGAGCGTCGTGGCGGTGCGTCACGCGGAGACGCCAGGGGCCGAGGTTGACGACTACCAGATGATGAGCCTCGACTTCACGACAGCCGGGGTGCCGGGGAACGGGCCGATCGCCCAGATCAGCTGCGGCTACTACATTCCCGCCTGCTGGGAGGAAGCCGTCGGCTTCCGCCCCCCTTCAGCCCTCCAGGTGGCCTGCGAGAAGGGGATCGCGTTCGTCGACCATCCCAACGGTCTGGTGTGGTTTGACACGGCCGGGAGGCACCAGGAATCGCTCGACGCGGATCGCTCCGTCGGCGAGCAGATGCTCATGCAGTTCCACCGCAAAGTGACCAGCCTCCTCAGGCCGCACAGCGGACTCGATGACGTCCTCAGGGCGATGAACGTTGTGCAGGCCGCCGGCGCGAGCCAGCGCGAAGGCCGACGCGTCCCGCTCGCCTGACACGCAGCGGCCGCATAGATCGACGTCGCTTTCCTCGCCCGAGCCGCCGCCCTACCGTCAGAGGGCCGCGACGACGAGATCCCCGACCTCGCTCGTGCCATGCCCCATCCGACCGGCCGCCTGGCTCGTCATCTTCGTGCCGGTGACGTGGGCCACGGCCTTGTCGACCCGCGCCGCAGCACGGGGGTGGCCGTTGTGCTCGAGCAGCATGGCCATGGCGTTGATCGCCGCGATCGGGTTGATCTTGTTGGTGCCGGTGTACTTCGGGGCGCTCCCCCCCATCGGCTCGAACATGCTCACCCCTCGCTTGCCCGCCGGGGAAACGTCGGGATTGAGGTTGGCGCCGGCCGCCACGCCCATACCCCCCTGGAGGATGCCGGCGAGGTCGGTGATGATGTCGCCGAACATGTTCGTGGTGACGATGACGTCGTAGGCGTCAGGGTTTTTCACCATCCACATGCAGCAGGCGTCGACGTGGTTGTAGTCGGTCTTCACGTCGGGGTATTCCGCGGCGACCTCCTGGAACGTCCTCCACCACAGATCGTGGCCGTAGGTAAGGACGTTGGTCTTGGCGACGAGCGTGAGCGTCTTCTTGGGACTATTGCGCTTCCGGGTGTAGTCGAAGGCCCAGCGGATGCAGCGCTCGCAGCCTTTGCGGGTGTAGACGGCCGACTGTGTCGCCACTTCGTCGGGGGTGCCCTTCTTGAGGTAGCCGCCAACGCCGCAGTAGAGGTCTTCGGTGTTTTCGCGGACGACGACGAAGTCGATGTCCCCCGGGCCGCGTCCTGCCAACGGGGTCTCCACACCGGGGAGGAGCTTCACGGGACGGAGGTTGATGTACTGGTCGAGCTTGAAACGGAGTTCCAGCAGGAGCCCCTTTTCGAGGATGCCCGGGGTGACGCCGGGGTGGCCGATCGCCCCGAGGAAAATGGCATCCTTGCTGCGGAGCAGGTCGAGGCCCCCCTCGGGAATGATCTCGCCGGTTCGCAGGTAGCGATCCCCGCCCCAGTCGAGCGTCTCGATGTCGTACGAGATTCCCTCGAGTGCCGCCACCGCGGCAAGCACCTTGATCGCCTCGGCGGTGACTTCAGGGCCGGTGCCGTCTCCGGGGATCGCTGCGATCGACAGGGTGCTGGAAGCCATGGACGGAATCGACTCCGGGGGGTGGGGGGTTAGTTGTTGCTGAAGTCGAGTTGCTTGCCGGTCTTGATGCCGAGGGGGTTCTTCACGAACCGTTGCCGACAGGCATCACAGAGGTCGAATCGCAACGATCTCGCGCCATCGTCGAAGGGGAGATCTTCCTCGCCCATCCGCTCGAGGATTTCATGCATCGCATCGAGGTGATCGGATTCCTCGGCGATACCGGAGGAGGACGCAGACATGTCTTCAACCGCCGGAAAAACCTCGATCTTCACGACATGCCGCACGTCGTTGTGCGGGTGGATCGGGCGTTTGCAGGCGTCACAGGAGTAGTGGAGCATCGTGTGTTCTCGGGGGGAACAGCGTCTTCCGGCATCGCCCGGCAGCCTTGTTCGAGAGTCTGCCCGCAATCTGCGTCGAAGGCAAGGGACTCGTCGACCTTCGATGCCGTTCCCGCTCCCGGGCCCCCAGGGGACGGGGGGACAGACAATTGGCAGGCGACGACACCAACGACTAGACTTTCGGTGTCTCGCACGCTCCCCTCGATCCGTCAGGATTCCGATGTACGGGATGGCGAACACCGCGCAGCAGGGTTCGGGTGCCTCTTTCGGAGTGGCATCGTTGACGTCGTCGTCGCTGACGTCGAGCGTCCTGGTGCTCAACCGGTCGTTCGTGGCGGTGCACGTGACGAATGTCCGGCGCGCCGTAACGCTCCTCTTCCGGCAGCTCGCCGAGGTGGTGCATATCGAGCAGGGGCAATTCGCGGCCCATTCGCTCGAGTCGTGGCGGGAGCTGTCGCAGCTCCGCTCTGCATTCCGCACGCCCGACGAGGACTGGGTGCGGGGGGTCGGCTTCGACCTTCAGGCTCCCCGGGTGATCCGGCTCGTTACCTGCGATCGCGGCCCGCGGCAGGGGTTGCGATTCAACCGCCGCAACGTCTTCGCCCGCGACGGCAACCAGTGCCAGTACTGCGGCCGCGGCTTCCCAACGAGCGAACTGTCGCTCGATCACGTCGTCCCGCGGAGCCGCGGTGGGATCACCAGTTGGGAGAACATCGTCTGTGCCTGCGTGGCCTGCAACGTGAAGAAGGGGGGCCGAACGCCGCACGAGGCCCGCATGCAGTTGGTCCGCCAGCCCGTGAAGCCCCGGCGCAGCCCGCTGCTCTCGGTGAAGCTCGGCAATCCGAAGTACGAAAGCTGGCGGAGCTTCGTCGACAGCGCCTACTGGACCGTCGACCTCCGTTGAGCTGAGCCCGAGGCTCGGAGCCTCGGTCCGCGGGGCGGATGGTCCGCACTCAACCCCAGCGGACCGGATGGTCCGCACTCAACCCCTGCGGGCCG
Organism: Planctomycetaceae bacterium; assembly: GCA_947453375.1. Lineage (GTDB taxonomy): Bacteria > Planctomycetota > Planctomycetia > Pirellulales > UBA1268 > QWOP01. The sequence continues at coordinate 7,632 of CANGGT010000096.1, forward strand.
GATGGTCCGCACTTAACACAGCGGGTCTTTCTTTTCGGTGATCACCGGGCACTGCGGGGCCATCTCGGCGTTGAGTTCCTTGAAGTCCTTCCAGTCGGCCGGGAGGTTGTCCTCGTGGAAGACCGCCTCGACCGGGCACTCGGGAACACACGCCTCGCAGTCGATGCACTCGTCGGGGTGGATGTAGACCATCTTGTCCCCCTCGTAGAAGCACTCGACGGGGCACACCACGACGCAGTCGGTGTACTTGCAGGCAAAACAGGGCTCGGCGACGACGTGGGTCATGATCGAGTCATCTCCAGGAGACGGAAGCGGGTTGGGAAGGCGGGGTGACTGCGCGGAATGGTAGGTCGAACCCCAAACCCTGTCAACGAATCGAATCGGCTTTTTCAGGCCCGTTCCGTGAGTCGTCGCCGACTGCGATTGGTGGCCGGAATCTGCGGCCGTATGATCGGTGGAGGGGCGGGCCGGGGCCGGCAGGCCGCTTGGAGGCGTCACCGTGAGCGGGCCTGGTGCCAATCGAACGACCAGCGGGCCGGGGAGCCCGGAGGATGCCGCGCTCGTGCAGGACTGCCTTCGGGGAGCCCCGGGAGCCTGGGATCGGTTCGTCGACCGGTTCGCCGGGCTCTTTCACCACGTCGTCGACCGCACCTGCAGCCAGCGGCGACTGGCCCTCACCGCGGCCGACCGCGACGACGTGATTGCCGAGATCCTCGTCGAGGTCCTCAAGGAGAATGCGGCGGTGCTCCGCGGCTTCGCGGGCCGCTCGAGCCTCGCCACCTACCTCGCGGTCATCGCCCGCCGGACGGCCGTGCGGATGCTCTCCCACGCCGAGGCCAAGATCGTACGGGTCGATTTTCCCGCGGCTTGCGAGGGGGCCGTCGATCGGCACGCTGACCATCGCCGCGCTGATCGGGAGGAGCTCGAAGGGCTGATGGGCTGTCTGGAGCCGGACGAGGCCAAGCTCATCCGCCTCCATCACCTCGAGGCCCGCAGCTATGGGGAGATCAGTCGGCTCACGGGACTCCCCTTGGGGTCGATCGGGCCGGCACTGTCTCGGGCCCGTCAGAAGATGCGGGACGTCGGCCGTTCACCCGACTCACTGCCTGCCGACGGCCTCGGCCCGCGGGCCGCTGGCTGACCTTCGCCGTCCGTGGAAAAAGTCATCCATGACCTTTTCCACGCTCGACACACCCCCAAAAAGCCGAGGATTTTCCGGGGTGTCGGCCGCCGCATCGAGCGGCGGCGACTTGATCCACCGCCGGCGAGGTTCCGGGCCATCAGCCGGGATAGGGCTGGGGCGGAGTCGGGAAACCGGCCGGTGGAGCGGGGAGCAGGGGGCGGGGCGGAACCGCGGCGGCCGGCGGTGCCGGCAGGGGAACGGAGGCCGGTGACGCGGCGGGGGCTGCGGGACCGGAGATCGTCACGGCAGGATCGGCCAGATCGATCGGCTGGAAGCCTTCGTAGGAGGGCATCTGCCAGAGCTGCCCCGGATCGGCCGGGGGCATGTTCGTGGTGATCGAGGTGAGCTCGAGCTGGAACTCGACGCCCGATGCCGGCCACGAGACCTCGACGAGGCGTGGGAGCGCCGCGCCGCTGGGGGGATCGACCCGGTGGCGGGATGTCCGCACGCTCGCCAGCCGCTCGCCGGTCGGGGTGAAGAGATGCTGCTCGAGGACGAGCCCGGTGGTGCCGTCGAGGATCGTCGACTTGCGCATCGCGCCGTCAGGGCCTGCCATGGTGGTGCGAACTTCGATCCGGCCGTCGCTCAAGTTGACGGGGCCTTCATGCTGGTCCTCCGGCCTGAACGTCACCAGACCGAGGAGTTCGGGCATCCAGTCGGCGCGGAGCGGGATCAGCTTCCGGGCGGCAGATTTGGCGTAATCGTCGTGGCGGCAGTAGAGCGTCACGGCCGGTTCGTGCCGGCGGATCCAGAGCCAGAACAGCTCGTCGTTGCTGCCGATGTCGAGCTCCCCGCCGGTGATCGCCGTCTGGGCGCGGAGCCGGAAGCGACGGGGCGGCTCGCAGGCCACCTGGGCCGAGAGACGCGGGACGCCCGGCACCGAGAGCACGGCCTGGGGGGCCATGAGGCTGCGGACGCGCCGGGTGTTGTCGTGGACGGTGCCGATCACCTGCTCGAGGGTCGGCTGCGCCGGCAGGGCCCGCGGCAGGGGCGAGACACCGACCTGATAGCCACGCAGCGCGTTCGGGCAGGTAGCGCCGGTGGAGGCGAGCGCGACGACGACGAGGGCCAGCAGGCAGGCCCGCGAGCCGGCGCGGGCCGGCGCGATCATCGACCGACTCTGCGTGGGCTTCATGCGGCGTCTCCCGACCAGAGGAGGGCCGCGAGCCGGGCTTCGACGGCAGCGGCTGTGGCGGGCTCCGGTGGGGCCACCTTGACGACGTATTCGCAGTCGCGTTTCCGGCATGCCAGCCGGAGCGGTTCAGCTTCAGCCGACGCGGGTGCAGGGGGCGTGGCGGAGGTGTTCGTGGGCTGATCCACGAAGCGGAGGACGCGGCGACGGACGAGCTGCAAAGCGAGGAGATACCGCAGCGGGGCCTCGGGCTCCTGGCCGTCGAGCTGCTCGACGATGTCGAGCAGGACGTCGTTCGGCGCGAGGACGGCCCCGGTGGCATCGGGCTTGGGAAAGGTTGATCGCCACCAGGCGACCGACTTCTCCGGGGGCCCGGTCCATGCCGTGGCGAGGGTGTCGGTGCGCACGAGCCCCTCGGGGGTGCGCACGAGGGCCGAAACGATCGAATCCCCCGGCTGGAAGCCGTGGCCGGTCCGACAGCACTGCGCCTGCGGGCGGTGGATCTTTGGGTCCATCGGAGGCCGGGTCCGGGGGGCGGAGGGCGAAGGCGGGCTGACCGGGGAGACAGACTTGTAGGGACCGCCGCCGCCGGGGACAACCGCACACCGGCACCCCCCGAGCCCCGGCCCCCCACGTCGCCCCGTGCCACCGCCGCGGTGACGTCAGGCTGGTTCACGCTGGGGGGAATAGGGGGCGTTGAGGGGCATTGCTGGCGCTGGCGAACGCTTCAGCCCCGTCCGGCGAGGAGTTCGGCCACGTCCCCGATGCCCCCGTCATCATGGCTGGAAACAACGAGATCGGCGGCGGCCTGCACCTCGGGGAGCGCGTTGCCCATCGCGATCCCGAGGCCGGCGGCCCGGATCATCGGCAGGTCGTTGACGTCGTCGCCGACCGCGCACACCTGCTCCGGGAGGATGCCCGCCGCCGCGGCGATCGCCGCAACCCCGCTCCACTTCGTGACCCCAGCCGGGGCGATCTCGCACATCCAATCGAGGTAGCGCGGGCTGCGGATGACATGGAGCGCGAGCTGATCGGGGCAAACGCCGTCGAGCTCGCGTTCGAGATCGAGCATCGTGGCCCGATCCCCCATCGTGAATCCGGCGAAGACGCCCGCCGGCGGCTGGCGATCGAGCTCCGGGTCGATGAGGGCGAGGTGCCGATTGCGGGCGAGATATTCCCCGACTCCCCTGGGGGGCCCCGCACCTTCCACACCGGGGAGGCGACGGCAGTGGAAGTCGAAGCCTTCGGCGAAGCTGTCGGTGTAGAGGATCGGCTCGAGACCACGGGCGTTGATCCGCGCGAGCACCTCGGCAAGCGCCCCTGGATCAAAACTCGCCCGGAAGAGCGTGGCATGATCGCTCGTCCGTTTCACCAGCGCCCCCGAAGCGGTCACGAGGGGACCCTCGATCCCCAACCGGGCCGCCACCGGGAGGACGTCGCGGTAGCGCCGACCGGTGGCCAGGAGGATCGCGATGCCGGCCTCCCGGACGCGGGCCACCGCCTGCACCGTGGCATCCTCGATCTCGTGGCGGCTGTTGCTGACCGTGCCGTCGATGTCGAGGACGAGCAGGCGGATCCGCCCGGCGGCACGAGCATGGGGATCACGGGCGGGATCACGGTTATCATCGGAGTCGGGCTCGTCCGCGGGAGTAGCCGGGGCGTGCATCACGGTAGTCCTTCCTGTCGCAAGGTCGAAGCATGTCCGAAGTTCCGTTCACGCCCGTCGCCCGGGTTGGCGACATCCCTACCGGTGAAGGACGCACGTACGAGGTCGGCGGACGACTCGTGGCGGTGTTCAACGATGGTACGTCCTACGCGGCGATCGACGATCTCTGTCCCCACATGGGGGCCTCGCTCGGCAGCGGACCGCTCCGGGATGGCGAGGTGACCTGTCCGTGGCACGCCTGGCGGTTCCGGTTGTGCGACGGGGCCTGGTGCGACAACCCCCGGCTCAAAGTCGACGTGTTCGAGGTCCGGGTCGTGGGGGATGCCATCGAGGTTCGGGTCACCCCTCCGCGGCCGCTGGTCACCTCCCGCTGACCGGCGCCGCCGCGGCTTTTGTCAGCCGGGGCCCGGGCGTCGAGTCGTCGCGTCGGCCGTTCGGGCATCGGCGACCACGTCGATGCGGATCCGTTCACCCGGACGGAGGACGCGGGCATCGGCCCCCGTTTCGTCACTGACCCGTCGGGCCCAGGCCGAGGCGTCCTGGCGGATCGGCGGCCAGGTGTCGTAGTGCGTCGGCAGGGCGACTTGCGGGGCGAGGAGCCTGATCGCCTCGAGGGCATCGTCGGGGCCCATCGTGAACAGATCGCCGATCGGAACGACGGCCACGTCGAGGCCGCGGCCGTGGCCATCCCGCCTCCCGATCCGCTCCATGTCGTTGAACAGCGCGGTGTCGCCGGCGAAGTAGGCCCTCACGCCCCCGATGTCGAGGAGCCACCCGGCCGCCGTTCCGCCATAACTTCCATCCGGAAGACTCGACGAGTGATGGGCCAGCTCCATCTTGGCGGTGCCGCCGGGGATGGTCGTCCGCCCGCCGAGATTCATCGGGCGCACGTTGTCGATCCCCTGCCCTCCCAGCCACTGGGCAATCTCCCAGTTGCAGTAGACCGGGACGCCGGTCCGCCTGGCGATCGGGACGAGGTCGCCGACGTGGTCAGCGTGGCCGTGCGTCACGAGGATCGCGTCGCAGGCGACGTCCGCCCCCTTCATGCAGGCGGTCGGGGATTCGTCGAAGAATGGATCGATGAGGAGGACGCCATGGCCCGTATCAACGAGCCAGGTGGCGTGTCCGATCCAGGTGAGCGTGATGGCCATCGTGTCCTGCTCCGGAGGGTGGCGGGATGATACCACCCCGGGCCGGCCCGCGGCGCCGGAGGGGTTAGTCGAGGCTCGCCTCGACCGCCGCGGCGAGGCGGAGCGCCTCGAGCAATTGCCCGAGGGTGTGCTCGTCGCACCTCGGCAGAAGGAGACGATCGGCGGCGGTCGGGGAAGCCTGCCGGGCGCCACGACGGTCGGCCGTCCGGCCGGGGGAGCCGCGGGGGATCGTCGCGAACGGGGCGCGGCGGCATTCCGCGACGGTGATCGGTGTCGTGAACCGGGCTTCGACGATCGCCGGGGAGGAGTGGGGGGCCGGCGGAGTGATCCGTGCCGCCTGCCACTCGACGAGCCCCCGCCACCGGGGCGGAGGGAGGAGGCGGCGTCGCGGCACGCCGCCGCGTGGGTCCGCGGCCGCGGTGAGCCAGTGCCCGACGACCGCCAGCGACACGACCGGATTGGCCTCGGCGGGGGCCTCACGGAATCGCCTGGCCATGGCCGCGGCCCCTTCGAGAAGTCGCACGACATCGATCCCGGCGATCGCCGCCGGGAGGAGCGAGGCCGCCGTGAACACCCCGTCGTTCTCCTGCGGCAACGGCGGCGTGATTGAAGCGTCGCTCGCCACTGCCGGGACGGAGACGCCGATGTGGCTCGGACGATCGACCGCTGCTGCCACCACCATCGCAGGCGCCGCGACGTGCCGCACGGTCGGATCGGCCCCTTCGGCGAAGAGCCGAACGCACTCCTGTGTGAAGGCTTCGCGGCACGGGCCGACCTGCACCAAGCCCCACGCGTCGAGAAGCCTGTCGCCGGTCCGTGGAACGAGGCAATCGAGGATTCCCTGGACGTCGTCGTCATCGTCGTCGGGGCCGAGCGTCCAGAGCCGGGGTCTTCCGCCGCGCTCGTGCCGGGGGAGATCGTCGTGGTGCGGGTGGCAGCAGGTGCTCAGGAGGAGATCGACCAGGGCCCGGTCGGCCCGGTCGCCAACGACGACGACGCGATCGACCGACTCCCGCAGCTGCCTGGCGACATCGAGGATCCCGAACAGCGCGCTGTCGCGCCGGCAGGCCTGGCTCCCGGTCGTGCCGTAGGCCCGGAGCATCGCCTCGGTCGCCGTCCCGGACGCGGAGGCCACGGCGCCGCGGACCTTTTCCGCCCGGGCCAACCACGATTCCCAGCAGGCGTCGATGGCACCGTCGGCCGACAGCACCCCAGGAGGAATCTGGTGCTCGATCGGATCGGTCGGCGGCCGGGGGCGGAGGACACTCATGGCGGGCGGGGAGCAACGGAGGGGCTTGGGGGCTTGGCGACCGGAAGAATACCCACTGGGGCGGGCGGTGCCGGTGGTGGGACGGCGGCGGCGCCGTCCGGTCTGGACGGTGGGCGCGGAAATGCCCTTGAAGTGACCGCCGTCACGCCCGACAACAGGGGCTCCCGAACACCCGAGGGGCTTCCTGACGAAGTCCCCTTCCCTGCCCCGTTGAGGAGACTGCCGCGTGATCGAGCATGAACTGGTGCGTGAACTGGCCGAGAAGTCGTCGTCCAAGATCGTGATGGTGGTGGCCGACGGTCTCGGTGGCCTGCCGCTCGATCCGGGGGGAAAGACCGAACTCGAAACGGCCAACACGCCCCATCTCGACAGCTTGGTCCGTCGCGGGACGAGCGGTTCGAGCGTGCCGGTGCTGCCGGGGATCACCCCCGGCTCCGGTCCCGGTCACCTCGGCCTGTTCGGCTACGACCCACTCGAGTTCAGGATCGGCCGTGGCGCTCTCGAGGCGACGGGCATCGGCTTCGAACTCGGCCCGGACGACGTCGCCGCCCGGGGCAACTTCTGCACGCTCGACTCGGCCGGGTTGATCAGCGACCGCCGTGCCGGACGGATCCCGTCGGAGGAGAGCTTCAAGGTGGTCGAGCGACTCCAGGGGGTGAAGATCCCCGGCGTCGAGACGTTCGTGAAGCCGGTCAAGGAACACCGCTTCGTCGTCGTCTTCCGCGGCAAGGGGCTCGACGGCGCCGTGGCCGACACCGATCCGCAGGCCACCGGCGTCGCCCCCCTCGATCCTCAAGCCCACTCCTCTGCCGCCGCCCGGACGGCAGAGGTGGCGAAGGAGTTCGTCGCCCAGGCCCGGCGAATCCTCGCCGACGAGCCCAAGGCCAACGGCATGGTGCTCCGCGGATTCGCGGCCAAGCCGAAGCTCCCCAGCTACGAGGAGCTCTACCGGCTCCGCGCGGCCGCGATCGCCGTCTACCCGATGTACAAGGGGCTCGCCCGGCTCGTCGGCATGACGCTCGTCGGCACGCCCCATACCCTCGACGAGCAAGTCGACACCCTCGCCGCCTGCTGGCAGGACTACGACTTCTTCTTTCTCCACTTCAAGTACACCGACTCCACCGGCGAGGACGGCGCGTTCGAACAGAAGGTGAAGCGCGTCGAGGAACTCGACCGGGTGA
>CANGGT010000097.1 GCA_947453375.1 Planctomycetaceae bacterium
CATCGGAAAGGAGGTGGAGATCGTGGATCGGGCCATTGGCCCGCTTCCATTCAACCTTCCCGTCAGGGGCGATGGACGCGAGCGTCCGCCGGGAGTCGTCGGCGGCGATCACGCGCCGCGGCGTGCCGGTCTGCTCGGCGACCGTTGTGCCGCACCACGACGCCGCCAGCGAGAGCATGAGGAGTACCGCGCGTGCCATGCCCGCGGGTGACCAGCCCGACTGCGGGTGGGCGTGAACGCGTGGGGCATGCCCGGCGGCGGCGGCAAGCACTTCGTCCCGCGCCAGTGCCACGCTCGGCCCCGGCACGTGATCGATCGAGAGTGAAAACCCGATCTCCCCACGGGGGGGAAGCGTCACCACGCGCCCTTGCGATTCCTCGAACGAGCGAGGATTGGGGAAGTTCGTCGCCGGCTCCAGGCCGGTGACATAGCCATCGGCCTCCCCCCCTTGTTGCTTCCAGAGAGCGAAGCAGGGGAGCGTCCGCGAATCCCAGGAGAGCCGAGCGGCCTGCTTGCCGCCGGCGGCGACCAGGAGCGCGGCGGCGGTGCCGTCGCCGCGGGGATGGATGCGGGCGTAGTGGCAATCCTCGGGACGGCCGGGCCGGGGGGCGTCGTAGCGGTTCCAGGTGGCGATATCGGCGGCCGCCACGGCATCGCGCGGCACGATCTCGTCGATCGGCGCGACGACCTCGGCCCCCGCGCCGAGGAGCGGAGGACCGAAGTTGACGTGGTAGAGCATCTGCATCGAGGTGGGACGGTCGGAGAGGTTCGTGACCGTGTCGGTCCAGGCGACGCCGTGGCGCTCGACCGAGAGCGTGAGATTCATCGTCATGCGCAGGGCGTGGAAGTGGAAGCGGGTCTCGTCGACGGTCCCGCGGGCGGTGAGGGTGCCAGCCTGCTCGTCGAGGATCACCTCGAGCGACCGGGCGGGAAGATTGGCAACCCGGCCGTGGAGGCCGTAGCGGAGACGCCCCTCCGGTGTGAAGTCGGGGGCGCCGTTGCTCACCAAACCGCAACGGGCGACGAGTTCGTCGAAGCCGTCGAGCCAACCGAGGCCGGAGGGCTCCGCAAGCGGGACAAACCCCGGATGCACCGGCCCCCGCACCGGAGACTGCCAGCCCCACTCCGTCCCGGCGGCATTCACCTTCCAGATCCCGAGCCCCCGATCGGGCAGGAGCCATACTCTCGTCCTGCCGGCGACGAGTTCCACCATCCGAACCCCCTCGGCGAGCCCGCCGACGAGCGTCCGACAGCGGACGGCAAGCGGCCCCGCCGAAACATCGATGTCGGCAGGAGCCCGCGGGGCGATCCCAGTCCGTTCGTGCGCCTCGATGATCGACACCATTCGCGGCCCGGACATGAAATCAGCTCCCTGATGCGGTAATCTCTTCGATTCCGAGTCGTGGCTTCCGAATTTGACTTTCAGAACCGATCGGGCGACGGGAAATCTAACAGATTCCGCAGATATCTTGGACGCGCATTTCCGGCGCCTCTTTCTGGCGACCGACCTCCTCTCAGGATGACCATGCCCCCCCATCAGCAGCCGATGGCCGTCGTACTCGCCGCCGGCAAGGGGACACGGATGGGGAGCGATCTCCCGAAGGTGGTTCACGAAGCCGCCGGGCGGCCGCTGGTCCGCTGGGTCGTCGATGCCCTCCGCGCGGCGGGGATCGGCGACGTCATCGTGGTCGTTGGCCATCGTGCCGAGTTGGTCGAGGCATCCCTCGCCGATGTTTCCGGGCTCTCCTTCGCGATCCAGCGCCAGCAGCGTGGCACAGGCGACGCCGTCGCTGCCGCCGCCGCCGCGATTGAGTCACGAATCGCTGAAAATCGTCGCCGCCCGGTGGTGATCGTGTGTGGAGATTCACCGATGCTCCGCCCGGAGAGCGTGCGCGGACTCCTCGCCCGCTTCGCCGATTCCAACGCCTCGTGCCTGTTGGGAACTGCGGTGACCGCCGATCCGCAGGGGCTGGGGCGGATCGTCCGCGACCAAGCAGGGCGATTCCTCCGGATCGTCGAGCAAAAGGATGCCACCCCGGAGGAACGGGCGATCCGCGAGGTGAACATGAGCACCTATGTTTTTGCCGCCGAGGATCTTCTCCAAGCCCTTTCGCGGCTCGACAACTCGAACGCCTCTGGCGAGTACTACCTCACCGATTGCCCCGGGATCCTCCTGGGCGAAGGCCACCTCGTTGATGCCCTTGCCTGCCTCGACTCGAGCGAATCCCTCTCGGTCAACACCCCCGAGCAGCTCGCCGAGGTGGCCGAAGCACTGCGGCGACGCAGCGGCGGCGCCCCATCTTGAACATCCAACCCCGCGGCCAGACGATGCCGGCCGGCCGATGCCCTTCCCCCTTTCCAGGCTCAGATCACGATGAATGACCTCAAGATCTTCAGCGGCCCGGCGAACATTCCGCTGACACAGGACATCTGCCGCTACCTCAACCTCCCCATGGGAAAGATTTCCATGGGAAGGTTTCCCGACGGCGAGATCTCCTGCAAGATCGACGAGGACGTCCGGGGCCGGGACGTTTTCATCGTCCAGCCGACCTGCCCTCCGGTGAACGATCACCTCATGGAGCTGCTGGTCATGATCGACAGCTTCAAGCGAGCCAGCGCCTTCCGGCTCACGGCGGTCATTCCCTACTTCGGCTATGCGCGGCAGGACCGCAAGGATTCGGGGCGGGTGCCGATCACCGCCAAACTCGTGGCCAACCTGATCACCCGGGCTGGCGCCGACCGCGTTCTGGCGATGGATCTCCATGCCCCGCAGATCCAAGGATTTTTTGATTGCCCGGTCGATCACCTCTACGCGGCCCCGGTCCTCAGCAACCATGTCCTCTCGATGGGGCTGCCGAAGGAGGACATCGTTGTCGTCAGTGCGGACGAAGGGAGCATCAAGCGAGCCAGCGGCCATGCGTCCAGGCTCGGAGCCCCGCTGGCGATCGTCGACAAGCGCCGACTGAGCGCCGATACCACCAGGAGCACGAACATCATCGGCGCCAGCGTCGAGGGGAAGATTGCCCTGATGTTCGACGACATGATCAGCACAGCAGGGTCGATCTGCTCGGCCGCTGAAGCGGTGCAGAAGCATGGGGCCGGCGCCATTTACGCCGCCGCAACCCACGGCCTGCTTGTCGGCCCGGCGATCGAACGCCTGCGGGCCGCCCCGTTTGCGGGGATCATCGTCACTGATTCGATCCCGCTTTCCCCGGGGAAACAGCTCCCTTCGATCACGGTCCTCTCCGTGGCAAGCCTTCTCGGACAGGCGATCAAGCGGATCCACCGCAACGAGTCGGTGAGCATGATGTTCCAGTAGGCCCGTGCCACAGGCCAGTCTGCTGTCATTCACCGCCCGGCAGGCATCGGGATCCGTAGCCCAGCCCCCCTCGGCCGGGGCTCACGCGGCCCCCGATGCATCGAAACGCGATTCGACGCTGGTTTTCACCGGCCCAGCGTTGATTTGTTGGGAAACAGCCGCAATTCACGTTTCGGCTTGCGGATTCCAGCCCAGATGTCAGAATGAGAGGCTTGCCGAAAGGAGCACTCATGAGCGATTCTCTCGAAGTCGTTGCCCGCCCCACCACAGGTACCCGCGAGTCCCGCCGACTCCGTCGCCAGGGGTTCGTCCCCGCCGTCTTGTACGGGCACGGGGAAAAGTGTGTCGATCTCGCTACCCGGCGGGAGGCCCTTGAAGCGGTCATCCGCCATGGCGGCCGCATCGTCGAACTCAAAGGCGCGGTGAAGACCAGCGCCCTGGTGCGCGACCTTCAGTGGGATACGTACGGCGTCCAACCGCTCCACGTAGACCTCGTTCGCGTCGACAAGACCGAGCGCATCAAGGTTCGCGTCCCCCTCGATCTCCGCGGCGAGGCCCCCGGGCATCGTGCTGGCGGCACGGTCAACATGGTTCTCCATGAGATCGAGATCGAGTGCACTCCCGACACGATTCCGGAAAAGATCCATGTCCACGTCGGCAAGCTCGACGTCGGCGGCATGATCAAGGTCCATGACATCGAGCTCCCCGCCGGAGCGAAGGCTGTCACCGATGGCGAAGAGACCGCCGTCAGCTGCACGGTCACGATCCACAAGACCGACGAAGCCGCTCCGGCTGGAGCCGCCGAGCCGGAGATCATTGGCCGCAAGGCCGGCGAGGAGGGGGAAGCCGCTGCCGGAGAAGGCTGATGCGTCCGGAGGTTGCCAGAGCGGTCCGTTCGGCTGGCTGTGCCCCACGGCCAGTGCCCTTTGTTTCGGCCCGTCGCATGCCCCGCACTGACATTCCCCCCGGCCGGTGGAATGGAGCCCCGAATCGTTCCCCAGGCGGGGCTGGTTCGGGACCTGCTTCCGACGGCAGATCGGTTCCTGGTGCCCCCGGTGTGGTGCAACCATGAAACTGGTTGCCGGACTGGGAAACCCGGGACGTGCCTACGACGGGACGCGTCACAACATCGGCTTTGACGTCCTCGAGGTTCTCGCCAAACGGGCGGGGGCTCCCGGTCGCCGGGCTCGGTTCCAGGGGGAGTTCGCTCAGACAACGATCCGCGGCTGCCCGGTGCTCCTGCTCTGGCCGCTGACCTGGATGAACCTCAGCGGGGCGAGCGTCCTGGCTGCCAAAGACTTTTACAAAATAGACAACGCTGACATCCTGGTCCTCTGCGACGACTTCCAGCTTCCCACCGACACGGTTCGGCTCCGGGGAAGTGGCTCGAGCGGCGGTCAAAAAGGGCTTTCCGACATCCTCGCCAGGCTGGGCTCAAACGCAGTACCGAGGCTGAGGATCGGGGTCGGCCCGCTGCCGCCTGGCTGGACATCGGCCGACTTCGTGCTGGGCAAGTTCACCAAGGACGAGCGACCGACGGTCGCCTCGCTGGTCGAACGAGCCGCGGATGCCGTGGAGGAATGGGTCGGTGCGGGAATCGAGTCCGCAATGAACAGATTCAACTGACTGGCTGACTGACTGGTTGGGGGGCACTGATATTTCCCGCCCGGATTTGTCATCGCCCCCCTCTCCACCCTACAACTCAAGCACAATGGCCCCTCGCCCCCTTTTTTCAGGGGGACAACCGATTTTCCCTGACACGCTGATTCACGACACAAACGACAACCAGGCCCGGCGACGCCGGACCCCAAAACAGGAGCGACGAGCGACATGGTGGTGTACGAAGGGATGTTCATTCTCGATCCGACGAAGTACTCCCGCGACCCGGCTGCGATCACGCAGCAGGTTGCCGATCTGATCACGCAGCACGGCGGAACGATCCTGGCAGCTCGCCTGTGGGACGAGCGAAAGCTCGCCTACCCGATCAACGGCCACAAGAAGGGGGTCTACTGGCTCACCTACTTCAAGATGCCGGGGAGCGGAGTGACGCCGCTGGAACGGCAATGCGAGATCAATGACGACATCATCCGCAAGCTGATCCTTAAGGTAGACCCGCGGATCGCTGACGCCCTCGTTCAGCACGCACTGGCGGGCAACGAAGCGGCGGCTACCAAGCGTCCCGGGCCGGCCCCCGGACCGGCCACCACGCCGGTTGTGGCGGAGTAATCCTCCAAAAAGCATCAGCAAGGCCCGGCAACGGCTGGCTCCGGCGGTGCTTCACCGCTGGCCGGCCTCGCCGGGCGGGTGAAGCGGAGCCTGTGGCCTGAGGTGATTGCACCGCAGACCGAGACGGAGTAGCATGGTGAACAAAGGTTCACGCACCATCACCAACCTCGTCAGTCCAAGGAGCGATCCATGGCCAGCTTCAATAAGGTGATTCTTCTCGGGAACGTCACCCGCGATCCCGAACTCCGCTACGTCTCCAACGGCACTCCCGTCACCGAGATCGGCCTCGCCGTCAACAGCCGGCGCAAGGGGCCCAACGGCGAGTGGGTCGACGAAACGACGTTCGTCGACGTCACGTTCTGGAGTCGGGATGCCGAGATCGCCGGGGAATACGTCACCAAAGGCTCCCCCCTCATGATCGAGGGGCGTCTCAAGCTCGATACCTGGGAGAAGGACGGAAAGAAAAACTCCAAACTCCGCGTTGTGGGCGAGAGATTGGTCCTCCTCGGCAGCCGGCAAGGCGCCCCTGATGGGGGGCGAGGAGGGGCCGAGGGGCCCCCGAGGCCGAAGCGGGCAGGAGCCCCCCGGCAATCAACGCCGGATGACGGCCCCGACTACTCGCACGTTGAGTATGATAGCTCCAGCCGCGACGGCGGTGGCCGGGGTCCGGACGCGGTCTCCCACGGGGGATCCGACGACGACATTCCGTTCTGACCCTTTTTTTGTCACACTCAGGCCGACCGACCGTGGTCGCGAGCTCCCCTCGAGACCGGCGACCTGTTCCGCCCCGAACCGAACGATTTCCCCGAGCCCTTTCCCCCAGAGCCTCAGTTTCAAGAGACGAATCATGGCACAGTCCTCCACCGTCACCTCCCGCTCCCGGTCCGTGAATGCGACCGGCTCCCATGCCGGCCAACTGCCGAAGGGGCAGCGTGGTGGCATCGAACTTCTCCTCGTGCACAACGTCGAGCATCTCGGCAAGCAGGGGGAAGTCGTCGAGGTGAAGCGTGGTTACGCCTTCAACTATCTCCTTCCGCAGGGGCTGGCGACGGTCGCCACCGAACACCACAAGCGGATGGTGGCCAAGCACAAGGCGAAGCTTGAGGAGATCGCTCGCGAGCGCCTCGCCGGCCTCCGGTCGCTCCTCGAGGAACTCGTCCGTACGAGCGTCACCATCGAGGCCAACGCCAACGACGAGGGGCACCTTTACGGCTCCGTCACTTCGGTCGAGATTGCCCGGGCGCTCAAGCAGCAGGATCTCGTCATCTCCAGCGACAACATCATCCTTCAGGGCCCCCTCAAGGAAGTGGGCCTTTACACCGTCCGCGTGCGGCTCGCGGCAGAGGTCGAAGGAGATCTCAAGGTGTGGGTGGTGCCGACCAGCGGCGACGCAGCAGCGAAGTAAGCGGTCTCTTTCCCTGGGGCTCGAGCCAGGTTTTTGGCCGGCCACGGTGGTTCAACGATCCGGTGGGCAGGGTTGCTTGGCGACCCTGCCCACGTTCGTGTGTATCGGCCCTCGGTCTCATCGCTCACGCCACTTCTTTTTTGGTGGAGTGATGCTCCGTGACGGACGGTCGAAGCGTCATGCGGCCCGGGGCAACGGACGGAACGAACACGGCAGGGGAGGCTCGCTCAGGTGGCATCACGACGCAGCGGTGACGGAGCAAACGGCGAGGGGCGTGATCGTCAGCGGGATGGCGGGCGACGCCGGACCCGCGACCAAGGCGACGGCGCGGCGATGGCCCCCGATTTCCGCGAGCGGCCGGTCGATCTGGCCGCCGAGCGGGCCGTGCTCGGCAGCATCTTCCTCAAACCTGACGCCTGCGACGACGTCGCCCTCGTCCTCCGCCCGGAGGACTTCGCCGACGAAGCGCATCAGATCCTCTTCCGCCATCTCCTCGATCTCCACGACGGCGGGAAGCGGATCGACACCACGATCGTTCTCGACCGGCTCCGATCGAAGGGAGACCTCGAGCGAATCGGTGGCGTTGCCGCCATCGGTGAGATCGTGCAGTCGGTGCCCCACGCCGCCCACGCGACGCACTACGCGCAGATCGTCCGCGACAAATCGCTCCTCCGCTCGCTGATCGACGCCGGCACCGACATCCTCCGCGACGCCTACGACTCGACCGACGAGCCGAAGGAACTCCTCTCCCGGGCGGAATCGAAGATTTTCACGATCCTCGAAGACCGCAGCTCGGCCGACGCCACCCCGATCAACGAGGTCCTCGGCAAGGTACTCGAGCGGATGGACGCCCGGATGAAGCACGAGCAGACGCTCGGGGGCGTGGAGACCGGCTTCACGGAGCTCGACGCGTTGTGCGGGGGGCTCCACAACTCCGAACTCGTGATCCTCGCCGCCCGACCGAGTATGGGGAAGACGGCGCTGGCGATGAACATCTCCGAGCATGTGGCGATCACGAACCACCATCCGGTGTTGTTCGTGAGCCTCGAAATGGCGGCCATGGAGCTGGCCGACCGCCTCCTCTGCTCCGTTGCGGGAGTCAACGGCCATCGGCTCCGCAACGGAACGATCTCCAAGGAGGACCGCCGCCGGCTCGTGGAGAAGTCGGCGGAGATCAGCGTCGCCCCGCTCCTCATCGATGACACGCCGGGGCGGACGCTCACCGAGATCGCCGCCGTCGCCCGCCGACAGAAACGCCGTGGCGGGCTTTCGCTGATCGTCATCGACTACCTCCAGCTCATCGAGCCGGACAACCCGCGTGATCCCCGTCAGGAGCAGGTGGCGAGGATCGCGAGGCGATTGAAGATGATGTCCCGCGAGCTCGACATTCCGGTGCTCTGTCTCGCCCAGCTCAACCGCCAGGCGGAAGCGTCGCGAGACAACCGGCCGCGGCTCAATCACCTCCGTGAATCGGGGGCCATCGAGCAGGACGCCGATCTCGTGATGTTCGTCCATCGCGAGGAGTACTACCAAACCAACGACGAGGACCGGGAACGCGTGAAGGGGCAGGCGGAAATCATCATCGCCAAGCAACGAAACGGCCCGATCGGCGACGCCAAGCTCCTCTGGCAGCACGACTTCACGCGATTCGTGAACCTCGAGCACCGGCAGTACGACGAGTTCGAGCAGTTTTCGAGTTTCTGACGGTCGCGCCCGACTGGCTGTCCCGTCGCACGGAGGCGACGGCTGGCTGTCCCGCCGCACGGAGGAGACGGCTGGCTGTCCCGTCGCACGAAGGCGACGGCTGGAAGGTTTGCCGGATGTGTCGGTCGCCGCGTCCAGCGGCGGGCAGGGCGATTCGAAGCGAAGCGGGGTCAGCGTCCCCGGGCCGCACTGCGGTCGGTGCCGGGACGGACGTCGAGTTCGAGGCCGTCGTCCTCGCCCCGCTCCAGCCGCTCCCAGGCGATCCCCCCCATGGCGGCGTTGTCGGTGCACAACTCCCGTGGCGGGATGAGGACGTCGACACGCCGTTTTTTCCCGAGGCGCTCGAGTGCCTCGCGCAGCGCCGTGTTGGCCGTCACCCCACCTCCGACCGCGAGTACGCGGCACTTCGTTTTGGCGAGGGCCAGATCGACTTTCGCGAGGATCGTCTCGACCACAGCCAGTTGAAACGACGCCGCGAGATCGGCAAGCGCCTGCCCGGTGGGAAGGGGCGTGTCGTCGGGGGCTCCCGGAGGCCTGACCCGGTAGCGGAGGGCGGTCTTGAGGCCGCTGAAGCTGACATCCATCCGCTCCCGATCGGTGGCCAGCGGCCGCGGAAAACGATGGGCTGCGGGATTCCCGCGTGCTGCGGCGCGTTCCATCGACGGCCCGCCGGGATAGGCGAGGCCGAGAAGCGCAGCCGCTTTGTCGAAGGCTTCGCCGGCGGCATCGTCGATCGTTCCCCCGAGCCGCTCGAGTTCGAGCGGCGAACGGAGATGGAACAGGGAGGTGTGCCCACCGCTGGCGACGAGGCCGACACACGGGTAGGTCATCCGTTCGCCGTGGGCCAGCCGGCAGGCATAGAGATGGGCGGCGATGTGGTCGTAGCCGACGAGCGGACAGCCGAGCACGGCGGCAATCCCCTTGGCAGCCGACAGGCCGACCAGGAGCGAGCCGACCAATCCAGGCCGGACGGCGACGGCGACTGCCTCGAGGCTCTCCCGGGCGACACCGGAGCGGGCCAGGGCCTCGTCGATCACCGGCACGATCCGTTCGACGTGGGCCCGCGAGGCGAGTTCCGGAACGACTCCTCGCCACCGGGCATGAAGCTCGTCCTGGCTGGCGACGACGCTCGAGAGCACGCGACGGGATCGATCGATGACGGCCGCAGCGGTCTCGTCGCAGGTCGTCTCGATCGCCAGGAGTGGCACGGGAGGAAAGCTCCAGGATGGAGATGAGGGACACCGACGGGGACACATCCGTGGATCAGTCATCCCGGTGCGTGTCACCCATCCGCCCGGCCGACGTCAGTAGTCGTACCACATCCCGATGCCGGCCCGATTCTGGTTCTTGTAGACAAACTGGTACTGCGGATCGGAGCCGTAGAGATATTCCAACCCGATCCGGTAGAGCTTCTCACTGCGGCGTCCCCGCCACGCCCAGCCGGTCTGCACGCAGACATTCCCCCCCCAATCGAGCTCCTGCCGGGAGAAGCCGTTGACGGCGAGGAACGGGGCTCCCCGTCCGCCGGTGGGGCGGGCCTGGATCAGCTCGACGCCCCCCTGAAACTCCCACGGCTCGGCCCCTCCAGCGGTGAAGAACGCCCACCCCACCTCGCCGTAGAGCCGCATCCAGTCGTAGAGGTAGTAGGAATTGCCCCACACGATGCAGTCGCGGACGTAATTGATCCGCGGGAAGGTCGGGTGCTTGAGCATGAACTCGTCGCCGAGGTGGGCGCTGTTGTGGTAGTAGGCGAGCTTCGTCTGCCACCGCCCCACGCCGTAGACGACGGGGATCCCGAAGCGGTAGTCCGCCGACCGCAGGTCGCGGTCGTCCTGGGGATCGAGGCGGACGAACGCCGCCCCTTCGATCTGCACCTCGAAGCCCTGCGGATGGAGGACCGGATCGGAGCCATACCGGGCGATGGACGCCCTCCCCCCGAGCGTCGAATCCCACAGCCAGCCTTCGTGCCCGGTGGTGGCATAGGGAGGGGGTGTCGTGTCGTCGTACCAGACGGTGCCGAAACGGGGTTCCTTCGGGCCGGCGAGGTAGCTGGTGTAGATGAGGTTGTTGGGCATGAGTTGCCACGACCACGGCCGCGGCGCCCACAAATCGTCGAAGCCCTCCGGAAACGCAGCCCCCGGGATCAGATAGCCGTCATCCGAGGCCGAGGGGAGTGGCTCGTAGGGCATGTCGAGAACCACCGGTCCACCGCCCCCCACGGGCGGGAGCGGATCGATCCCGGGGAGCCCTGGGGAGGACGCCCTCGGGAGCGTACTTGTCATCGGCCCTGACCCCCCCGGATCGTCCCGCGGCGGAAGGCCGAGCCCCGGAGAGAGCAGCGGCGCCGGCTCCATCGCCGGCGCGGTGCCGACGGGCGGAGGCAACCGGAGGGGCGTTTCGGGGGACTGGCCGCTCGCCCCAGGTGCCATCCCGATGAGCAGCGCGCAGACCGGGAGCCAGAGGGTCGCCAAGGCGATCCTGCGGGCACGCTTGGGGAAGGGGCGGAAACGCTTCATGGCTACAACGACGACCACGACGGCCACGGGCTGGCCGGGAGCCTGGTGAGATCCCGGCAAGCGGGCTCGACACGCCGACCGACTGTAGGGATCAGGCCGAGTTCGACTCCAGAGAGATCGGCATCGGACGACCGCGACACGACCCTGAAAACGATCCTCCGATCGCCATTCTGCTCTCCTCGTCCGCCCCCGCACGGCCGCGGAAAACAGGGTAGGATGGAGATCAGCCGGGCCTCGCCCGTTGCCTCAGTTCCTCGAGACGTCCCCGGCTCCATCCCCTGCCGGGGCTGCCTGTCCCTCCTCCGCTGACTCGAGCCCATGGTCACTTCGCCCGATCCCGCCGAACCGCGATCCGATTCCCCGTCATCCCCCCAATCTTCCGCTCCCCCCGCGACCGGTGAGGGAATTGCCACGGCGCTGGGGCGGATTCCGAGCGGGCTGTTCGTGATCAGTTGGCGGGATGGCGGAGCCGACCGGACGATGCTCGCCAGTTGGGTGATGCAGGCCGGATTCTCCCCCCCATCGGTCTCCGTGGCGGTGGCCCCCACCCGCGATCTCCTCGCCGCGATCGACCGCGGCGTCCCGTTCGTGGTCAACGTGCTCGGCGAGTCGCAACGCGGCCTCCTATCGCGGTTCGGAAAGCCGTTGAATCCGGGGGAGGATCCCTTCGCCGGCCTCGACACCCTTCGCACCCCCGGGGGCACTGCGACCCTCGCCGCGGCGGCGGGCTGGATCGAGTGCCGGGGGACGAGCCGGGCGGCCGCCGGAGACCATGTGGTTGTCGTGGCGGAGGTCGTGGGAGGGGATTCGGGTTCGGCCGGAGCCCCCCTCGTGCATGTGAGGAAAAATGGGTTACGTTACTGAGCCGGTCGGAAACCTGTTGGGGGATGGGTGACGGTGGGGTGGGAGCGGATCTGAGTCCACGACGTCCGTTTCCCCAACGTCGATCCCGAACGTCAATTCACGCGCTTCGTTTCTCGAGTTTTGGCTCTCACGTTTTGCTTCTTCAGGGTGGAAACCATGTTCACGCGACGGCAGATGACCCTTTCGGTGGCGTGCCTCCTCGGCTTGGCGGTGGGGTGTTCGCCTGAGGCCAAGAAGTCCGGCCCCGACGCGACGGGGAACGCCGGCAAGGCCAGCGGACCGACGAAGCGGCTCATCTTTCTCACCAACGGTGACGACCCGTTCTGGGATGCCTGCAACGCCGGCCTCCAGGAAGGGGCGAAACTCTTCGGCATCGAGTCGAAGGGTCTTGTCGCCGTCATGGAGAAGAACAACGGCACCGCTCAGGGGCAGATCGAGAAGCTGAGGCAGTTCGCCAGCCAGTCCGACATCGCCGGCGTGGCGATCTCCGTCATCCAGGCCGACAACGCCGCCATCGTCGAGGAGATGAAAAACCTCGCCGCCAAGGGGGTGAAGGTGATCACGGTCGACAGCGACGTCGACCGGGCCCGCTTCCGTGATGCCCGCCCCTACTACATCGGCACTGACAACATCGTCGGCGGTCGGCTCCTCGGAGCCGCTGCCGGGAAGATTCTCGCCGCCCGCAACGTCACCTCCGGCGGCTACGTCCAGTTTGCCGGGTTCACCGACGTCGACAACGCCCGGGCCCGCATGGACGGCTTCAAAGAAGCGGTTGGCAGCGTTTACACCGAACTCGATCGGATGCCCGACGGGATGGAGGGGGCGAAGGCCCGCGACAACGTCCGCACGGCGATCACCAACCACGCCGACCTCGTGGCCCTCGTCGGCATCTGGGCCTACGACGCCCCGGCGATTGCCGAGGTGGTCAAGGAGCGCGATGTCCGCGCCAAGACGACCGTGGTCACCTTCGATGCGCAGGCGATCGCCCTGGAGCACATGGGCAACGGCCTCATCGACGCGATGGTTGTCCAGAATCCGTTCGAGATGGGGAGCCAGACCGTCCGGCTCCTCGTCGCGATGCTCGGCGACGACAAGGCTGTCATCAAGGACATGTTCCCGAACCTCGGTACCGACAACGGCGACATCTTCACCACCGGCCTGCGGCTGATCGTTCCCGACGAGGGCTCGCCGATCAAGCAGGAGGAGATGCCGGCCGACATCCCCCACGAGTTCAAGACGCTGACCGAGTTCCGCGAATGGCTCACCCGGTACGGCCTGACGAGCTCCTAAAAACCGTCCGCGTTCCCGGCCCCAGTCTGGCCCGGCCCCCTCACTCCATCGACCGGCCATCCGTCCCGGGTGGCCGGTCGCGCTCCCCTCGCTCGCATGACGCCGCCGAAAGCCCCCCGATCCACGCCCGCTGCCGAGGTCGCGACCGCCTCGCCGGCCGATGGCGCCGCGCCCCGCCTCCGCCGGTCGGCCTGGTTCGGATTGAGGACCGCCGAATGGGCGCTCGTGGCGGCGATCGTCGTGGCGGTGCTCCTCACGGGGCTGGTTGATTCCAACCACAGCTACTTCCGCCTCCCCTGGCAGAGCCTCACCGACATCCTCCGCAACACGGCCCTGCTCGGGATCTTCGCCCTCGGGGCGACGGTGGTGATCATCGCCGGCGGGATCGATCTCTCCTCGGGCTCGATGATCGCGCTGTCGGGGACGATCGCGGCGACGACGATGCTGGCGCTGGCGCCGAAGGAGATCATGGCGTTCAAGGCGGTGGGGCCGGCGGTGGTCGGGGTAGGGGTGTTTGCCGCCCTGTTGACCGGGTTTCTCGTCGGCACGCTTCACACCTGGCTGATCACGGCGGTGCGTCTGCCGCCGTTCATCGCCACCCTCGCCACGCTCGTCGGTTTGCGGAGCTTCGCGCGGGCGTTGTGCGAGAGCTGCACGCTCGGCGTCGTGGGGACCAAGAGCGCCCAGATCAACGTCTCCGATCCGATCTTCAAGACGATCCGCGACAACGTCTGGATCCCCGTGGCGGTGTTCGCCCTCCTTGCCCTTTTCACCTGGCTGCTCCTCACGCGCACCGTCCTCGGCCGGCACATTCATGCCCTCGGCGGCAACGAACAGGCCGCCCGATTGGCCGGGATCCGCACCGAAAACGTGAAGTGGTTCGCCTACTGCTTCGGCGCGATGACCGCGGCGCTTGCCGGGCTGTTCTACGTCGCCAACGAATCAGTCGCGGCGCCGGTGAACCAGGGGCGTGGTCACGAGCTCAACGCGATCGCCGCAGCCGTCGTCGGCGGCTGTTCTCTCTCTGGGGGCGTGGGGACCGTCCCCGGGACGGTGCTCGGGGCGATTTTCCTCCGCGTCGTGATCGACGCGGTGTCGAAGATCATCAAGACCGGGGCCGACGTCTACGAGGGGCTGATCGTCGGCGTGGTCGTCGTGATCGCCGTGACGTTCTCCCAGCTCGGGGCGCTGGCGAAGGGGGGCACGCGGCTCCTCCCCGGGGCGCTCGGCCTCTGTGCCATTCCCACCCTCGCGCTCCTCGCCGGCGCGATCGCCGCGATGACGGCCGGCCGCAACGGCGGCATCGCCACCGGCCTCTGCGCCTTGTTTCTCCTCGGTCTTCTCCGGGTCTGGGAATCACGCCGATCCGCGACCTGATCCCAGCGCACCCACGACGGCTTCCCCTCCGATGACCACCTCCCCGTTCGCCGTGCGGATGCTCGGGATCACGAAGCGTTTCCCGGGCGTGGTGGCGCTCGACGACGTCACGCTCGAGGTCCGTCGTGGCGAGGTCCATGCCATCTGCGGGGAGAACGGGGCGGGGAAGAGCACGCTCATGAAGATCCTCTCCGGCGTCTACCAGCCCGACGCCGGGGTGCTCGAGGTCGACGGCCGCGACACCCGCTTCACGGGGACGCGCGACGCCGAGCGTGCCGGGATCGCGATCATCCACCAGGAATTGGCCCTCGTCGAGGATCTCCCGGTGGCGGCGAACGTCTTCCTCGGGCGCGAGCGGCGCGGGGCGCTCGGCCTCCTCGACGACCGCTCGATGGCGGAGGAGTGCAAGTCGCTGTTTTCCCAGCTCGACTGTGCGGTCGATCCCGGCGATCGCACCGGCAACCTCCGCGTCGGCGATCAGCAGCTCGTCGAGATTGCCAAGG
>CANGGT010000098.1 GCA_947453375.1 Planctomycetaceae bacterium
AGAGGGCAAGGCCAGGCATCATGAAGAACACGAGCGCTGCACTGACGAGGATCCAAGCGGTCGACCCGGTGTCGTACGTACCCGCCAGGTGAGCAGGAGACGCGGCGGGCGCGGCGACAGTTTGGGTTGCAGCCATGGCAACGGGCGGTTCCTCGACGGCGACCTGGGCCCAAGTGCCTGGACAACAGACGAACAGACAGACGGTCGCGATGACCGCCGCAAGCGACAGACGAACCATGAAAACTCCTCTCGCGTGAAGACCCCGCCGCCCGAGGGCTGAGCGGGGATGGACAGGGGCCGATGCGAAGGTCAGGAAACGATCGCACGTCCCCCGCAACGCGGGAGAGGGAACGCGACAACGCCGTGGGGCGCCGCCAGACTCGGATCACACATCGCTCGACACCAGAAGGTTGAACCAGGGCGCCGCGGGGACCACCTCCGAAGTGGCCAGAATCCATGGCAGCCGGTTTTCGAACCGGATACCTCACCAGCAATGCAATCTCCGTGCCGCAACGCCGCCGACCGGGAAAGTCCGGGAGTCACAGGGACAAAAAGGCCTTTTCCCGCCGATTTAGCGGTTCTCAGGCGACCGCTCACCCGGGGGCCGGACGCCCTTCCGGGCCGGGTGTCGCACGGTTTGCTGGCAATGCGTGCCGCGCTCGCAGGCATTCCATCAACGCCGTGACGGTGCCGGGGCTCTTCATCCACCGTCTGCTATCCTGCCTCGCACGCAAGACCGCCGGGCGCGTCCGCGGCCGTCGCGATCGATGGCTCTGGGGCGCGTCGAGGGATTCACGGAGGAGTTCCGCAGATGCAACCGACCCCGGAATCGGCAGAGCCCCAGGGGACCCAGCCCCACCCCGGCATGGCCAGTACCGCTCCGTGGTGGCCGCTGCGGGTGTGGATTCCGATCGTGCTTGTGCCCCTGATGGCGCTGATGCGATTCGTGCCGTCGCTGGTTCCCAACGCCCCGTCGATGATCTGGATGGTCGCCTCCTTCGGCCCGTTTCTCATCGGCTTGGTGGTGATGCTGTGGTGGGTGCTGGCCAGCCGAGCGCGATGGTTCGAGCGGATCCTCGGGGTGCTGGGAGTCGTCGGCGGCGTGGCGCTCGAGCAGGCGATCTGCGATCCGTCGATGCGCGGGCCGCTCTTGGTCGTGATGACGATTCCGATGGCGGTCGCGGCGTTCGCGCTCGGCGCCATTCTCTCCGGTCGCATGCTTTCCCTGCGGCGCACCTGGCTTGCGGTCGGCTTGGCCCTGCTGGCCACGGCGTATTCGGCCCTCGTTCGCACCGATGGCGTGTGGGGCGATTTCTCGTTCGGACTCGACTGGCGCTGGAAGCCGACCGCCGAGCAATTGGCGGATGAAGAGATCCGCCGGGCCGAGAAGGCCACCGTCGATGAATCCCTCGATCCGCAAGCGCTGCTGGTCTCCCTGGAGGGGGCGCCATGGCCCCGTTTCCGTGGGCCGCTGGGCAACAGCGCGCAGACCGGGCGACGCTTCGACGGCGATTGGAACGCCCGTCCGCCCCGGGAAATCTGGCGCAATCGAATCGGTCCGGCGTGGAGCTCCTTCGTCGTCGGGGCCGATCGCCTCTTCACTCAGGAGCAGCGGCTGGAGGACGAGGTGGTGTCGTGCTACGACGCCAAGACCGGGCAGCCGATCTGGTCCTTCGCGACCCCATCGCGATTCTTCGAGTCGCTCGGGGGGCTCGGGCCGCGCGGCACGCCGACGCTCGCCGATGGCTCGATCTACGCCCTCGGTGCCGAGGGGATCCTCGTGCGAGTCAACGCCGTCGATGGCACGCTCGTCTGGAAAGCCGATCTGAAGGAGGCTTCGGGGAGGACCGAGCCGCCGATGTGGGGCTTTTCCTGCTCGCCGTGCGTCGATGGCGGTCTTGTCGTCGTGCATGCGGGAGGCAAGGACGACAAGGGGATCGTCGCGTTCAACGTCGCGGACGGCCAGGTCGCCTGGACGGCCCCGGCCGGCGAGATGTCCTACAGCTCCGTGCAGAAAATCACGCTTCTCGATCGGGAGCTTCTCTGCCTCCTTTCGAACACCGGGGCGCATCTCCTCGATCCGGCAACCGGGAAGAGCGTTTCCGACTACGCGTTCGCGCATCAAGGGTATCGGGCCTGCCAGGCGCAGGTGATCGACGGCAACAAGCTGCTCATCCCCGCGGGGATGGGCACCGGCACCCGACTCGTGGAGTTTTCCGCGAACGACAACGGCCTCGAGGGGAAGGAGCTGTGGACCTCCCTGGAGATGAAGCCCGATTACAACGACATCCTCGTCCACGACGGCAACATCTACGGCTTCGACAATGCGATCTTCGCCTGCATCGGCCTCGAAGATGGGAAGCGGAAGTGGAAGGGGGGGCGCTACGCCAAGGGACAGGCGCTGTTGCTCGCCGATTCCGGCCTGATCGTCGTCGTGAGCGAGAAAGGGGAGCTCATCCTCCTCCGCGCGACTCCCGAGGGGCATCAGGAGCTCGGAAAAGTCGAGGCCCTCAGCGGCAAGACGTGGAATCACCCAGTCGTGGTCGACAACCGGCTCTATCTCCGCAATGCCGAAGAGATCGTCTGCTACGAGCTCGCAACCGCTGATTGACAGCGCTCCCATCAGGCCGGGATCCTGCCTGATCGAGCGTCGTCGGATGAAGGTGGCCTGAGCGACGCCGAAACCTGTGAATCGAAAGCGAGAAGAGCAGGCTTCCATGGGGGCCTGCTCCCCTCCGGGCCGGGCCGCGGGCCGTCCGCTGCAGCGGATGGTGCGGCGGCCGATCGCCATCACTTCTCCGGACCTGATTCACCGAGCGCTCGCTCCGCGCGGTACCGGCGCGTGACGGCGGACTTGGCAGCGGAGATCTCCTCGCGAAGCATGCGCTGCTGGGCGGGGGTCAGCTTCGCCCAGGAAAGTCGAGCGCGGGGGCTCTCCGCGAGCAGCGACGCGAGTTCGTCAGGTAACTCGTCCGACACTCACGTGGAAAGAGAGATCGACGTGGTCACCGGTGTCGATGCCGGCGCGGTCGCAGATCGGCTGTGGGAGCTCGATGAACCAGCGGTGGTCGTCCCATGGCTTGAGGGAGGGCGCCCTCCGGGAACGCCGTTGATCGTGATTTCCACGACCGTCGTGCCGGCGAGTTTCCAGTCCTCGAGCAGGGGAGCCGGTCCGACCATGAATCGCGGCAGTCCCGGGGCGGTGTAGGACTCGAACTACCCCGCTCTTCTCCGGGAAATACCACGATCGAAAATACGGGCGGCGCGTAATCCGTCGCACTCCCCGCCGATCTGGCGCACGCGATTGACCACTGGCACTCGCTCACAGACGAGGATCGACGCCGCGTCCGGGCGATCGTTGACGGCCGGCTGGCCTGACGTGGTGACGGCGATCCCTCAAAACGAACCGGGCCTGAGCACCTTGCGATGCTCAGGCCCGGTTGTGAGTCAGCGATCAGAGGCCCGCTCGATCAGGCCGAATCGATCAAGCCACGAGCGTGGCCCGCCGACGCCGCTGCTCGATCATCGCAAGCACGCCGGCGACGAGCGAGAGGGCGCTCGAGCCCGTCGCGGGGTCGATCTCGGGGACAGCGGAGGGGGCGACGTATGCTCCGACCGTGATGGGACCTCCCGCGACGGTGTTGATCCCAGCGGCTGCAATTGTAATGGCGCCGTCACCTGGAGTTCGAGAGACTGCCATCCAAGCGAGGTTGGAACCGGCTATGAATGCATTGTCCGGCGAACTGTTGGGAAAGCTGTTAACGGTGGCGTTATTGTAGAATCCCACAACGAAATAGGTGAGGTGTGAATCAGAGACGAGCGTGCTGACGTATTGATAGGTAAAATCGGTAGTGGCTGCTGAGACGACATCCCCGTAGCCGAACTCCAAAGGCTTCGAGTTTGTGCGGTCATAGGCGTAATTGGATGAGGTAACGGTATCACTGAAAGTCAGATAGCTGTAGACGTCCTGGAGAGTAATGCTGTTTGCACCTCGAGTGGCAGAGCCCGTCAGGGAAGTGCCGTCAAAGTTGAGATACTGAATTCCATAGTTGCCGTCGACTGTGAAGGGGGCGGCAAGGCCGACGATCCCAGCTTCCACAGTTCCTGCGATTGAGGCGAGTCCTGCGGCAAGCACCACAGCGAAGGCTCTGGTAAAAACGAACCTTTCCATGCGTCCAGTCTTTCAGGTGAGGAGTTGATGCAATCGGTCCCGGATGCGTTGTACGCCCCCCCTTCAGGTGTGCAAGCGGCCGAAGACCACAAAAGGACGAAACGGGCATGGCGCGCACGAAACGGGTCGTGGGCGCGCACGAAACGGGCTGCAGGCCTACAGTTCGCGCAATTGCCGCTACAGAAAGCGCAACGGGACGCTGCGGCAGACGCGGCCGTTGGCATGGGCCGATGCGGTCGCAATTGGGCGGTGGCTCGCGTCCGGTGACGACCGTTGCGGGGCTCAAGCAGACGTTTGGTTCGGCGGATCAGGTTGGCAACTGCGTGGTATTCGATGTGGGCAGCAACCGCTACCGCCTGATTGGACGCGTGCTTTATCCACACAAGCGGCTGTGTGCCTGGGTCAGACCCAACCCTGAACCCTCAAATCGCCTGGTACAAGAAACCCAAGCCGGTCGAACACCCAGTCGAGCGTGGCGGGATAGTCGCTTGGATTGAAAAGCGTGCCGAGTCGTCGCCGGGATTCGTTCTTGATCTGCTCGTATTGGCCGGAGAGTTCACGGGCGGCACCGAGCAGCTCTTGTTGGGGCTGGCTCATCCGTGCGTCGAAGCCCGCGAGCTTGTTCTGGGGGAGCAGTCTGACGCCCGGCTCTAGAAAGGGGAGGGTTTCCGTCCGCCAGTATCCCGACGCTTCGCTGCGAACCCGGGCGACGTTGCGGAAGGACGTGTGCTTGGTGTCGAGGATGAGCTTGGTGGCCGATTCCAGGGATACGACCGCAGACGCCCAGCGACCGTGAAAACCGGAGGTTCTCATCCGTGGAAAACAGTCCGGAACAAAATGTGTCCACGGTCTGCTAGGCTTTTTCCGCTCGTCGCCCGCCGAAGCGCTCTCCTCCTGCTGGGTCGGCACGACTTGGAATCTCTCGGTGTGAAGCCTCTCCAGCGGCCTGGAGAGATTCGGAATCTCCGACCGCAATACCGGCCCCTTTTTGGGCCATGGCATGTCGGGGCCGAAAGCGTTCACGCTGATCGGCTCGAACGCTTCCGCGGGCAACCTCCTCTTGAACGTCTCGGTGGGCACCATCTTGATCAGCCTCACGCTCCGGGTCCTCGGTGTCCCATCGGCAACGTTGCTGAAGAAACCGGCCCTGTTCGCCCTCTTGTGGACATTCTTCGCCGGCATTTCTGTCGCCGAGTTTGTGCAACTCGAGGAGGCCAAGGAGATCATCGACGGGCGCACGATACTCACCGACCCACGGTTGCCCGTCAACACTTACAAAAGCAGCGAAGATCCCGCCAACCCGGACCATGAAATTTCCGATGCCGACTGGACCGGCTACACTCCGCCTCTGCCCTATATCAAGAACACCTCCCGCAACCTGCAGTTCAACGAGTCGGACTTCATCGCCTCGCCGGGTGCGCCGGACGGGGTCACCACGTACATCCAGACCAGCGACGGCTACACGTGGGGGTCCATGTCAGCGGCCATCAACGCCCTCTGGCCTTACAACTCCGCAGACTACTCGGGGCTGGCCGCAGCGAACGCTTATTACGCCGGCAACCTCGTCACCACCCCCGGCGAAGGGGTTGTCAAGATAACCGTGAACTTCAAGGCGCAGAACATGAAGTTCTACGCCAACGAAGGAGGAGTTCCGTCGAACACCCTCGGCGCTGTCAAACTCGATCGGTATCTGGTGAAGGATCAGTGGGATAACACCTACCTCATGCATGCCAGCGGTCAGATGGACCAATCGCAAGTGTCCGCCGCTTTCGCCGATGCCGTGCTTCCGGCTGGCTGGATAAAGCAAACGATCCAGCTCGACGAGGACATCGTTCTCCACCCCGCGCGAGGCGCCGACGGCTCCTACCATTACCTTATTTTCCGCGACAGCGCCGACAATTCCTACCACCAGATTGGCTGGGGCAGCCAGGGCATCTCCCTGGCGGCTCAAGTGGAAGGCATGCCGATTTGGGGCGGACAAGCCGGCGACCTTCTGCTGGGCGATGTTGCCGGCATCATCGATGATCTCATTCATGGTGCCGGCGGAGACGACACGATCCGGGGAGGTCTCGGCAACGACATCCTCTGGGGCGATGCGGGCAGCGACGTGGTGGTGTTGGGCGATGTCCTCGCCTCCTATTCATTGCTCGGTTCTTCCGAGGATCTCACCTGGATGCAGCTCTCCGGTGGGGGCTACATCACTGATTTCCACCATGTGGAATTCTTTCAATTCAGCGACGTCACCTTGTCGGCGGACGCGGTGGTTCGGGAGCTCGGCACGTTGGCTGTCCCCGAGATCGACCCCGCTGGCATGGGCTCGGTCCTCGCCCTCGTCACCGGCGCCCTCGGCCTCCTTGAGCGTCGTCGGCTGAAGGCGTCTTGACCCAAGCTGACGATTCGAGACTCACCCGCGAGGGGAGCAGGCTCCATGTTGGCCTGCTCCCCTCTGCTTTTACCGGCTTACTTAGTTCACCCCCGGCTCCCGCAGCACTCTCCGCCCTCGACCGCCGCTGCTCATCTCCACCCGCGAGTAGACACCTGCCCGATCCGCTGAAAGGCACCGACCCGAGGCCCACTGCCGGAGCGACTCGAACTTGCCTCCCGCAGTAACAGCCACGGGCACGACGTTCTGGGCGGACTGAACGAGTGGCACGTCGAGCAGGGCCGCGAGCCGACAGGAACTCTTGATCTCGGCACCGGTCCACTGGGTGCCGTCGGGCCTGGGCTGCCGGGGATCGAGACCGTAGTGCCGATGGCACGCCGACCGGTGGCCTTCAAGGCGGCGCCTATTCCGGCGCACGGGAGGCGCGGAAGAAAACGAAAAACCCGCGGCCACCACTGGGGGTCACCGCGGGTTCGATCGATTCGGGAAATGGATTTCCCGGCGTGAAGCCGAGCAGGACGCTCGGGCTACCCAGCCTGAAAAGGCCATGGATGGCTTTTCAGGCGTAAAAAATGGGCGATATAGGACTCGAACCTATGACCCCTAGCTTGTCGAGCTAGTGCTCTAACCAACTGAGCTAATCGCCCGCTCGGAACTCATGGAGTTTGGATCCTGAAACGGGTGCCGTCAAGCAAGCCGTTCCCCGCGGCCCGGCGGCAGGGATCGGCCGCCCCTCACCCCCCGGCGCCACCGGCACAACCTGCCAGCCAGTCGAGCAAAAGCTCCCGGGCCGGCGGGGGGATCGCATGGCCGCCGCGGTGATTGAAGAGCCCTAGGCGGGGGCGATCCCGCTCCAGCCGGCCGACCTCCAGGGCCCGGGCGATATGCCCCCAGGAACGGTCGCCATCGGCCGCTCCCGGGCCCGCCTCCCCGCCGAGGATCAGCAGCCCGCCGGGGAGGGTGAGGGCGAGGAGCTGGACGTGGTCGAGCCGGAAGGCCGGATCGCGGATCGCGTCGCCGAGATACCAGGGATCGTGCCAGTTGGAGAATCCGAGGCCGATTCCCCCTTCGCTGAACACCGCGCTGCTGATGCGGTCGTCGAAGGCGGCCAGATAGAGCGCCTCCTTGGCGCCGAGCGAATGGCCGGCAGCGACGATCGCGGTCGGATCGACACCGTCGATCGTGCGGAGAATGTCGACTGCGCGGATTCCGTCGTGGAGGAGCTTCCGCATCCCGCGGGCGCCGGGATGGCGCTGTGCGAGCCGAGCCACGGCGCCGGGAAGATCGAGCCGGTGCGCCGGGGTCGTGTTCCACAAGTGACAGCGTGGGCAGAGGACGACAAACCCGCGCTGACAGAGCCAGGTGCCGATCGCAACGGCGTCGGAGGCAGCGGTGCCGGCCGGCTCGTCGATGGTTTCGTCGGTCGTGGAATGGAAAACCACGGCGCCGGGCCAGCCACGCTCCGGCCGCGCGGCCTCGTCGGTGGGGATAAGTAGCCAGGCGTCGACTTCCTCGTCCGGCTCGGTGGCATAGCGGATCGAGCGGCGCCGGCACCCTGCCGCGAGATCTTCGGCGAGGAGCTGATACTCGTGGCCGGGCTCCGCCACTTCAAAGGGCCCGAGGAACTCGAGCCACGCTGCGCGGATCCGCTCCCGCTCGGGAAGCCATTCCTGCCAGGTGGCGATCGGTGCGCCATCAACGCCGACGAGGAGCGATGGAGGCCAGTCGTCGGTCGGGCCTGCCGGCGGTGTTTGGACGTCGGCGAGGAAGGGAAGATCGCTGTCAGCGGGCTGAGCGCTGGGATCGCGGCAGGTCAGGCCGCCGACGAACGCGGCAGCGGCGGCGAGACAGCGACGACGCGTGAGCATCGGGCGACTTCCGGAAGAGGTTGACGGAAGCGTTAGCGGACAGGCGCCGCGTCATCGGCCGGGGCCGCGGCGGTCCGCGGCGATACCTTGTCGTGGAGGGCCGTCGCCACCACTTTGCCGAGCTTTGCTTCCCACCAGCGATCGAGGCTCTCGGGGAGGGATGCGGTCGCGGCGGCCTCCGAGGGCTGCGCCCGCTGATCTTGGACGAGCGGCAGGAGGAAATCGGGGTCGCCGATCGTCATCTTGCCGAGGAGTCGGGCGTCTTCGTCGCTGAGGGTGCGGAGGATGACGGCCAGACTTCGGTCGAGCCCCGAGGGATGGAGGAGCATCAGTGGCGCAACGCAGTCGGCGTGGAAGGCCGCCATTGAAAACTTCTCCTCGCCGCGGCGGGCGAACGACGCCGCCATCACCGGGATCGGCACACCGGCGGCGGCCGTCAGGTAGGCGATCGGCCCGGCCTGTTCCGACTGCATGAACGTGGCGAGCTCCTCGAGCGTGGCCGGGTCGCGGGCGGCGGCGAGGGCGGAGAGCCGTGTCAGGCTCGCCAGCCAGCAGTCGCGCCCGCAGGTTGCCTCGACGGCGCGCCAGAGGGCTGTCGCGGCGAGCTTCCCCGCATTCATCAGCGGGTCTCCATCGCTGACCTTTTCGCCCGGAATCTCGAGCTGACTCTCCCCGTCGCCGGCCGCGAGCGTGCTGGCGAGGAGCGCGTCGGCCTCGTTGAAGCCCCCCGCAGCACCGATCCGCCGGACGATGTCGACGAGCTTCAGGAATCGATCGGGAAAGCTCGTTTCGGCTGCCACCACCTTGGCGATCACCGCCTCGGCTCTCGCGCCCCGGTCCGACAGTTCGGCCTGGTGGAGCCAGCTGGCCACGTGCTCGAAGCGCTCTCGGGGGGAGCCGCGTCCCGCCGCCAGGCCGCTGGCGGCGAATGTCCTGTCGAAGGCAGCCGCCGTGGTGGTGGCGGTGAAGAAATCGATACCCGAGGTGAGCAGGGCATCGCTTTGGGCCCGATCCTCCCCGGCGCCGGTGCGAAGCGCGGCGAGGGTCGTCGCCAAATCGCCGGTGGCGGCGCGGATCGTGAATCGTTGGCCGGCTGAGGTTTCGACGACGAGCAGCTGGCCGGTCGGGCCGTCGAAGCGGGCCACGAGGTCGGTCGCTTCAACGACGAGCGTCTCCCCTTCCCAGCGGGTTTTCGCCTCTCCCTCGTGGACGATGGCGAGGCAGGCGGCAGGTTCGATGCAGGCCGTGATTGCAAATGGCGCGGCAGTCGGCTTGGACCGGGTCGCATACCCGACTCCCAGCGTGAGTTTGCGTTGGTAGCCAGGCTCCGGTTTCTTCCCTTGCTCCCCCGTCTCCTTGCTCGCAAGCGAAAGCGCGACCTGTGCGGTGAGGCGGCCCTGCGAGGGGAGGGGAATCTCGAACCGGCCGGCCTGGCCAGGAAGGAAGCAGCCGATCCCGTCGCACGTGACCGCCACGCCACACGCGTCGCCGCTCTTTGGCATGAGCGAACCGAGCATCCCGTCGTTGGAGGAGAGGATGAACTCGCCGGTCGGCTGCCCCACGGTGATCGTCTCGCCCGGATTCGGCGCTCGTTCCCAGGAGGCGACGAGATCCTCGTCGCCGGAGAGCGTGGCGACGAGCCACTCGCGGAAGCGGAGCATCACCGCTTCTTCGGGCGAGAGAGGAGTCCCCAGGGCTCCGACCGAGGCGTAGTCTTCGAGATCGAAGACGGCGGTAACGCCATTCCCACTATCGGCCGACGGCTCGAGCGTCACGTCAGACCGCACGAATCGACCCGACATCCGCAGCCGTTGCTTCCAGGCCAGCCTGTCGTGCTCCGTGACCGGGGCACCGGGGGTGATTCCGAGCGCCGCGAGGAGATTCTCCCGCGTGGTCCTCGTGCCGGCGGGCAAGCGGACATCGTCGAGGACCGCCGCCGGAGGGAGATTCGTGACGGTGACGGCGAGGATGGCGCCGGCCGGACCCGGCTTCACGGCGACCCCGACGGTGGCGGTGCCGGCCGCAGCGCCGTGCAGGCGTGCAGCCGCGGCGAGATTCGAGAGCCCGGCGAGGAGGCCGGTCGGCCCGCGATCCTCCACGAGCACCGCGGCGCTGAAACGCCCCTGGTCGCGGAGAAACCGGCCGATCGCCGTGCGGATCTGCTTGAGGTGGGGAGGATCGAACGACGCCGGTTGGCCGCGCGTCCAGAGCGGGGCTTCCATCGTCACCGGTTGCCCGTTCTCGTCGAGCCAGCGCGTACCTCCCCAGCCATCGGTCCCTTCGACCGTCTCGGCAAGCGCCCCTGCCGGTGGGCGCTGTCCCTGGATCCAACGCTGCAATCCACCGGCGAGGTCGTCGGGAAGGCCGGTGATCTCCACGCCGGCGGCCATCACCCTTGGCCCCGCGGCGACATCGATGACGATCCGTTCCCCCGTCGCGCTCCCCTCGACCGACGCTGTCGCTTTCGCCTCCTCGAATCCAGCGTGCTGGAGCGCGAGCGTCGCCTTGCGGCCGACCGCCGAGAGGAACAGCCGGCGATTGGCCTGGGGGCGGGAGAGGAGGAGGAGGTCGTTGTCGGCGGCGAGGGCGGCGGCGAGGGCGGCGGCGAGCCGCTGTGGCTCGAGGTCCGTCAGCCCGCGCACGTCGAGCGAATGATCGAGCTTGAGCGTCCCCATCGGCTCGGCTGCGGCGCGACCGGCGGTGAGCATGGCGGCCGCGAGCGCGAGGATCACGAGGCACGCCCGTGGTCTCGACCAGCGGCGGGGAGAGCGTCGGGCGGCGGCGTGCATGGGCGGTTCCCGGAGGAGACGGCGCACGGACCGGCAACCCGCCAGCGGCGAGGCGGGGGCACCGGGACGGACCGGAAGGGGGGGAGGGTAGCGAAAGCTGGCCGTCGGCCCAACGGCGAAACCGTTCCTGGTGGGGGCCTCTCCATCCCTGCCACGACCGGCCTTGTGGCCTGCCGGGATCGGCAGGGATACTGCCGCCGGGCTCTCTGGTTCCGCCCTTCCACCTCCTCCCGCCCTCCCACCCCCGTCCGCCACCATGCCCACCGTCCGCTTCCCGAATGGCTATTCCCGCGAGTTTCCCCAGGGTTCCCGATTGGCGGATGTCGCCGTCGGCGTGGCCGGTGGCGGGAAGAAGAAGTTGCCGCCGATCGCCGCCCTCCTCGACGGGAAGACGGTCGGGCTCGACGCTCCGCTTCCGGAGCAAGGCGAGACGCTGATCGAATGGCTCTTTCCGGGCGACCCGCGGGCCCTGCCGGTGATGCGCCACTCGGCGGCCCACATCATGGCCCGGGCCGTGATGCGCCTGTTTCCGGGAGTCGAGCTCGCCTTCGGGCCGACGGTCGGGGCCGGGTTCTACTACGACATGCGGGCGTCCCAGCCGATCACCGACGACGATCTCCCCCGGATCGAAGAGGAGATGCGGAAGATCATCGCCGCCGACGAGGCGTTCGAGCGGGTCGAGGTGCCGCGGCAGGAGGCGGTGAAGATCATCGCCGGGCTGAACCAGCCCCTCAAGGCGGAGCACATCGAGACGGGCCTCGCCGAGCATCCGTCGCTTTCCTTCTACCGGCAGGGGGAGTTTGTCGATCTCTGCCGCGGGCCCCACGTTCCGAGCCCCGGCTGCATCGGCGCCTTCAAGCTCACGAGCATCGCCGGCGCCTACTGGAAGGGGGACGCCAACAACGCCCAGCTCCAGCGGCTCTACGGCACCGCCTGGTTCACGCAAGAAGATCTCGACGCCCACTTGGCGGCGCTCGAGGAGGCGCGGAAGCGCGATCACCGCGTCCTCGGCAAGCAGCTCGACCTGTTCACGACGAGCCCCCTGGTGGGCGCGGGGCTGATCCTCTGGATGCCCAAAGGCGCGCTCCTGCGGAGCACGCTCGAGACCTTCGTGCGCGAGGAGCTGTCGGCGCGGGGCTACCAGGCGGTCTACACGCCCCACATCGGCAAGATCGATCTCTACAAGATCTCCGGCCACTATCCCTACTACGCCGACAGCCAGTTCAAGCCGATCGTGATGCAGGAGGACGAACAGTATCTCCTCAAGCCGATGAACTGCCCGCACCACACGATGATCTACAAGGCGCGGCCGCGGAGCTACAAGGATCTCCCGCTCCGACTGGCGGAGTTCGGCACCGTCTACCGCTACGAGCAGTCGGGTGAGCTCGGCGGACTCACGCGTGTCCGCGGGTTCACGCAGGACGACGCCCACATCTTCTGCATGCCGGAGCAGGTCGAGGGGGAGGTCGAGGGCTGCATCGACTTCACGCTCAAAGTCCTCAACAGCCTGGCGTTCTCCAACTTCTCGGTGCGTCTCGGTTTCCGCGATCCCAAGAGCGACAAGTATGTCGGCTCGCCCGAGCGCTGGGCCGAGGCGGAGGGGGCGATCGAACGGGTCGCCCGCCGCATGAATCTCCCCGGCTGCGAGCCGGAGCTCGGCGAAGCCGCCTTCTACGGGCCGAAGATCGACTTCGTCGTCCACGACTCCCTCGGCCGCAAGTGGCAGCTCGGTACCGTCCAGCTCGACTACAACCTCCCCAGCGCCGAGCGCTTCGACTGCGAGTACATCGGCGCCGACAACGCCCGTCACAAGCCGGTGATGATCCACCGGGCACCGCTGGGGAGCCTGGAGCGGTTCGTCGGCGTCCTCATCGAGCACTTCGCCGGGGCCTTCCCGCTGTGGCTGGCGCCCGAGCAGGTGCGCGTGTTGCCGGTGAGCGAGAAGAGCGAGGCCTACGCCCGGACGGTGAAGGCCCGGCTCGAAGCCGCAGGGCTCCGCGTCGGCCTCGATGCGGCCCCTGAGAAGCTCGGGGCGAAGGTCCGCACCGCGCAGCTCGATCTGATCCCGATGATGGTCGTCTGTGGGCCGCGCGACGAGGCCGCGGGGACGGTGAGCCTCCGCGACCGGCTCGACGGCGATCTCGGCGCGATGAGCCTCGAAGCGGCGGTCGAGCTTCTCCGCGAGGAGAACCTCACCCGGACGGTGCGCCACAAGCCGAAGCCGCTGGTCCTGCCGGGCGACGCCGGCGGGGATGGCGAGGAGTATTGAGGGGCGGGGACCCGGCGGCTCCTCAGAACCGCCGGGCCCGTCCGACGCTGACCGTCGCTCCCGAGAGCGAATTAGGCCAGCCGTTTCCGCCGCTCGAGGAGGGCAAGGGCGCCAGAAACGAGCGCCATCACCGAGCCGATCCCAGCAGGATCGATTTCCGGGACAGCGGAGATCGACACGTTTCTGAAGTCGACGTAGTCGTTACCCGTTCCATACCAGTCAGTGCCGTAAAAGCCAATCATGCCGACACGCGAGAGATCGAAGGCGGCGTCGCCCCAGTACCATGGACCATAGGATGCCGGATGGAAAGCGATGTGCTGCCATTCGTAGGCAGACCAATAGTACGCGTAGGTGGCGACTGTTTTGAAGCTGGTGTCGGTCAGGAGACAAAATACCGGTGCATCGCCATAAGGATTCGTGTTCGTTGCCAAGTCTTGGTAGTAACGTGCATCGAATTCGACGATGCTGTCAGGGTGAGTGAGATCGAGAGAGGTGATTCCTGCATTGGGAAGGTAGAGAGACGGCCCCCAGTAGTATTGGCCTTGTCCATTACCGGCTGTCAGATGGAAGCGAGCGAATCCTCCGGAGGGTTCACTCTCGAAAGTGACCTGCGGGGCCGAGGGAAAGATGACATCGCCCCTACCGACGTTGATCTGTTGGTCAAGGGGAAAACGATAGGTTTCCCCCATGGCCAGAGGCGCTGCAAGCCAGAATGCAGCCACCGAGAGCACCCCAAGCCGTCTGATTATCCCAATGCCGTTCATGAATGTGCCTGTTTCTTGAAAAGGGGAAAGGAAGGTCGCGCGGACGAGCGCGTAGTCCAGTCTCGTGCCGTCATTCGCGGTCGCGGCACGCCTCGGAGGCAGGGGCCGTGACCAAGCAGCCAGTTGGGAGGCTATCCCGTCGAGATCAACTCGCCGACAAGGGAGAGAGGCGCTCGCCAACAACACCACGGGAAACCGACGAGGGCAGTCGCGGTAGAGGCCGCGCTAGGCTGAACGCCTCCGCCTCCGCTCGAGGAGGGCGAGGGTGCCGGAAACGAGTGCGATCACCGAGCCGATCCCGGCAGGATCGATTTCCGGGACGGCGGCGATCGCGGTCACGAACGTGTAGTTCGACGTCGGGTCGTAGAACACCGACATCGGCCCAAAACTCCCCGTGATTCGGCTGCCGGTGATGAGCGTCTCGAGGAACGACTGGCTGTCGCCCGGGAGGCGGAGGCCCCAGTTACTGATCGCACCCGAGCCCGTGAAGGCGTGGAGGCTGAGAACGCCGCCGTTGGTGATCGAGAGGGAGTTGAGGGAGAGCGGCTCGTACTCGGCGAAGCTACTGCTGATGCCGTCAATGGAGAGGTAGTTCGTGATCGCGTCACCGTCGCTGTAGGTGAGCGTGGCGCCGTTGGAAAGATAGAGGTTACCGACTGCGTAGTGACCGCCAGTCCGTGTCAATGAACTGGGCCCGACGAGGGTAAGGCCGCTGGCCGTCAGTGTGCCTGAGTTGAGATTGATCACGCCGTCTGACTCGGTGCCCAGATTCCCCAGCGTGACGTCACCATTAATGTTGACTACGCCGCCGTTCCTGACGGCGTTTGATCCGTACCCAGAAAACGAATCGCCGGTGCCGAGGTCGAGCG
>CANGGT010000099.1 GCA_947453375.1 Planctomycetaceae bacterium
GCGGGTGCTGCTCTGCCGGAAGAGCCGCTGCGCGGTGTCGACGACCGTCTTCACGTTCCGCCCCGACGTCGCCGTGGTGAACTCGACCGGCGCCCACGGCATCGAGCGGAACGTCTCGCGAAGGTAGTCGTCCCATTCCTTGCGGTCGACCTCGCCGGCGTAGAGATCCCACTTGTTGATCACGAACACGACCGGCTTGGCCTCCTCGAGGATCGTATCGACGAGTTGCTTATCGACCCGTCCGATCGGCTCGGAGGCATCGAGGAACAGGAGGACGACGTCGGCCCGACGGATGCTCCGTTCGGCACGGTGGGTGGAATAGAAGTCGAGGTCGGTCGTCCGGCTCTTCGTCCGCCGCAGGCCGGGCGTGTCGATGGCCAGGAACGAATGACCGTCGACCTCGAAGCGGACGTCGACGCTGTCGCGCGTAGTGCCGGCAACGGGGCTGGTGATCACCCGCTCCTCATGGGCCAGAGCATTGGTGAAGGTGCTTTTTCCCACATTGCGGCGACCGACGATCGCCAGCTTCATTTCCGGTAGCGCCGCCCCTTCGGCCTCCTCGGGCCAAGCCTCGGGGAGATGCGCGACGATCTCGTCGACGAGTTCGGCGCGGTTGCGGTTTTGCCGGACGCTGACGATCAGCGGATCGCCGAAGCCGAGCTCGTCGAAATCATGGGCGAGGAGATCGTACTTCGGGTCGTCGGCCTTGTTTGCCACCAGAAGGACGGGCGCCCCGGTCAATCGCACGCGACGGGCCACTTCGCGGTCGGCCGGCAGGAGGCCACTGCGAACCTCGACCACGAACACGATCAAGGCTGCGGAGGTGAGTCCGGAGGCGATCTGGGCGTCGATCTGGGTGGTAAGCCCATCGGGATCGTCGAACCCCATCCCGCCGGTATCGACGAGATCGAAGACCCGATCTTCGAGGCTCACCCGCTGGACGAGGCGATCTCGGGTGACGCCGGCCGTCGGATCCTCGATGGCGATGCGCTTCTCGATCAGCCAGTTGAAAAGGCTCGATTTCCCCACGTTCGGCCGACCGACCACGACCACCTGGGGGATGACATCATTCACTGGCATCGCTCGACTCCATCAGGTCGCCGAGACGCCGGCGCGGCATGGCATGAACAAGATAACGGTGTGTGATGGCGACCGAGAGATCGCGGAGGTGCCCTTCGAGGCGGACGAGCAACCGGTCGAGTTGCCCGCGGGCACCGTCGGAGTCGGGGACGACCAGCGCCGATACATCGGCCAGACGGAGCAGCCCCGTCGCCGCCATGGCCGCCCGTTCCTCGTCGGCGAGGACCGGCGATCCGACGTCGCGGGGGAGCGATCCGACGTGCGATTCAAGCGCCGCCACCTGGAAACCGACGCTCCGGGGGTTTGTCTCGTCGGTGAGGAGGAGATCGACCAGCGGGGCCGCCTGGAGCGTGCCGAGGTAGCGGTTGCGGTAGGTCATCGAACTGTCGGCGATCTCCAACAGCATCTCGTCGATCCGCTGCTCGTCGGCTCGTGCCGTGACGACGGTGCTGCGGAGGAGATGAACCATGCCGGTGGCCCGCTCGAGCCGGCGTCCCATGTCGAGAAACCTCCAGCCCGGCCCACGCGTCATGCTCTCGGTACCGAGACCGGCAAAGGCGGAGAAGTCGAGGATCAGCATGTCGAGGAACGAGAGGACATCCCCGTCATGGACGAGGACGACCGGAGCCCCGCCAACCCCGGCGCGAAGATCGGCCAGCCCGTCGCGGCGGAGCCGGGAGAGGATCTTCCAGGAATCGATCGAGATCCGATCGCGGACGACGCTGGCCATCTGCCACATCGCCCGGATCGAGGCCGCCACGCTCGTGGGACGCGATTCGTCGAACACCAGCGACTGCACCTCGGCGGCGATCTCCGCGGGCGTCTCCGCCCGCCCCGGCTCCTGCCACTCGGGGCGGACGACCGGGGGCTCGGAGAGCGTGGCGAGCAGTCGCGCGACAGCCGACGAGCTTTCGAGCGTGCTCTCCGAGGCGACCCGCGTCGACACCGTGCGGAGGAGTCGTGCGGCCGATTCGGCCCGCTCGACATGCCGGCCGAGCCAGTGAAGATGATCGGCGACGCGGCTGGGGAGATCGTTGCCACTGCGCCGCAGCGGCACAGGCTGGCCGGGGGGCGGCAGGAGCGAGACCGGCTGCACCGGCCCCGGCGACAGCACCCACACGTCCTTCGACCCCTGCCCGGAGAACATCGCCAACTCCCCCGCCCCGCCCCCGCGGAGCGTGAGACGGGCCAAGCCCCCCGGCATCACGATGGGACCATCGGGAGTCGCCGCCGAGAACAGCCGGAGCACGACCGGCGCGGCCACGACTTGTCTGCCATCCCAGCAGGGGGCGACCGACCGCTCGACGATCTCCCTCCCCACCCAGTCGCCCGGGCGGGCTCGGATCCGGTTCACGAGCGCCTCGCGCCCCGCGGCGTCGAGAAGTCGCGGGACATACCGCTTGGGCCCCGCCAGAGTCGCGACGACCGGCTCGACGACGAGCTCATCCAATTGGGCGAGCACATGAGAGAGCCCTTCGGGACGACCACACCACCACGACTGCGGCGACGGAAGAAGCAACTCCTCGCCGAGGAGACGCCGAGCGACCGCGGGGATGTATCCCACGAATCCAGGCGATTCCACCAGCGCACTGCCGAGGGGATTGGCCAACGCCACGCGGCCACCGCGCACGGCCTGCACGAGCCCCGGCGTGCCGGCCAGCGCCCCGCTGTCCAATTCGAGTGGATCGCATTCGCGATCGAAGACCCGGCGGAAGAGGACATCGATCGGCACGAGGCCGCCGAGCGTTTTCAGGCAGGCACGGTCCTCGCGGACGGCGAGATCCCCCCCCTCGACCAGCGGTAGCCCGAGATAGCGGGCGAGGTAGGCATCCTCGAACCAGGTGGCACTCGACGGCCCGGGGCTGAACAGCGCGATCCGCGGCACGTCGCGCCCGGTGTCGAGGGCCCGGAGCATCGATCGCAACCCGATGAAGAACGGCGCCAGCCGCTCCACGTGCGATTCATGGAACGCCGACGGGAGGAGGCGCGAGACGACCAGTCGGTTCTCGAGCGCGTAGCCGAGGCCGTGCGGCACGCCCGTCCTGTCGCCGAGGACGTGCCAACGGCCGTCGCCGTGACGGGCAAGGACGGAGGCGTGAAGATGGAGATGACGCCCCCCCGGCAGCCGGATGCCGTGGCAGCAGCGGAGGAACGCCGGATGGCCGAGGACAAGCTCGGCCGGCACCACCCCCTCCTTGATGAGATGCTGCGGGCCGTAGAGGTCGGCCAGGAGCGCGTCGAGCACCCGCAACCGCTGGCGAATCCCCGCCTCGATTCCCTTCCAGTCGTCGGCGGCGATCATCAGCGGAATCGGATCGAGCACCCAGGGCCGCTGTCCCCCCTGGGAATCATCGTGGATGTTGTAGGTGACGCCGTTGTCGCGGATCAGCCGCCGCGCCTGCTCCCAGCGTTCGGAGAGCTCCGCCGGATCCCATTGACGGAGGATCGAGGCCAGCCGGCGCCAGTGGGGGCGAGGCTCACCGGCCGTGGAAAACTCGTCGTGCGACCCCGCGGGGACGCGATACGACGAGAACGGATCGACCGGCCCTGAGGGCGCGGTGTCGGGGGTGGGCATCAGCGGCGGAAACTCCGGATTGAATGCCGAGTGTACCACGCACGCCGGCCGGCCATTCAACCGCAGAGCGTCTGCTCGAGTTCATCGACGAGGGAGGCGAACCTCGTCAGTGCCGTGGCGACCGGCTCCGGCCGCTCGAGATCGACGCCGGCATCCCGGAGCAGTTCGAGCGACCATCGCGAACATCCGCCACGGAGGAAGCCGAGATAGGCGTCGAGTTCAGCCCGCCCACCATTCGCCACCCGCTCCGACAGGGCGATCGCGGCCGACAGCCCGGTGGCATACTTGTAGACGTAAAAGGGGCTGTAGAAGTGCGGGATCCGCAGGCACTCCAGTTCGAGCTGCTGGTCGACGACGAACCGCGGGCCGAAATAGGCGTCGAGCAGCTCACGGTAGAGACCGCGGATCCGCTCCAGCGTCAACGGTTGCCCGGCCTCGGCCGAGGCGTGGGTGAGACGCTCGAACTCCGCGAACATCGTCTGCCTGACGATCGTCGCCCGGATGCCGTCGATCTCCCGGGAGAGGATCGCCGCGCGCTCGCGAGGCGTCCGCGCCTTGGCGAGGAGCGCCCGGGCGAGGAGCTGCTCGTTGAAGGTGCTGGCCACCTCGGCGACGAAGATCGTGTAGCCGGCGAGCTGGTAGGGCTGCGCCTCGGCGGAGAGACGGGTGTGCATCGAGTGGCCCGCCTCGTGGGCGAGCGTGAAGACGTGCTCGATCCCCTCCTCCTGGAAGTTCATGAGAATGTAGGGATCGGAGTCGTAGGTTCCTGAGCTGAACGCCCCCGACTGCTTGCCGGCATTCGGGTAGCGGTCGCACCACCGCCCCCTCAAGCCCGCCTCGAGGCGCCGGCAGTAATCGGCGCCGAGCGGCTCGA
This sequence comes from Planctomycetaceae bacterium, assembly GCA_947453375.1. Classification (GTDB taxonomy): domain Bacteria; phylum Planctomycetota; class Planctomycetia; order Pirellulales; family UBA1268; genus QWOP01. Next base: position 4,530 of record CANGGT010000099.1, read on the forward strand.
GGGCGCCGACGACGAGCCCCACCGCCTCGTCCCAGGTGTGCCGCAAGGGCACGTCTTGGGCGAGGGGAACATAGCAGTCGTAGTGATGGATCTCGTCGAGGCCGAGGAGGCGGCGCCGGAGATCGTAGTAGCGGTGGACCGCGGGGAGATGAGCGCGGACGGCAGCGACGAGCTGGTCGTACACCGCCACCGGAATGTTGTCGTTGAACAGCGCGGCGCCGACGGCGGTGGGATGATTGCGAACGCGGGCCGAATAGACGTCACGCTCGACCGAGCCGGAGAGGGCGGCGGCGAGCGTGTTGGCGTGAGCGGCATACTCGTCGTAGAGCTGGTGGAAGGCCGTCTTCCTCACGCCGCGATCGGCGTCGAGGAGAAACGTCGTGAAGGTCGCGTTGGAGAGCTCCGACGACCTGCCCTGGCCATCGACGACCGAGCCGAACTTCATGTCGGTGTCGGTGAGCTGCCGGAACACCTTCGCCGCGGTCCCGGCGAAGGTCCCCTGCATCGCGAGCAGCTTCTCCTCACGTTCCGAAAGGACATGCGGACGGGTGCGAACGAGCCGCTCGATGCCGATCCGGTAGGGGGCCAGGATCGGCAGGGCGATCCAGGCGTCGAGGGTGGCAGGGGGGATGGCGAGGATCTCGGGGCGGAGGAAGCTCGTCTTCTCCGCGAACGATGTGGCGACATGCTGGAAGCGGCCCACCATCCGCTGGGGCTCGGGCGCCGCCTGATCCTCGCTGGCACGGAGATGCGCGTAGGTCCCGAGCCGATCCCCCGTCCGATCGACCTCGACGTCGTAGGCGAGGCAGGCAACGAGGTCCTCCGGCGAGCGGCCGAGCGTGCCTGCGAAGGCCACAAATCCGGGAATCATTCCCTCCCACGCCGCGAGCGTCTCCTCCCATGCCGCATCAGAGGAGAACAGGCTGGCGAGATCCCAGGTATCCCCCGCGGCGACCTCCCCCCGGACCTTCAGGGCGCCGTCGGTCCGCTCGGTGTTCACCATCGGGAGAATCCTCGTTACTGAAAGGGGAAAATGAACCGGGAACGGGGAGTCGACAGCAGGAAGCAGGAGAGAGTCGGGGCGTTGGCCGATGGGTCAGAGCCGCCAGACGGCGCTGCCCCAGGCCAGTCCACCGCCGAACCCGCAGACCGCGATCGTGCTCCCCGGCCCGACGCGTCCCTCGCGCCAGGCCTCGTCGATCGCCAACGGGATCGAACCGCTCGACGTGTTACCGTAGCGGTCGATGTTGACCGCGAACCGATCGGCCGACACGCCGAGGGCAGCCCGAGTCGCTTCGATGATCCGCAGATTCGCCTGGTGGAGGACGAAGCAGTCGATGTCGTCGAGCGTCAGGCCGGCGGCCTTGATGACGGCGCGGAGATTCTCCTCGGCCAGCCGAATCGCCCACTTGAAGACGGCCCGCCCGTCCATCCGCATGAACTGCTCGCGCCGCGCCATTCCCTCGGCGGTCACCGGCTGCCGCGAGCCACTCATCGGGCAGACGAGGAGTCCCGCCCCACGACCATCGGCGCCGAGCGAGAACGAGAGGAGCCCCCGCTCACCGGCCTCGACAGGATCCTCGATTCGCTCGAGGAGCACCGCCCCGGCCCCGTCACCGAACAGGGGCCAAGTCTTGACGTCCTCGGGATCGACGACGCGGGAGTTGGTGTCGGCACCGATCACGAGCGCATGCCGGCTCGCCCCCGAGCCGACAAACTGGGCCGCGGTCACCAGGGCATAAACGAAGCCGGCACACGCCGCCGTGACATCCATCGCCGGCGCCTCGATGCCGAGCCCCTCCTGGACGATGCAGGCGGTCGACGGGATCGACATGTCGGGCGTGAAGGTGCCGAGGACGAGGAGATCGACATCCGCAGGCGAAATGCCCGTGTTGCGGAACAGATCGCGTCCGGCCGCCGTGGCCAAATCGCTTGTCGCCATCCAGGCAGGAGCATGGCGACGCTCGCGGATCCCGGTCCGTTCGAGAATCCACTGCGCATCACAGCCCAGACGGGCAAGATCCTCGTTGGTGACGACTTCGGCAGGAACCGAATGACCGACGCCGAGGAGCCTGAAGCCGGTGGTGCGACCGAATCGCGAGGCGCGGGGGGCGGTAAGGATCTCAGACATCACGATCCCGCCGGTGGCACGGGCTCCGATGATGCAGGAGGCACCGGGGCATCGGCAGGGGCTTCGGGCGTGGTCGGCTCAACCGGAGCGGGAACCGGATCGGCTGTCGGAGGGACGGCGTCGCCAGCCGGAGCCGAAGGGGCTGTGGCATCGGCCGGAGCGTCCCCTGCCGGGGCCGGCGGGGCGACGTCGGCGGGGGCCTCGGCGGCCGCCGGAGCGTCAGGCTCAACCGGAGCGTCACCGGCAGGGGCGTCGGTCGCGGGGGCCGGTTCGGCCTTCGGCTCGACGGGAGCCGGCCGCGACGCGGGCCGGCCTCCTGGCAGCCCGAACGGCGCCCCACCACCAGCACCGGCACCGAACGGCAAGCCTCCCCCCGGCGGCGCGGCGTCGGCGGCATCGGTTCCCTTCGGCTGCACGACAGCGGCACGATTGAGGTGGATCTTCGCGTATTCCTTCGTCGGCACGATGTAGTACCAGTCGGCAAACCGGGCGTTCAAATCGCGAACGCGACGCTGGGCCGCCTTCACCTTGGCGTCGTAGTCGTCCTGACGCCGGCGGTTCTCACGTTCCACCGCGCGTTTGGCTTCGAGCGCCGCTTGCGCCTTCGCCTCGGCCTCATCGGCATCCTTGAGCTGATCGGCGGCTCCCTTCTCGCCCCCTTCGGCCGTAGCCGACTCCGGGGTGTCGCCCGGGACCTCTTCGAGGACAGGCTTCTCGAGAAGGGCCTCGTTGAACCGGGCCATGACGAGAAGATAGCGCCCCGTTGAGTCTTCGGCGGCCGCCTCTTCGTCGCTGCCGTTGGCAACCGACGTCCCGGCTCCGAAACGGAGGACGTATTCGACCCCATCCTTCATCCCGACGATCGTCTCGCCGTCGGTCGAGAGGATGTCCCCCGACTTCAGCGGCAGGAAGCCACGCTGCTGCATCGAGCGGACCGCCTCCTCGTCGGCGGTGAACTTCTCGTCGGCCCTGAGCTCGGCCGACAATCCGGCCGGCTTGCGGACGACGTCGACGATCTTCAGGTCACCGAGAGCGTTGCGCAGATCGTTGAGCCGTGGCGACGCGAGCTCCTCCGCCTCGCCAAGGGATTCGACCTTCGCGTCGGCGCCGCCGCCGAAGGCCTCGAGCTTGGCGAGCGTCCACCGCTGATCCTTGTCGTCGTAGGCGACCTCGATCCTGTCCTTGCGGTTCTGCTCGACGCGGATCCTTCCCCCCGACTCGACCGCGCCGAGCGAGTAGTCATCGAGGATGGCACGCCGCACGTCCCAGGGCGAGAGCTTGAGGAGATCCTTCTCGATCCAATCATCGAAGCGGGTGGTGAACTTCGACGTATCGATCTCGACGCGGTAGACGGGATCCTGACCGGCCTTGCGCACGAAGCGGAGCTTCTTGCCACCGGCCGCGGCCGACCCGGGACGCTTGTCCTCCTTGCCGACGACGAGCCGAGCGAGCTTGTTGCCGCCGGCATCGCGGATCTCGATGAGCTCCCCGACCCCCACCATCCCGGGCTTGATCTTCTCCGGATCGGGCTCGATGACGCCGTAGGTCTCGTGGTCGGCCGCCGACGTGCTGACGACGTCGAGGGACTCGAGGTCGACCAATTCGGTCGCCGCCGCGGCGAGGTGATCCTTGGCATCCGCCGGATAGTTTTGATGGGAGGGAAGCACCCACACCCCTCCCGCCTGCACCACCTTGAACGGCTGGAGGGTGGCCAGTTCCTCGTCGTACTTCACCACCTCGAGGCTGGCCGCCTTCTGGACGTCGGTGAGTTCGGGAAAGAGGATCCGCTCGGCCTCTGGCTTGACCTCACGACTCTGGTAGCGCGGCTGGGCGAGCCAGCCGAGGAGGAGCATGCCGGCACCCCCGAGGAGGAACAGGGAAGTTCGCCCCCAGATACCCCGCGATACCCCGGCGTCCTCCTCGACGCTGCGACGAACCCGGGCACCACCTCCCCCGGCGGGCAGGGGCGGATGGACGTCGCTGCGATCGTGATGATTCCGGGCCTTCTGGTCGTCTGCCATGATCCTTCTCTCCGGGGAACTGTCCCGTGTCGGTCGGCTCTCGTGTCGATCGGCCGTTGGGTCGCTGGGACCGACGGCCGTGGGCGCTCACCGCAACCGCGTCTTCGCCACGCCCTCGCGTTCCTGGGCCCGCCGTCGGAAGTAAACGAAGAACGCCACCACCAGCGGCGGGATCGGCGGAAGGAGTACCGCCAGCCACTTCTGGCGATCCTGTTCCTGCCGAACCTTGGCCCCGAGTTGGCGTTCGACCTTCTCCATCTCGATGTCCCGCTGCCGGGTGAGCTGCTCGGTCTTCGTCTCCAACCGCCGCTGGGCCAGCGCCCGCTTCGCGGCCAACTGCTGCATCATCTGCATCGCGGCCTGGGGATCGGCGTCGCCGGCGGCCTCGAGATCCTTGATCTTCCGCTCGAAATCTCCCACCTCCTTCTCGAGCTGGCCGTTCGCCTCCCGCTCGGCAAGGTCGCACTGCTCGATGAACTTCTGCCGCTCCGCGTCGGCTTGCTCCCGCGCATCGGCGACGGTCGCCTCGATCCGTTCGAGCGTGCGGTGCTTCGGCTTCCGCTTGCGAATCTCGAGGAAGCGTTCGTCGCCGGCGAGCGAGTCGAGGATGTTGAGGGCGAAGGTAACGTTGTCGAAGTCGAGCCCGAAGACCTCGTCCTGACGGTTGCGGAGGCCGAAGATCCGACCATCGAGGAGATCGATGTCGGCGACGATGACAGCCTTGATCGGGGCTCCTTCGGTGCCCGCCGGGGGCCGACGTTCGATCGCGGCAGCCAGGACCATCGCCTGTTTCCCCTGCTTCTCGAACACCTGGAGTTGCGCCATGTCGCCCCGATTGCGCATCACCTGTTCGACCTCGATCGTCCCCGATCGAGTGCTCGTCTGAACCAGCGGCGTCCAGTCGACGTCGGCCGTGTCGTCCTTGGAGACAGCCCCGGGGAACGGGAAAAGGACCTCCTGGAGTCCGGCCGTGACGGCGCTGGCCTGGCTGAACGAGTCGGCCATCCCCGAGCCCATGCCGAGATCGTTGTCGATGAAGACGAACTCATGGGGCATCTGCAGCTTCGGATGGGGGTTGTAGTCCTGCCAGATGACGAGCGATCCGGCCCCCATCTGCCCCATCGCGGGCCGTCCCTCCCGGGCCGCCGGCTTGGCGCCGAGCACCTGCCAGAGAAGCCCGATCTCCCCCTTCGGCTGCCCCTGCGGCTGGAACATCGCCATCGGCCCGCCGGGGCCGCGCCGCGGCTGGTCGGTCCCGGGGACGCCCGTCATGAGGACGGGGAGCGGGTCCTCGAAAATCGCCACTGGCTGGCCGGCCCGCACCGCGGCGACGAGATGCCCCATCTGCTCGGGGCCGAGGGTCGACGGCTGCACCGCGAGGAGGACGTCGTACTTCTCGGTGATTGGCGCCGAGGCATCGACCTGAACGACGTCGTACTGCTTCTCGAGCTCGTCGACGATCGCCTGTCGCTGCCTCTGCTGGCCGGTCATCATGTCGACGCCGCCGAACAGGTCGGCGTCGGTCGTGAGGACGCCGAGGCGCTTCCGCCCCTCGTTGCCCACGGTGGAGATCGAGCGGATGAGCTCGTACTCGACCGGCGTGCCCTTGTCGAAAAACGGCACGACGACCTTCTCGAGGCCGCTTGTGAAGGCACATCCGAGGAAGATGTCCTCGTCGCGGTAGGTGCCGCGCACCCGGGACATGACCTTCACCGGCTCGATGCCGAATTGCTGTCTGGCCAGCGCGGCGGCATCGGTCTTCGGCTCGGTCGAAACCACCTGCACGTTCACCTTGCCCCTGCCGAGGCGCTCGAACTGGCGGAGCATGTTGAGGAGCGTCAGACGCGTCTGCGTGTATTCCTCGGGGACACTCGGGCTGACGTAGGCGGTGATCTCCACCGGGCGGGGAGGATTGAACTCCGCGAGGAGTTTGCGGGTGTCGGCCGAGAGGGAGCTGATCTGCTCCGCGGAGAGGTCCTGGCGGACATCCATCGCCCGGCAGACGAGCACCGATCCCAGCGCCACTCCCGCCAAACCGAGGGCCCGCATCGCGAAATGAACACCGAGCTTCGCGCCATCGCGGCGGCCGGTCCAATGGCGTCGACCGATGAGCACCATCGCGATATAGAGCGCGACGGCCACGATGCCGAGGAAGAACACCACCGACGAGAGACTGACGATCCCACGACCGAAGTCCGAGAAGTTCTCGGCCAGGCTCCAGGCCCGGACGCGGTCGGCCAACTTCGGATCCATCACCGTTACCGCCTGATCGGCCACGGCCAGCGGCGCATTGAGAATGAGGCCGAGGATGAAGGCGACGGTGAGGTTGCTCGTCAGGAAGCTCGCCACCATCCCGATGGCGAGCATCGCCAGCCCGACGAACCAGTAGCCGAGGTAATTGGCGAGGAAAAGACCGCCGTCGGGGGTGCCCCACCGCAGCAGGATGATGAGATTGCAGATGCAGGAGAACATCAGGGCTACGGTGTAGATTCCAACCGTGGCCAGATACTTCCCGAACACCACCTCCCAGTCGCTCGCCGGGATCGTGAGGAGCAGTTCGTCGGTCCCCTGGCGGCGTTCGTCCGCCCAAACGCTCATCGTGATCGCCGGGATGAAGACGAGGAGGATGTAGGGGAGATAGCGGTTGAGCTGATCGAGATTGGCGAGATTGGAGTTGAAGAACTCGGGCGGCCAAAAGGCCGCGAGCGATCCCAGCAGCACGAACACGCAGATGAAGACGTAGCCGGTGGGACTGGAAAAGTAGGCGACGAAGTTCCGCTTGAACACCGCGTCGAGAACGTGCCAGTTCATGTTGCTTCCCCGGACAGACTGTTGAACGGATCGGTTGGTTGGTTGTCGATCGGGACGACTATCCCCGGACGGGGCTCCGCCGGTCGGAGCGGGCCCCATGCCGCCGGGCACCCCTTGGCCCTGCCCAGGCCGGGCGTCATGCCGACCGGGTCATCTCGTAGAAGCGTTCGTCGAGCCCACGGCCGTCACGGACGAGGTCACCCGGCGTGCCGTCGAACCGCTTCCGCCCCTCGGCGATGAGGATCACGCGGTCCGCCAGGGCGTCGACCTCCTGGAGGATGTGCGTGGAGAGGAGAATCGTCTTCTTCTCACCGAGGCGGCGGATCGTCTCCCGGACCTCGCGGATCTGGTTCGGATCGAGACCGCTGGTCGGCTCGTCGAGGATCAACACGTCGGGTTCGTGGAGGAGGACCTGCGCCATGCCGACGCGCTGCCGATAGCCCTTGGAGAGCTTCGAGATCGCCTTGCCGATCACGCTGCCGAGCTGACACTGTTTTACCACCGCCTCGATCCGCTCCTCCTTCTGCCGCTTCCCCATGCCACGGGCATCGGCGAAAAACTCGAGGAGCGTCCGCGGCGTCATGTCGGGATAGAGCGGGCCGTTCTCCGGGAGATACCCGAGCCGGGTCGCCCCGGCGAGGCGGTCGGTCGACATGTCGTGGCCGGCGATCCGGGCCGTCCCGGCCGAAGGGGCCAGATAGCCGGTGAGGATCTTCATCGTCGTGCTTTTGCCGGCCCCGTTGGGACCGAGAAAAGCGACGACCTCGCCCCGCGGCACGCGGAACGAGACGTCCTCGATGGCAATGAAGGGGCCGTAATACTTGCAGAGGCCATCGGCCTCGATCATGGCTTCTCCGCCAGGACTGTTCGACTCAGACATGGCTGATTGGCTGCTGCACGGGTGGGTGGGGATCGGAAGCGACACATTTTTAGGTGGGGAGCCCCCACTGGGCAATCCCCCGCCCCCCCCACCGGCTCGGCGGGGCTCTGAATCAGGCGGGCACGCCCCGGCCGCCGGGGAGCGGTTCGTGCCACGGGCCGGCGGCGTCGCGGCGCCAAGCGAGATGGCAGCGCCAGTCATCGAGCGTGTCGGGATGGTCGCAGCGGACATGCACGCCGCGGGTCTCCTCCCGTTCGAGCGCCGAGCGGATCATCAACCGGGAGACCTCGAGCATGTTTTGGAGTTGCCATCCGGCCGGGTCGGCGAATTGCCGCGGCAGCACATACCGGCACCATCCCTCGACGGTGTCACGCGCCTCCTCGAGCGACGAGCCTCTCCGTTCGACGCCGACATGGCGCCACATCAGGCTGCGAAGCGAGTTGCGAATGTCCGCCAGATCGAGGCTGCCGCGCGTGTCGGGAACGCGGGGATTGGCAAGGGGGGGAACACGGAAGTCGTCGGGAGGGCCGGCGAGAATCTCGGCGCTCGCCGCGCTCCCCGTCCTCGCCCCGTAGACGAGCCCTTCGAGGAGACTGTTGCTCGCCAATCGGTTGGCTCCATGAAGCCCGCTCGACGTCACTTCGCCGGCGGCGAACAGCCCCGGCAGCGTGGTCCGGCCCACACGATCGACCGCCGCCCCCCCCACCATGTAATGGGCCCCCGGGCGAACCGGGATCCGGTCGCGCGCCAGATCGAGGCCGAACTTGGCACAGATCTGCGCCATCCCGGGAAAGCGGGCCAACACCTCGGTGGGATCGAGGTGGGAGAGATCGAGATAGACGTTGGAGTGGTGGGTCCGCGCCATGACGACCGTGATTGCCCGCGACACGACATCGCGCGGGGCAAGTTCGGCGCGGGGGTCGAAGTCGGGCATGAAGCGGTGGCCGTCGCGATCGACGAGCCAAGCCCCCGCTCCCCGCACCGCCTCGGTGATCAGGCTCCGCGACCCACCGGCGATATAGAGGACCGTCGGATGGAACTGCATGAACTCCATGTCGCGGAGCTCACACCCCGCGCGCCAGGCCAGCGCCATCCCGTCGCCGACAGCCCCCTCCGGATTGGTCGACTCTCGATAGAGCTGCCCCGCGCCGCCGGTGGCGAGGATCGTGCGCCGGGCCCAGACGAGCGTCTTGCCATGGGAGCCGTTCCACACCAGCGCCCCCCGGCAGACCCCCTCGTGCGTGAGCAGGTCGATGGAGAAAGTCCCGGGCCACAACGCGATGTGGTCGAGCCCCCGCACCCGCTCGATGATCGCCCGCATCACCTCCCGGCCGGTGGCATCGCCGAGGGCGTGAACGATCCGGTGGTGGCTGTGCCCCCCTTCGCGGCCAAGTTCGAGGAGGCCATCACGCTCGTCGAATTTCGTCCCCCAGTTGATCAGCTCGGCGATCCGCTGCGGCGCCTCGCGGACGACCGACTCGACGACCTCATCGTGACAGAGGCCACCGCCGGCCACGAGCGTGTCGGAGACATGGTTGTCGAAACGATCCTCTGGATCGACGACCCCCGCGATTCCCCCCTGCGCCCATTGGCTCGACGACGTGAGGAGATCGTCCTTCGTGACGACCGTGACCGACAGCCGGGGATCGACAGCGAGCGCCGCCCGGAGTCCGGCCACACCACCGCCGAGGACGAGCACGTCGGTGAAGCAATGCTGTACCCGCTTCGGACCGAAGGCGACGAGATACCTCGGGCCATCGAACACCTTGGTCATTCTGCGCTCGTTCCCTGAGTGTAGGCCTTGAACTGCTCACGGTATTCGCTCGGCGGCCGGCTCCGTCGCCCCTCAGCCTGCCCCCCCTTCACGTCCGCCGGCACATCCCGGCTGCTGCGGGCCCCATCCGGGCGCAGCCCGAGGCTCCGCACGGCCCGATCGAACTCGCTCCGCTTGACCGGATCGTTGCTCTTTTCCAGCGCCCGCATCGCCTCCCAACGCTGGAGGAACGCCCGGGCCTGATCCCGCGTCCAGCCGAGTTCGTCGAGGAGTTCCGTCCGTCCCTTGTCGAGATCGTCCTTCAGCGCCCGAACCGCCAGATCGGCAGCGTTACGAGCGTGGGCCGTGTCCTGATCCCCCCATTCGGCTTCGGTCTTGGGGACTTCGCCGTCGCGTCGCGGCGTCTGGTCGGGGGCTGGCCCATCGCCATTCGACCAGCCTCCGCTCCCCGTGGGGCTCGCGGACGATCCGGGCTGGCCGTCGGCCGGTTGCTTTGGATCTGCACCGCCTCCCCCTTCCTGATCGCCTTCCTCGGCCCCACCGGCCTGGGCGTTTCCTGGCGGCGACTTGGGCTGCTGAGACGGTTCACTTCCGGGCTTGGCCTTGCCGCCAGGTTTCTTCCCTCCCTCTGACGCATCCCCTTCACCACCACTTCCGTCCCCCTCCCCCTGCTGACCTTCACCCTGCTGGCCGTCACCCTGCTGGCCGTCACCCTTCTGACCTTCGCCCTTCTGACCTTCACCCTTCTGACCTTCACCCTGCTGACCTTCACCCTGCTGACCTTCACCCTGCTGACCTTCGCCCTGCTGACCTTCGCCCTGCTGACCCTCACCATTCTGACCGTCGCCCTTCTGACCGTCGCCCTTCTGACCGTCGCCCTTCTGAC
>CANGGT010000100.1 GCA_947453375.1 Planctomycetaceae bacterium
GATCTGGTCACCAAGGCCGTTCTCTTCTCCCGCCTCGGCATGCCGGGGGAGCAGGCCCCGATCGTCCTCCTGCCGGGGATGCTCACCTTCGAGACGAATCTCAACGAGGGGGCGCTGTTCGGAATGGGGCAGGGAATGGGGATGGTGTTTGCCGCCGTGTCCTGCGCGGCGATCGCCGGCATCCTCTGGATGGTGTCGCGGCGGGAAACCCGCGACGATCGCTGGCTGCTGACGGCGCTCGCCCTGATCACCGGCGGCATCATCGGCAATCTCTGGGACCGGCTCGGCATCCCCGCCCTCCGCTGGCATGCCCCGCCGGAGCGGCTCGGCACCCCCGTTCTCGCTGTCCGTGACTGGATCCACTTCAAACTCGACGGTGTCATCGACTGGCCGATCTTCAACCTCGCCGACACCTGGCTCGTGATCGGCGCCGGGGTGCTGCTCCTGGTCACCTGGCGGACCTCTCCCGCCCCGTCCGCCGAGCCTCCCCGCCACGATTGACCGGAGACCACCATGACCGGAGTCCACGGCGCGATTCCTGACGCCACCGCCGACCGTCTCGCCCGGGCGCTCACGGCCGTTCGCGCCGTCGCCGCGGAGACGCTCCGCTTCTTCAACGATCCGTCGCTCACCGTGATGACGAAGTCGGATCGGTCGCCGGTGACCCAGGCCGACATCGCCGCCGAAGGGATCCTCCGAAAGGAACTCCTCGGCGCTTTTCCCGACGACGGCTTCCTCGGCGAGGAGACCGGGAGCACGGCGGGAACGTCGGGCTACGAGTGGGTCGTCGATCCGATCGACGGCACGAAGAGCTTCATCCGCGGTGTGCCGCTGTGGGCCACGCTCGTCGGCTGCCGCCAGGGAGACGAAGGAATCCTCGGCGTGATCGCCGTGCCGGCCCTCGATGAGACGGTCTACGCGGCCGTGGGCGGCGGCGCGTGGCATGTCCGCGGGAACACCCCCGCGACGCCGGCCCGCGTTTCAAAGCGAGGCTCCCTCGGCGAAGCGCTCGTCTGCTCGAGTGCCTTCACGTCGTTCGACGACCGACCCCCTTCGATGGGGGGGACCGCCGGGGGACGTGCGGCCCGCGACGGCCTCGAGGAGGCCTGCCTCATTTCCCGGACCTGGGGCGACGGCTACGGCTACCTCCTCGTCGCCACCGGCCGGGCCGACTTGATGGTCGATCCCCTCATGAATGCCTGGGACGCCGCGGCTGTCGAGACGGTGATCCGCGAAGCAGGGGGCCGGTTTACCGACTGGCAGGGGCGGGAGCGGATCGATTCCGGCGAAGGGCTCGCCACCAACGGCCTCGTCCACGAGGCCGCCCTCGCCATCCTCCGCCGGGCCCGTCCAGACGCCGGGTAAGCCCCCGGGTGGGAGAGAATCCTGGGTGTCCCCAGCCCCTCCCACTCCGGACACCGATCCCCCGAACCTCCCGGATTCCCCCGGAATTGGCACGCCGAGCGTGGCAGGGCCCCGTTCGTCTTGCGGGATCGGGCCGAATGGCTATTCTCAAAGGCTTCCCCGAGGCCTGCCGATCAGTGGCGGGCCTCTGTTTTCCGTTCACGCGATGAAAGAAAAGTACCGTGGCACGTTCCTGTGAGGTCTGCGGCAAGGGTTTCTCGATGGGCAACACCGTCACCCTTCGCGGTAAGGCCAAGTACCTCGGCGGCGTCGGCACCAAGGTGACCGGCATCTCGCGGAGGAAGTTCAAGCCGAATCTTCAGCGCCTCCGGGTGACCGTGGGCCGCGGCACCGCCAAGACGCTCCTTGTCTGCACGCAGTGCATCAAGGGGGGAGCGGTCACGAAACTCGTGCGCCAGCAGCCGTTCCGCCTGCCGAGCGTGGAGAAGGCCAAGCCAACCACGCCGGAAGTGGTGCCGTCCGGCCCCCGCGCTCGTCCCTGACCGCGGTTTCCTGCCGGTTGCCATACCGTTGCTTCCAAAACGGCGACGTCGACGGCGATCGGCGCCAGCCGGGCACCAAGCCAACCGGTCAACACGCATGGAGCAACCTCGGGGAGCCCCGGATCGCCGAGCGATTCCGGCGGTCCCGAATGGCCCGGAGTCGACCCGATCTGCTCCGGCGGGGTGGCATGGTAGCTTTGGTGCCCCGGCCAGTCGGCTGAGGTTTGCCATTCCCCATCTGCGAGGTTGACGATGTCCCTCTCCCGCAACGACGTCGCCAAGGTCGGGCTTCTCGCCCGCTTGGCCCTTTCGGATGCCGACCTCGACACGATGACCCGCGAACTGTCGTCGATCGTCGGCTTCGTCGGCCAACTCGAGAAGATCGATACCGCGGACGTCGCGCCACTGGCCCATCCGCTCGACACGCAAAACGTCTTCCGGGCGGACGTGCCCAAGCCCTCGCTGACCACTGCCGAGGCGCTCCAGTCGGCGCCCCGCCACGACGGCGAGTGTTTCCTTGTCCCGGCCGTCCTGGGCGACACCGGCGCCGCCTGACGGCTCGGTCTCATTCTTTGACGCCCCGGTCGATCGGCTGATTCCGTGATCCCCGCAGACTCCTCCCGAGCTTCGGGCCCCCCGCCTCCGAGAGCCGCGCATCCGCCATGCAACCCTCCGACATGTCTGCCGTCGACCTCGTCAATGCCGTCCGCCAGGGCGACCTGACGGCCCTGCGGGCCACCGAGGCCTTCCTCGAACGGATCGAACGGCTCGACGGGCAGATCAACGCCTTCCTCGCGGTCGACAGGGAAGGGGCCCTCCGCACCGCCGCCGCGATCGATGACAAGCGGAAGTCAGGGAAGCCGCTCGGCCCCCTTGCCGGGCTCCCGGTGGCGGTCAAGGACGCGCTGTGCACGTCCGACCTGCCGACAACCTGTGCCTCAAAGATGCTCGCCGGCTTCCGCCCCCCGTACGACGCCGAGGTGGTGGCGCGGCTCCGCGCCGCCGACGCCGTCATCGTCGGCAAGACGAACATGGACGAGTTCGCCATGGGGGGATCGAACGAGAACTCCGCCTTCGGTCCGGTCCACAAGCCCTGGGCTCTGACCCGGGCCCCGGGTGGCTCTAGCGGTGGGTCGGCGGCATGCGTGGCTGCCGACATGGCGCCGGTGGCGATCGGCTCCGATACGGGCGGCTCGATCCGTCAGCCGGCGGGCCTGTGCGGGATCACCGGCCTGAAGCCGACCTACGGCCGGGTGAGCCGGCGGGGGCTCGTGGCCTTCGCGTCGAGCCTGGATCAGATCGGCCCGATGGCCCGCTCCGCCGCCGACTGTGCGCTCCTCCTCGAGACGATCGCCGGCCACGATCCGGGCGACGCCACCTCGCTCGATCTCCCCGTCCCCGCCTACGGCACCGATCTCGAGCGGCCGCTGGAGGGGGTGCGGATCGGACGGGTACCGGCGCACTTCGGGGCCGGTCTCGATCCGGAAGTGGCCCATGCCGTCGAGGAGGCGTTCGCCGCCTTCCGGGCAGCCGGGGCGACGGTCATCGACATCGACATGCCGCACGCCGATGCCGGCGTCGCCACCTACTACCTCGTCGCCCCCTGCGAGGCGTCGAGCAATCTGGCACGCTACGACGGAGCCCACTATGGACACCGAGCCGAGCCCGGGAAGGGCCACCGAGCCGAGCCCGGCAGGCTACAACCGGCCCAGCCGGTGAGCGGCCACCGGGCCGAGCCGGGGAGCGGTCAGGGGAACGCGAGTGGCGGATTCGAGTCGGCGCTGGTCGAGATGTATTGCCGCAGCCGGGCCGAGGGATTTGGTCCGGAGGTGAAGCGGCGGATCATGCTCGGCACCTACGCCCTCTCCGCTGGCTATTACGACGCCTACTACGCCAAGGCACTGAAGGTCCGCCGCCTCATCCGCCAGGATTATCTCGACGCCTTCGAGAAGGTCGATCTCATCGGTGGGCCGGTGTCGGCAACGGCGGCGTTCAAGCTCGGCGAGAAGAGCGGCGACCCGCTCGCGATGTACCTCGTCGATCTCTACACCGTCTGCACGAACCTCGCTGGCGTCGGGGGCATCTCGTTCCCCTGTGGATTCACCAAGGGGGGCCTGCCGATCGGCTTCCAGCTGCAGGCTCCGGCCCTCGCCGAGCCCCTCCTTCTCCGGGCCACCGATCGCTACCAGCACCTCACCGACTGGCACCGCCGCCGTCCCGCCATCGCCGCCCGGCCACGCTGACACACCCGACACCACGCCGATTCCAGCCGGCGTTCCCGACGTCGGCCAAGCCCTCATCCCGAAGCCCCTCACGAGCGCCCCCGTGACCGCCACACCGACCGCCGCCGCGCCTTTCACCACCGTCATCGGCCTCGAGGTACACGTCCAACTCCAGACGCGGACGAAGCTCTTCTGCGGCTGCTCGACCACGTTCGGCGCCCCGCCGAACACCCACGTCTGCCCGACCTGTCTCGGGCTTCCCGGGTCGCTCCCGGTGATGAATCGGACGGCCTTCGAACTCGCCGTCCGGGCGGCGCTGGCCCTCGGCTGCAAGATCGCACCGTTCACGAAGTGGGATCGGAAGAATTACTTCTACCCCGATCTCCCCAAGGGCTATCAGATCTCGCAGTTCGATCTCCCCTTCTCGTCGGAAGGGGCCCTCGAGGTGGTCGATCCGAAGGGTGCCCTCTCGAGGAACGTCCGGATCACCCGCGTCCACCTCGAAGAGGATGCCGGGAAGAGCATGCACGACGAGGGGGCCGGCACCGGCGACACGCGGATCGATCTGAATCGGGCCGGCACGCCGCTGTGCGAGATCGTCACCGAGCCCGACCTGCGGTCGCCGCAGGAGGCCCGCGCCTGGCTCAACGAACTCAAGCTGTTGCTCGTCTACCTCGGCGTCAGCGACTGCAACATGCAGGAGGGGAGCCTGCGGGTCGACGCCAACGTCAACCTCCACATCCCCTGCGACGGTGGCCGGATCGCCAAGACGCCGATCGTCGAGATCAAGAACATGAACAGCTTCCGCTCCGTCGAGCGGGCGCTGGTCTACGAAGTCGCCCGCCAGTACGAGGAATGGCAGGCGACGAAGGCCGAGATGGGGAAGACCCCGAAGCAGACCCGCGGCTGGGACGATCCGGCCGGCGTCACGCGGGCCCAGCGGCACAAGGAGGAGTCGAGCGACTACCGCTACTTCCCCGAGCCCGATCTCGTGCCGGTGACGGTATCGGAGGAATGGCTCGCCGCCACGCGCGAGGCGATGGGCGATCCGCCGTCGGTGCTCCGTGAGAAGCTCGCTGCCAAGTGGAAGATCCCCCCCTACGACGCCGACGTCCTCGTCAATCAGGGGCGTGAACTGGTCGCCTATTTCGAGGATCTCGCGGAGAGAGTCGGCGAGGGGAAAGTCGCGAGCAACTGGATGCAGCAGGATGTGCTCCGAACGCTCAACGAGCGAGGCGGATCGATCGACGCCTTTCCCGTCCGCCCCGCGGCCCTCGCCGAGCTCATCGGCCGGGTGGCGAAGGGGGATTTCGACACCAGCCGGGCCCGGGAGATCTTCGCCGAGGTGCTCGCCAGCGGACGCACGGTCGACGACGTCGTCGCCTCGATGGGGATCGCCGCGGTCGACGACGACGAGCTGATCACGCTGTGCCGCGAGCTCCTCGCCGCCAACCCGCGCGTCGTCGCCGACGTGAAGGGGGGGAAGGAGCAGGCCGCCGCCGGACTCATCGGCCAGGCGAAAAAGAAAAACCCCAACGTCAATCCGGGGAAGGTGCGGGCGATGTGCCTCGACCTCATCCGGCAGATGTGAGTCAGGCCGCCGGCGCCAGCCGCCTCCTCCTGACAACGACCGAACCGTTCCCTCGCGGACGCCGTATCAGAGCCCATCCCGACGCCTGCCCCCACCGGTGTGGCGGCGACTGAATCGACTGACGCTTGCGGCCGCCGTGCCCTGCGTTTCCCGTCCACCCTTCGAGGAGAATCGTCATGGCGAAGCAACTGCTCATCTACGAATCGGCCGTGCCCTTGAGCTCCGCGGCCCACCGCGAGCTCTCCTTCGAGCCGGTGCCCGATTACGCCTTCGCCTCCGGCATCAACGCCGTGCCGCTGACGGCGATCGAGATCCTCGCCGCAGCCTCGGAATACGCGATCGTCTTCACAGCCTCGGGCGACGACGTCATGCCGGTGGCGGTGCTCGGCGTCCGCTCGCACCAAAATCTCTACGTCTCCGCCGACGCCCGCTGGCAGGCAAAGTATGTGCCGGCTTTCGTCCGCCGGTATCCGTTCGTCTTCTCCGCGAGCCCCGACCAGAAGACGCTTACGCTCTGCATCGACGACACCCACCCCGGCTTCAATACCGAGGGGCGTGGTGAGCGGCTCTTCGACGCCGACGGCAAGCCGACGGCCTATGCCGGGAGGGTGCTCGACTTTCTCAAGGAATACCAGACCCAGTTCGAGCGGACGCGGCTCTTCGGCCGCCACCTCAAGGAGCTCGGTCTCCTCGAGCCGATGGAGGCGATCGTCTCGCTGCCCGGCGGCGAGCAGGTGCCGCTCCGCGGCTTCCTCGGCGTGTCGCGGGAGAAGCTCCGCGCCCTCGAGGGTGCCAAGCTCGAGGAGCTTGCGAAGACCGACGAGCTCGAGCTCGTCTACCTCCATCTCTCGTCGATGCGCAACTTCAACGACGTCAAGGACCGGTTCGTGGGAGCGATGGCAACCGCCCCTGCCGCCGCCGAACCGGATCTTGCCCCCTCCCCGGCCTGACGCCCTTCATGCGTGACGACGTGCGCGACGTTCCCCGCTCCCGTGCTGCTCCGGCCCCGACTGACCTCCGTCCGTCGGGGCCGGAGTCTTGCGCCGCCGCCCTGGCCGCGTGGGACCGCGAGCATGTCTGGCATGCGTTCACGCAGATGCAGGAGTACGAGCCGCTCCTCATCGAGCGGGGCGAGGGTTGCACCCTCATCGACAGCGACGGCCGCCGCTACCTCGACGGCTCGGCGAGCATGTGGTGCAACGTCCACGGCCACGGCCATCCGCGGCTCGATGCGGCGCTTGTCGCTCAGGCCGGCAGGGTGGCCCATACGACGAACCTCGGGCTCTCGAATCCGACCACGATCGAGTTTGCCAAGCGGCTCGTGGAGGTGACGCCGCCAGGCCTCGAGAAGGTGTTTTTCACCGGCGACGGCTCGAGCGCCATCGAAGCGGCCCTGAAGATGGCCTTCCAGTATTGGCTTCAGGCCGATCCACCGCGCGAGGGGCGGACGAAGTTCATCGCGATCGGCGAGGCCTATCACGGTGACACCCTCGGCGCCGTAGCCGTCGGCGGCGTCGACCGGTTTACGTCCGTCTTCGCGCCGCTGACCTTCGAGCCGATTCGACTCCCCAGCCCCGGTGGGGCCTGCCCGTCGACCGGCCGGCCGGCACCGACCCTCGGCGAGTCGCTCGGGCTTCTCGAGCGGGTGCTCGTCGCGCATGAGGGGAAGATCGCGGCGATGGTGATGGAGCCGGTGATGCAGGCAGCGGCGGGGATCTGGATCCACCCCGAGGGGTATCTCCGCGGCGTCCGCGAACTGACGAAAAAGCACGGCGTGCTCCTGATCCTCGACGAGGTCGCCGTCGGCTTCGGCCGCACCGGCACGATGTTCGCCTGCGAGCAGGAAGGGGTCGTGCCCGACTTCCTCTGCCTCGCCAAGGGGCTGACGGCCGGCTATCTGCCGATGGCAGCGACGCTCACGACGGCCGAGGTGTGGCAGGCGTTCCTCGGCACCTACGCCCAGCGGCGGACGTTCTTCCACGGTCACACCTACGGGGGCAATCCGCTCGCGGCCGCCGTCGGCCTCGCCTCCCTCGACCTGTTCCGCGACGAAGCCGTCCTCCCGTCCCTCCCACCGAAGATCGCCAGGCTCGGCGAGCATCTCGAAAGGATCGCGGGCCTCGGGGCGGTTGGCGCGGTGCGGCAGTGCGGCCTCGTGGGGGCCATCGACCTCGTGGCCGACAAGGGCTCGCGGCGGGCGTTCCCCTGGCAGGAGCAACGGGGGATGAAGGCCTGCCTCGCCGCGCGGAAACACGGCGCCATCCTCCGGCCGCTCGGCGACGTCGTCGTCATCTGGCCGCCGCTGTCGATCACGCTCGACGAGCTCGATCGCCTCTGTCACGCCGCCGAAGCCGGCATCCGCGACGCGACGGGGTGAGGAGCCAGGCGTTCTGCTGGCGAAGGAAGCGTGCACACACAATTACGACTTGGTCGGGGGCGACGGCAGCTCCTTCCGGAGCCGCTCCTCGAGCCGCGTTGCCACCTGATCGAGCGGCACTGTCTCGTCGGCCAACCCGGCCTCGATGACCGCCTTCGGCATGCCATAGACCACGCAGGTGTCGGCGGACTGCGCCATCACGCCTCCCCCGGCCTGCTTGAGCGCCCGGCATCCCTCGAGACCGTCGCAGCCCATGCCGGTGAGAACAGCCGCAAGAACCCGGCCTTCATACGCCCGCGCCGCGGTTTCCAGGAGATGATCCACCGAGGGCCGACAGCCGCGGCGACGGGGTGAGTCGTCCAACACGCACACCATCCCCCCCTCTCGCCGCTCAACGCCCAGATGCCTGTCCCCCGGGGCCAGATAGACATGCTCCGGCTCGATCAACATACCGTCTGCCGCCTCCACCACGCGCATCCACGACATCCCGTTGAGCCGTTCGGCCAGACTGGCCGTGAACTGCGCGGGAATATGCTGCACGACCAGCACGGGCACATCGAGAGCGGTTGAAAACAGTGGGATGACACTGCGAAGCGCCTGCGGTCCGCCGGTCGATGTGCCAATGACGATGGCGTCATACCGGCGGGGCGTCGCAGCGCGGGCCACGGCAGCGCGGGCCACGGGCGGGACAGGCTTTGAACGGGCAGCGGGCGGCAGGCCAACCATGCTCTCGCGCACGGCGACGAGTTTGCCGGAGAGCTCCCGATGGATGGCATCACGGCTGACGTGCGTATCAACGCCAGCCGGCTTGAGAATGAAGTCGAAGGCCCCCTCCATCAGGGCGTTCACGGTCGTCGGCGCTCCCTCTGCCGTGAGGCTGCTGACCATGATCACCCGCGGAGCGAGCCCGCGCTGCTTCAAGGCCTTCAGCACCTCGATGCCATCCATACCCGGCATCTGCACATCGAGCGTGACCGCATCCGGCTTGGCGTGGACGATCAATTCAACAGCTTCAAAACCGTTGGACGCCGTTCCCACCACCTCGACGCCCGGAATCATCCCCAGCACGTTGAGAATCATCCGCCGATAGAGAGCGGAATCATCAACCACAGCGACTCTGAGGACACCGGAGAACATGCAGAAGCCAGTCCCCGAAAACAGGAAGCCCGCGGCGGCAGGCGCGTTAACAGCGGTAACGCGCCGATTCTAACGATTGCGCCGGCATGAACCATGGGGGTTCACCGCCGACACGGCCATTCCAGAAAAAAATTGAACCGCTCAATCGGCGGAGTTATACATCGAATGCAGGTTTTTGGCACTTTTTTACCTGCATTTCGCCCCCCCTCACCCCTCCCACGGGGAGCAACGCCTGCCGCCATGCCTCAACCCTCTTCTTCCTCAGATGCCTCGAGTGCGGGCTCCTCGCAGTTTGTGGGATTCGAACTCGACGGGCAAAAATGCCTGTTCCACATTGAGCGGATCCAGGAAATCATCACCACCGGCAAGCTCACCCGGCTCCCCGACGTCCCCGCGTACGTCATCGGCGTCAGCAATCTCCGCGGGGCAATCATCCCCATCATCGATCTGCGGCTGCTCTTCGGCCTTCCCGCCCGCGAGCCGGGCGCTGATACGCGAACCATCATCGTGAATGTCGGCAGCCGCACGATGGGATGCACGGTCGACGCCGTGTCGCAGGTGATTCGCATACCCGCCGACCAGATCCGCCCCACCCCCGATTCGATCGCGGCTGAGGGGCAGCGGTTCGTCGAGGGATTCGCCCGCTCGGGCGACGACCTCTACATCGTCCTCGACGCCGATTGCCTCCTCGATCCGGCGAGCTTGGCCAGTGTCAATCGGGCAGGAGCCCTGCACGCCCCCACGTCCACCTTCTTCAACTCGGATTCCTGACATGAAGTTCCTCCACGACCGTTCCCTGCGAAGTTTGGTGCTGTCGGCACTGCTGGCAATGTCGCTGGTGCCGCTGGCGCTGCTGGGGATCGCGATGTACCGCTCGGCCGCCGAGTCGCTCCGGAAGGAGGCCTTCGCGCGACTCGAGGCGGTTCGCACCACGACCGCCAGTTCCGTCGAACGGTATTTCGAAACCCTCCGGCAGGAACTGCTCGTCACGGCGACCAACCCGCTCAGCCTCGACGCTCTGACGACCTTCCGGAATGCTTGGGAGGAGCTCCCGCCGGCCGCGGACCAGGACCGCCAAAACCTGGCAAGCTACTACGCGGCCGAATTCTCCCCACGCCTGCGTCAAAAGACAGCCGAGGAGATCGACATGCGGCCCTATGCCGCCGCGCTCGATCCCCGCGGAGTGAGGCTGCAGGATCTTTACATCCGCCAGAGCACGGAGCCCGTCGGCTCGAAGCAGCTGCTCGACGACGCTCTCGACGATTCCGCCTACACGCGGTACCACAAGCAGGTGCATCCGATCTTCCGCACGATTCTCGAGAAATATGGTGTGTACGACATCTTCCTGATCGATGCAGACTCCGGCACGATTGTTTACTCCGTCTTCAAGGAAATCGATTTCGGCTCCTCGCTCAAATCAGGCCCGCTCGCTTCCACCAATCTCGCCAAGGCCTTTGAAGATGCGGTGCGCATGGGAAGGGC
Source organism: Planctomycetaceae bacterium (assembly GCA_947453375.1). Taxonomy (GTDB): domain Bacteria; phylum Planctomycetota; class Planctomycetia; order Pirellulales; family UBA1268; genus QWOP01. The sequence goes on from CANGGT010000100.1 coordinate 10,717, forward strand.
TGGCGGCGTCGCCTACGGCCAGTACAACCGCTATCTCCCCTCGCTCAACGATCCCGCCGGCTTCATCGCCACGCCTCTCCTCAATGGGGATGACGTCATCGGCGTGCTGGCATTCCAGATTCCCCTCGACAAGACCAGCGCGATCATTGGCGAGACGGCTGGACTGGGAACCACGGGTGAGACGTACGCCATCGGGCCCGATCGAATGTTTCGCTCCAACTCCCGGTTTGCCAAGGACCTCGGCGTCGCTTCCACGATCATCAACCCGAAGCTCAAGGTCGATACCCTGCCGGTACGCAGGGCCCTCGACGACCAGCAGGCAGGAACGGCGCTCAACATCGACTACCGGAACAAGCCGGTCCTCTCCTCTTGGACACCGGTCGAGATTTTCAAGGGCGATTCAACGGGAGCAGGTGCCGTGCGCTGGGCGCTGGTTTCAGAAATTGAAGAGGCAGAGGTGATGGCTCCCGTAAAGAGCCTGCGGAACTTCGGGCTGCTTCTCTTCGGCCTCACCTCTTTGGGGATCCTCCTGTCGTCCATCGGCATCGCCCGCCGGATCACCCGCGATCAGGATGCGCAGATGCGGCTCTCGGAAATCGTCGAAAACACGTCCGTTCGCCTGATTCAGGCCGATCCTGATCTCAAGATCACGTACATGAATCCTGCCTCCGAGCAGAGCCTTCGCCAGCTTCAGCATCTTCTCCCCTGCCCGGTGGAGGAGTTGATCGGCAAACGCATCGACATCCTCGGCGAGCACCCTCGCTGGCAGTCACTGGCCAATCCAGCCACGCTGCCCACGCATGAGCGAGTCGCGCTCGGATCGGAGACGCTCGACCTCAACATCTCGGCCCTCCGCGATTCGAAGGGGGGCTATGTCGGTCCTCTCGTGACATGGGACGTGATCACCGACCGGATCCAAGCTGATCAGCGTGAGCGGGAGCTCCAGGCAAGCGTCGTTTCCTCCAAGGAAGCGCTCGAATCGAAGGTGGGGATGCTGTCCGAGGTCTTCGCTGCTGCCTCGAAGGGAGACCTCTGCCGAAAGATCAATGTCGATGGCGATGACCAGATGGCTCTGCTCGCCGGCGACGCCAGCCGGATGATGGGGGATCTCCGCGACGTCATCAAGCAGATCTACGAGGCCGCCGACCAGCAAAACGAGGGTGCACGAATGATCGCAGAGAGCGCCGGCAGTCTCAGCGACGGGGCGCAATCGCAATCGGCCAGCGTTGAAGAGATGACGGCGGCGGTCGACCAACTCGCCTCGTCGATCGACGTCATCTCGAAGAGCGCCGTCGAATCCAGATCTCAGGCGGGCCGCACGACCCAACTGGCACAGGCCGGCAGCCAGGCCGTCCACGAAGCGATCGACTCAATGCGGACGATTCGCCGATCGTCAGAGCAGATCAACGACATTATTCAGGTGATCAGTGAAATCGCCGCTCAGACCAACCTGCTTGCCCTCAACGCAGCGATCGAGGCCGCGCGGGCAGGCCAGCACGGCCTCGGGTTTGCCGTTGTCGCCGACGAGGTGCGAAAACTCGCGGAGCGATCGAGCGAGGCCGCCAAGGAAATCACCCAGTTGATCAACGAATCGACCAAGCGCGTTCAAGAGGGGGCAGAACTCTCCGAGAAGGTTGGCCAATCTCTCGCGTCGATCGTTTCCGCGGTCGAATCCACCGCCGCCGGCATCGCCAGCATCGCCGCATCGACCGAATCTCAGTCGACCAACGCCTCCGAGGTGAAGATGGCGATTCGATCCGTGTCGCGAACCACCGAATCGAATGCCGCGGCCGCCGAGGAGATGGCAGCCAGCGCCGAGGAACTCGGTGCTCAGGCCCAGGGTTTGCGCGACCTCGTGAAGCGATTCAAGGTATGAGACCGGTCGTTCAACACGGCACCGGCTTCAAGATTCTCAGGGAGGAATGCCTGTGTCCGGATTGATCACGTTGACGCCGCCGCAGTTCAAGCTGTTCCAGGCGTTTATCTATCAGCATACCGGAATCTGGACGCAGGACACCAAGGTGGCCCTCCTCAGCAATCGCATCCGTCGCCGTCTCCGCGAGCGGGGCATCGATTCTTTCGATGCCTACTACAGCCTGCTGAGCGAGGGAAAACTCCCCGGCGAACTCGGACACTTCATCGACTGCATCACCACGAACGAAACCCACTTCTTCCGCACATCGGACCATCTCGAGTGGTTCGCCGGCCCGTTTATCGATGGGGCCATCGCCCGAGCGGCAGCCGGGCACCGCCAGCAATCCTTGCGGGTCTGGTCGGCCGCGTGCAGCAGCGGCGAGGAGGCCTATTCGCTGGCCATCTGTTTGGCCGAGCGAGGATCGCAACTGGCAGGCTGGTCGCTGCGGGTGGTGGGAAGTGACATCAGTGAAGCGGCGCTGACGCGGGCCCGCGCGGCGATCTACGGCCCCAAAGCCGTTGACAGTGTTTCTCCGGACCGGCTGGCAAAATACTTCGTGGCGGACCCAGTCGCCGAGACGTGGAAGGTCAAGCCCGCGGTTGCGGGGCTGTGTGAGTTTCACCGACACAATCTCCTCGATCCGATGCGCGAACCGGCATTCGACTGCATCTTTCTTCGCAACGTCTTGATCTACTTCAATGACGCTTCGAAGCCGGTGGCGCTCAAGAATCTGGTGAACTCCCTGCACAGCGGCGGATTCCTGGTCGTCGGCTCGACCGACGGAGCCCATGACTTTCTGGGCAGCCTCGAGCGGTGTTCGACATTCCTGTACCGGAAGCCCTGACGGATTCCATCCATGGCCGACGACAACAACCGGGATTTTCCCGCCGATGACTTGGCGGAGTTTCTCGGCATGTACATCGACGAAACGGGCGAGCAATGCGATATGTTCGTGCAGGCGATGCTCGCCCTGGAGTCAGACCCCCACGACGCAGGCCGGCTGGCGGAGTCGTTCCGGCTCATCCATTCGATCAAGGGCGCGGCGGCACTGCTGGGCCTCGACAAGATCACGGCCTTGGCCCATCACCTCGAGAGCCACTTCGAACGGCTCCGCTCCGGGGCTCTTCTCATCGATGGCCCCACCATCGAGGTGGCCCTTCGCTGCGTCGACTATTTTCGCGACTGCAACGAGCGTCTGCGGTCGGGCCAGCCGCTGGAATCCTCCATCGACCTGACGGAGACCGTCAAGCGACTCGGCCAGGCCTCCCCCACCGCGCTTCCAACGCCGAACGCGATCGCCGAGCCATCGCTTCCCGCTCCTCCGGTCGCAGCCCCGCCAGCCGAACTCGTGGCCGTGCCGACTGCCGCCGCCTTGCCCGAGCCGGAGCCCGGGCCTTCGCCGGCAGGCGAGCGTCTGCGGCGGCTGCGCGTACGGTTTGCCGCGGGCCTGCCCATGGCAGACATCAAGGCTGAATTGGTGCTGACCCGGCTCGGCAAGCTCGGGAAGGTGATCGAGGTCGTTCCCCCGCAGTCGGAGTTTTCCAGCCGCGCCGAACTTCGCCGGGTGGATCTCGTCCTCAGGACAGCAGCCGATGGCGCGGCAATCATGATCGCCGCCGATGTCGACGGCGTTGAGCGGGTTGAGCTTGATATCGAGCCTCCGGCCGAACAGCCCACCGCAGCCCCGACGGATGGCACGGCTGCCGTGGAGACGATGCGCGTCGGCGTCGATCGACTGGACGTTCTGCTCAACCTCGCGGGTGAACTGATCGTCAGCCGAGCCCGCTTTGTCCAGCTTGTCGCCGACATGGCCCCGCTCTTCAGGAAGGCCTCGGTCGGCGGCAGATCGGGCGGCGCCGTGTATTCCCTCCGCGAGGCCGTGGATACGATCCTCCAGTCCACCAACGGGCCGGTCGAGCGGGCGGTGGCTACCTGCAATGCACAGCTCGAAAAGATCGAAGAGCAGGGGCGGCTGTGGGACGAGGGACATCGTCGATATGCCGAGCTGGTCGAATCGGTCGATCAACTCACCCGCGTGGCCGACAGTCTGCAACGCGGCGTGTTGAGCACGCGGATGGTTCCCGTCGGCCCGCTGTTCAACCGATTCAAGCGTTCCGTTCGCGATATCGCCGGCGAACTCGGCAAAAGCGTGACGCTCGAACTTTCCGGTGAGAAAACCGAACTCGACAAGCGCATGATCGACGAGCTGGGCGACCCGCTCGTGCATCTGGTGCGAAATGCCATCGACCATGGCATCGAGCCGGCCGACGTCCGGCTCCGCCGCGGCAAGCCCGAGACCGCCACAGTGCGTCTGGCAGCCGCCCATCGCGGCAACAGCGTCATCATCACGATCAGCGA
>CANGGT010000101.1 GCA_947453375.1 Planctomycetaceae bacterium
CAGGCCGAAGGACCGGCGGTTGCTCCCGGCACGCCGCGTCACTGGCCCGGCCTGCGGGGCGAGGCCGCGGCGGGGCAGGGGGGATCGCGGCGCTTTCCCAACCGTTGGACGGCTGCCGATTGGGCTTGGGCGGTCGATCTTCCCGGCACGGGCCATGCGTCGCCCGTGGTTTGGCAGGGGCAGGTCTATACGGCTTCGGCGCTCGTCGATCCTGCCGATGCGACGCAGTGCGTTCGGACGCTCTCCTGCCACGAGGCGGCCACCGGCAAGCTTCTCTGGCAGAAGACGTTCCCCGGGCCGGTCGAAGCGTTCAATGCGCAAAACAGTCTCGCCTCGTCGACGCCGGTCGCCGACGCCGCCGGCGTCATCTGGCTGTGGGGAACGCGCGACAACCTCCGCGCCGAGGCCTTCTCGCACGCGGGCGAGCAGCGCTGGCACGCCGACCTCGGTCCCTTCAACACCGAGCACGGCTTCGCCGGATCCCCCGCTCTGTGGCGCGATCTCCTCGTCGTGCCGATGGAGCAGGATGGGCCGAGCAGGATCGTGGCCATCGACACGGCCACCGGGAAAGAGCGCTGGACGCTCGAGCGGGAGAAAGCGAGGACAGCCTACTCGCCGCCGCTGGTCCTCGAGGGGGAGGAAGGCACGCCTCGGCCGCCGCAAATCGTCCTCGGGAGCATGGCGCACGGCCTGACGGGCATCGATCCCGCCACCGGCCGCATTCTCTGGGAACGCAAGTGCCTTCCCAAGCGGTCGGTCTCATGCCCGGTCGTCGTTGCCCCGTCGCCCGGAGCAGACGGTGAGCGAATCATCGTCGGCACCTGCGGCGATGGCGGGGGCGACAACACGCTCGTTGCCCTCCGCGCCCCGGCCGTGGGGAACGCCGGAGGTGAGACGATCGAGCCAGCGGTGGCCTACCAGCTCGATCGGAGTGCCGCGCCGTATGTCCCCTCACCTCTGGCAGTGGGGGGGCGACTCTACCTGTGGGGCGACCGCGGCGTCGTCACGTGTGTGAACGCGGCGACGGGCGAGATCCACTTTCGGGGGCGAGTCGGTGGTACTTTTTCGGCGTCGCCCGTGGCGGTCGGCGGGGCGGTGCTCAATGTCTCCGCCGATGGCGAGGTGATCGTCCTTGCCGACAGCGACGAGTTCGAGATTCTCGGCCGGTCGGCCCTCGGCGAGGAGGTGCGGGCGTCGCCGGCGGTGGCCGACGGCCGGCTCTTCATCCGCTCCGCCGGCCGGCTGTTTTGTCTGGCGGCGCTGCCTGAGTGACCGGGACCCGGCGTGCTGGCCGCGCCAATTCGGTGCAGCCGCGGCGACCGTTTTCTATGCTGAGGGAGTTCCGCCCTCGCCGGCAGCAGGGATTCTCTTCCCCGCTGCCCTCCTGCTGGAGAATCGATTGATGCCGACCCGTTTTCGTCTTTCCTGTCGGCAGGGACTCCTGCCGAGTGCCGCCTTCCTGCTGGGGTGCGGCTTCGTTGCGACCGGATCGCTGTCGGCCGAGGGGCAGGAGTCGGTGCTCGCACCGGCGACGCAGGAGGCGACTGCGACCGACGACGACACCCCCCTCCGGGACACGCTCGATGCCGCGACCAGAGCCTACGTCGACGCGACGAATACCCGTCGGTTCGAGGCCCTCGCCGACCAGTGGACGGAAGGGGCCGAGCTTTCGGAGGGTGGGGGGCTGATCGTGGGGCGCGAGGCGATCGTCGCTTCGATCCGCGGCTGGCTCGAGGCAAACCCCGAGGCACGGCTCGCGATCCGTCTCACCGGCGTCAAGGCGCTGGGGAAGAGCGCGGCGCGGGTCCGCGGCGTGATGAGCTTCACGCGCAAGCCCGGCGCGAAGCCGATCGAGACCCGCTTCGAGAGCCTCCGTGTCCTCGAAGGAAACGCGTGGCGCTTGGCGGAATCGACCGTCGAGCCGAGTCAGGTCGATGCCCTCGAGACGCTTGCGTGGATGGTTGGCACCTGGCGGGCAACCGATCCCGACAGCGGTGCCACGATCGATGCCAGCTACCAGCGAGTGGCCGGCGGGCACCTGATCCTCGGAGGCATCCGCCATCGGGCCCCGGCCCGCGACGGCCTGCCCGCCACCGAGATCGACGTCGTCGAACTGATCCATCCTGACAAGGCGACAGGAAGCGTCCGCTCCTGGGTGTTCGATTCCACCGGCGCCCGCGCCGAAGGGGCGTTCGAGACCGACGGCACGTCGTTCAACCGCCGCTTTGTCGGTACGACAGCCGACGGCGCTGCAGGCGACGTTGCCAGGTGGGTGCAGGTGATCATTCCCACCGGGGACTCCTCCTGCACGATGCAGTCGATCGAGCGGACGCTCGACGGCAATCCGCTCCCCGACAAGGCCCCGCTCCACTTCAAGCGGCAAAAATAGCCAACAGGGTTTTCTCCCGTCGGTCGTTTCCGAGCAGTGGCTTTCCGGCATCTTCCACCCCCGTTCACTTCCAGCGAGAACTTTTCCGATGAAGCGTTATCCTCCCGCGACGCGGCCGATCGGCGTTCGCGAACTCTTCGATGCGTTCACCCGCGGCATGGTGGTCGCCGGTCTCCTCGTGGCCGGCGGCCTCCCTTCGTCGGTCGCCTTCGGCCATGGTGGCGGTGGTGGTCACGGCGGTGGCGGCGGCGGCGGCGCCCATTTCGGCGGCTATGGCGGCGGCGGGGGACGCCCCGGTGGCTTCGATGGCGGCGGTCGTCCTGGCGGCTTCGACGGCGGTGGCATGCGGGAGGGAGGTTTTCGTGACGGAGGGGGCGCCGAGGGAGGCTTCCGAGACGGCGGGGTCGTCCGCGACGGAGGCTTCCGCGATGGTGGCGTGGTCCGCGACGGCGGCATTCGCGACGGCGCAATCCGTGATGGCGGTGTCGGTCGCGATGGCGGAATCCGGGATGGCGCGATCGGTCGCGACGTAGGCCCAGGGCACTTTGCCGGCGACGGCGCTTTCTCCCGCTCGCAGATCGACAACCTCCGCGACCGCGGCCTCGGTGACCGGGGGATCGGTGACCGTGGCATCCGCCCCTACTCGATCAACAGTCTCGAGAGCCGTGGCTCGACGATCCGCAATAATTTTTATCACGGCGGCTGGTATGGCGGCCGTGGCTGGTATGGCAATCACTTCGGCCCCTGGTGGCCCGGCGCCTGGGGGGGCGGATTCGGGATCGGCCTCGGCGTGGGGATGCTCGCTGGCTGGGGGGGAATGGGCTGGGGCACCGGCATCGGCTACGCGCCGCTGTGCAGTTGGGGGGGCTATGGCCAGGCGCCGGTCGTCTACAACTACGGCAGCACGATCTGCTATCAAGACGATGGCGTGTATGTGTCGGGGGAGCGGGTCGGCTCGGCGGCGGGGTATGCCGCGCAAGCCGCGACGCTCGCCGACCAGGGGAACGCCAGCGTCAAGATTGCCGACGACGATCAGTGGCGGCCGCTCGGCGTGTTCGCGTTGGCAAGACAGGAAGAGACCGCTCCGAGCACGTTCCTGAGCCTGGCGATCGATCAGGCGGGGATTCTCCGAGGAACGTATTACGACGCCGTCTCCGACAATCAGCAGAACATCACCGGCAAGGTCGACAAGAAGACCCAGCGGGCTGCCTGGACGATCGGTGACAAGAAGACGCCGATCTACGAGACGGGGCTTTCCAACCTCACGCAGCAGCAGACGACCGTTCTCGTCCACCGCGATGCCGGCGCCGAAGGTGGAACCGGCAAGGTGGAGCAGATGCTTCTGGTGCGGGTGCCAGACCAGGGGAATGAGCCGGCCGGCAACGACAAAGCGGCCGGCACCAAGCCCGCCCGTCCCACGATCGGCGGCCCACCGCCGACTCCGGCCGGGCAACCGCTCTCGGTGCCTCCGGCCGACGGCGGCGATCGCAATTGACCAGGGTTCAATGACGCGTTTCGGGTGGGCAATCCAGGGTAGAGGGGAATCAACTCGTGGCCATGATGCGGCGGCGGTGGGTCGATGGTGTGGCGGGGGCTGCGACACTCCTCGTCGGGCTTGGTCTGATGCCGTTACGGGCCGAGGCGGCGGAGACGTGGGTCGATCTCACGCATTCTTTTGGCGCTGACACGATCTTCTGGCCGACTGAGAAGGGATTCCTGTTCGACCAGGGGAACAACGGCCCGACACCGAAGGGCTATTACTACGCTGCCAATCGGTTCACGACCGCTGAGCACGGGGGGACGCACCTCGACGCCCCGCGGCATTTTTCGGCGACAGGGCAGACCGCCGACGAGATCCCGGTCGATCGCTTCGTCGGCGACGCTGTTGTCGTCGACATCACGGCGAAATGTGCTGCGAACCCTGTCTACGAGATCACGCCCGATGATCTCGTCGCCTGGGAGGCAGAGCACCATCGGCAACTCGTCGATGTGATCGTTCTCCTCAAAACCGGCTGGGGGTCGCGCTGGCCCGATCGGAAGGCCTACCTCGGCACGGACCTCCTCGGGGCGGACGGGGTGGCGAATCTGACGTTCCCGGGGCTTGGCCCCGAAGCGGCAAAGTGGCTCGCGGAGCATCGCCGCGCGAAAGCGATCGGCATCGACACGGCGAGCATTGACCATGGCCCATCGACGCACTTTCTTTCGCATCAGGTGCTCTGCGGGGCCAACATCCCGGTGATTGAAAACGTGGCGGCGCTCGATGCTGTTCCCGCCACCGGCGCCTTCGTCGTCGCCCTGCCGATGAAAGTCGCGGGGGGGAGCGGCGGTCCGGTCCGGATCATCGCCCGGATCCCTGAATGAGCGCTCAGGCTTGTAGGCCCGAGACGTCGGCGGCCGATGCCGATTACGGAGTTGTCGCTGCGTCGAGAGAGCGCTGCGGCGGGCGAGTTGCGGTGAGGTCGGGGATGGCCTAGCATCCCCCTCCATGAGCCCACCTCCTCATTCACGGACGGAGAATCGATCGCCCGTCCGAGGGGAGGACTGCGCCGCAACCTTCCCCGGCACGAGCGTCATGTCGTGGGCTCCCCGGCGATCCGGACCGTGTCTGTTTGCCCTGGCGATCGTCTCCACGCTGTGGATGGCGAGCATCGGTTGGGACAACACGCTCAACGAGGCGCATTCGTTTCGGCAGTCGCAGACAGCCACCACGGCGTTCTACATGGTGGGGAAGCCGTTCGCGCTGGCCTATGAGACCCCGGTGCTCGGGAAGCCATGGTCGATCCCCATGGAGTTTCCGCTCTATCAATTGATCGTGGCCAGGATCGTGGGCCTGGTCGATTCGCCCCTCGATCAAACAGGCCGCTTCGTGGCCCTGATGTTCTTCCTCCTTACCAACATCCCGCTGTATCGCCTCGTGCGCGCGGCAGGGGTTTCGGCGAATCGTGCATGGCTGCCGCTGATCCTCTTCACGCTCAGCCCCTACTACATCTTCTGGTCTCGCTCGTTCATGATCGAGTCGACGGCCCTCTTTCTTTCGGTGGCGTATCTGGCAGCGGCCGTCGAAGCGTCGCGGAATGGGAGCTGGTGGTGGGTGGTGGTCGCGACGGTGCTCGGCGCGATCGCCGCGGCGGTCAAGGTGACGACGTTCCTCATCTATCTGGCTGCCGTCGCCGTCCTCCTCGCGGGAAGGGTCTACGGCCGGTGGACGTGCGATCACGATCGATCGGCCCTTGGCGCCGGGTTGTCGCGCCTGACCTTGATGACGTCGATCCCATTCCTCACGGCGGTCGCTTGGGTGCGTTTTGCTGACGCCGTCAAATCCGAGAACCCGCTCGCGGCGTCGCATCTCAGCTCGCAAGCCGCTCACAGCTGGAACTATGGAACCTTGGTCCAGAAGACTTCCGGGTCTGTCTGGTATGCCATCCTCGGTCGGGCCCCCCAACTTGTCGGCGACTCGTGGCTCGCCGTGGCGGTGCTGGGGGCAGCGCTGGCAGTGACCCTCCTCCACCGCCGCCGCTGGCGGGAGACATTGGCGTGCCTTTCCGCGTATCTCCTTGCCCCCTTCGTGTTTACGAACGTCCACTTCATCCATAACTACTATGCCAATGCCAATGGCATCTTCCTGATCCTCGCGGTGGCGTTCGCGATCATCGGTCTGTTGGAAGACGTTCGGTGGCGCGGCGTCGGGGCGTTGCTGATGGGCTTGGCGGCCGTGTCGGCAGGGAGCGGATACCGGGACTTCGTCGGCAAAGACCTCGAGGATCACAACGCCGAGATTCGCGACGTCGGCGCCTTCATTCGGTCTGAAACCCCCGACGATTCAGTCATTGTCTGTCTCGGTTCTGACTGGTCCCCGCTTGTCTCGTATTACGCACAGCGCCGGGCGCTCAATCTGCCGATGGACCCCGAGGGGGGGGAGAGCCACGACGCCGCCGTTGCTGCTGCGATCCGCTTGCTCGAGGGGGAGAACGTCGCCGCGATCGTGGTCCTCGAGCCGGTCCTGTATCCGCTCGAAGTCGTCCAGCAACGGCTACGCGTGGCCGGGTTCGAGGTGCCCGTGTTGATCCTCCAGGGACTGCAGCGGTACTAGCCGCCTGTCGACCGCGTCCATCCTGACGTTGATCCCTGCCGGTACTGCTGGAAAACAGGCGCAGACGGAGTGAACGGCGGGGCGAATCTCCCGCCACTCGGGCCCCGTTTGCAAAAGCACCTCCGCGGACCACAATGCACCCTTTCCGAGGAGTGCGGGGGAGCCACGCAGGTGGAGAGCGCCCGCGGCCGCTGCCGCCGGGTCTGTCTTGTTGCCTCTCCGCTCCTCCGCGTCGGGCCGACCGTTGCCCCGGCCCACCCTTACGGCCTGAACACCGCAGGAGAAGCGAAACCATGGCGAGGAAGAGGATCGTGATGCGGACGGGGGAAGCGCTCGTCGAGGCGGACGAGGCGTGGAGTGCCGCGGAGCCGGAGGTGGTGATCGGCGAGCTCGACGGGCCGGTTGGGAATGCGATCGCGAATCTCATCGGCGATCAGGTGAAGGGGCACACTCGCGTTTGGGCGATTCTCAACAGTGACGTGCAGGTGCGCCCCGCCACGCTCATGGTGAGCAAGTACACGGCGCCGAACGCCCGCTATACGAACATCCTCATGGGGACGGTTCAGGCGGCGGTGGCCAATGCCGTTCTCGATTCGGTCCGGGCCGGTGACATCCCCAAGGGCGCCGTCAACGACATCGGGATCATCGTGGCGGTGTGGCTCGATCCGTCGGTGGCCGATCCGAAGGTGAAGATCGATCACGAGGTGCTCTTCGAGACGCATCGGGCGGCGACGGCCAAAGCCATCCACAAAGCGATGAACAACGAGCCGTCGATCGACTGGCTGCTGAAGAACCAGAAGAAGGTCGGCCACTACTTCCACGAGCTCGGTGTGAAGGGGGAGCTATGACCCGGGCGGATGCCCCCCGGCTCGCTGATTCATTTCGCGTTTGACCGTCGCCGTTCCCCCCACGCCACTTCCCGAGACCTTGATCATGTCCCGCGCCGCACGGATTCCCGCCAAGACCTCTCCGAAGCAGGTGGACGCCGCCTGGAAGCTGGCCCGGGAGCGGTATGCCGCCCTCGGCGTCGACGTCGAGAAGGCGCTCAAGCGTCTGCGGAACATCCCCGTCTCGCTCCACTGCTGGCAGGGGGATGATGTCGGGGGTTTCGAGCAGCAGGGAGATGCCATCGGCGGTGGCCTCGCCGTGACGGGGAATTATCCGGGGCGGGCGCGGACCCCCGACGAACTGCGGGCCGACCTCGATCAGGCGCTCGCGCTCATTCCGGGGAGCCATCGGCTCAACCTCCATGCGTTTTACGGGGAGTTCGCCGGCAAGAAGGTCGATCGCGACGCGATCGAGCCGGCACATTTCAAGGGCTGGATCGGCTGGGCGAAGGAGCGGGGGGTCGGCCTCGACTTCAATCCGACCTGCTTCGCCCACCCGAAGGCGTCCGACGGCTTCACGCTCGCGAGTGCCGACAAGAGCATCCGGAAGTTCTGGATCGAGCATTGCCGAAGAAGCCGGGAAATCGGCGCGGCGATGGGGAAGGCGCTCGGGAGTCCCTGCGTGACGAATGTCTGGGTGCCCGACGGATTCAAGGACACCCCCGCCGATCGGATGGGGGCCCGAGTGAGGCTTGCCGATTCGCTCGATGCGGTGTTCGAGAAGAGCCTCCCCGCCAAGCACCTCCTCGATGCGGTGGAGCCGAAGCTCTTCGGGATCGGGGCCGAGGCCTGCACGGTCGGGTCGGCGGAGTTTTACCTCGGGTATGCGATCACCCGGAAGAAGCTCCTCTGTCTCGATGCCGGCCACTTCCATCCCACCGAGACGATCTCCGACAAGATCTCGAGCGTGCTCCTCTACCTCCCCGAGATCCTCCTCCACGTCAGTCGCGGCGTGCGCTGGGACAGCGATCATGTCGTGACCTTCAGCGACGATCTTCAGGCGATTGCCCGCGAGATCGTCGCCTGTGGCGACCCTTCCCGGGTGCACGTCGGCCTCGACTACTTCGACGCCAGCATCAACCGGATCGCCGCCTGGACGATCGGCACGCGGAACATGCTCAAGGCCCTGTTGCTGGCGCTCCTCGAGCCGCCGGGAATCGGTGCCGCGGAGGAGGCGGGGGACACGACGACGAGGCTCGCACTGCAGGAGGAGGCCAAGGGGCTTCCGTTCGGGGCGGTGTGGGACTACCACTGTGAGGTCGAAGGGGTGCCGGTGGGGGAGGCGTGGCTTGCCGACATCCGCCGCTACGAGGATCAGGTCACGGGGAAACGATCATGACAGCGAAGGATCACGGACACGCCGGACACGGGATGGTCGACGAGGTCGAGTCGCCGGCCGTCGGCTCTGAATACGAGCGCGAGCGGGTCCCGGAACGTGCCCTCAAGGGCCCGAGTGCCTTCTGGGGGATGTATGCCGGCGAACACACCGCCGGCACCGAGTTCATGATCGGCCCACTGTTCGTGAAGTGGGGCGCCGATGCTTTCAGCCTCATCGTCGGCCTGCTGATCGGCAATCTCCTCGCCGTCCTCACCTGGCGTTACCTCACGGCGCCGATCGCCTGCAGCGAGCGACTGACGCTCTACTACAAGATGGAAAAGATTGCCGGCCGTGGCCTTGTGACGGTCTACAACCTCGCCAATGGCCTCCTGTTTTGCTTCCTCGCCGGGTCGATGATCACGGTCTCGGCGACGGCCGTCGGGCCGTTTTTCCCCGAGGGGACGATCGCGATGCCGACGTTCTCCTCGACGATGCCTACCGGCCCTGCGTGGATCATCTCCTGTATCGCCATCGGGGCGGCGATGACGTTCGTCGCCCTGAAGGGATACGACTTCGTCGCGCTCGTCGGGCACTATGCCGCTCCTTGGATGTTCTTGATCTTTCTCGCCTGCGCGATCGTGACGCTCGGGAAACTGGGAACAACCGACGTCTGGGCGCTCCTCACGCCGCCCCCCGGGACGAAGCAGTCGATCTCGTTTGTGGGGATCGTCCTGTTCGCCTGGTTCTGCAATGCCGCGATGCACATCGGCATGGCTGATCTGTCGGTGCTCCGATTCGCAAGGAAGCCGAGCGCGGGGTGGGCGAGCGCCGCGGGGATGTTCCTCGGCCACTACGTCGCCTGGATTTGTGCGGCCCTCCTTCTCATCTACTGGGTGAAGGAGCGGGGAGTGAACCCGCAGGAGGGGAAGGATCCCGGCACGATGGTCAACGATGCCGTCGGTTGGGCCGGGCTCGTCTGCGTCATCATCGCCGGCTGGACGACGGCCAATCCGACGATCTACCGGGCGGGCCTCGCCTTCCAGGGCGTGCTCCCCGCGCTCTCCCGGACCGGGGCCACGCTCCTCGCTGGCGCCGTTTGCATCGCGGCGGGGATCTTCCCGGCGTTCGCCATGCGGCTCCTCGACTTTGTCGGCGTCTACGGCACGATCCTCGCGCCTGTCGGCGGATTGATCGTCGTCGATCACTTCCTCGCCGATCGTGTCGGGATCGAACGGGATCCGGCGGCCAAGAGCGGCGTCTCGTTCAACATGGCCGTCCTTGTCGCCTGGCTCGTGCCGGTGCTCATCGGCCTGTCGATGACCGCCGTTTCGCCGGTGAATCCGTGGGGCTTCGAGGTGCCGCCGTGGTATCTGCCGCTCCCCTGCACGATTGCCTGTGGCATTCTCTACATCCTCCTCTCAAAGTTCGCCGGCGGCCGGGCCGCGGCGGCCGCCTGACCACGGGAGTCCGTATCCATGACGACGACTGAGAAATCCCCGTATCACACGCCGGCCAAGTTTGTCGGGCTGGCGGCGCTCGCTGGCACGATCCTCCCGCCGGTGGCGTTCCTCTTCGGGGCGATGTCGCTCGACCTCGTGAAGGGAATCATGTTCGTCTCCACGATTCTCTGGTTCGTGGCGGCGCCGCTGTGGATGAAGGTGGACTGACGGCCGGTCGATCGGGGCTGGTTCGCGCCGGCATGGCCGGGGCGATCGAGAGCCGGCGGTTTTCGTACTCACTCGAGAAGGAGATTGCATGCGCAGGCGCGACGCGGCGTGGGGCGCGGTGGTGGTTGCCATCGGCATCGTGACAGGGGCTCTCTGCCGGTTGGCTTTCGCGGTGGATCAAGCCGCGTCCGCGGGGGGAGTCCGCAGCCCGATCAGCCAGTTTGACGTCGTGCCGACGAGGATCGTCTGGCAGAGTGCGAAGGGGGTGGGCAGCCCGCAGTCGCTGCTCACGCGGCAGGCTCCGCAGCCGCTTCTGGCCTCGCCTGTTCCTCCCTGCACGCTGACGGCGAGCGACGATGGGCCTGCCGGCGTGCTCCTCGACTTCGGCCGTGAGCTTCAGGGGCATATCGAGCTCTACACGCCGCTTGCACCGACGAAGGATCCCGTCCGCGTCCGCGTCCGCTTCGGCGAGTCGGCAAGCGAGGCGATGGTCAACCTCGGCGACCGGAACGCCCAGAACGATCATGCGATCCGCGATTCCGTCGTCACGCTTCCCTGGCTGGGGACGCAGACGGTCGGCCCGAGCGGGTTTCGGTTCGTGCGGATCGACGCGATCGATCCGGGGAAGACCGTCATGCTCTCGCAGGTGCGGGCGAAGCTCGGTGTTCGGGATCTGCCGCGGATCGGCTCCTTCCGCTCGAGCGATCCGCGCCTCGACCGGGTGTGGCAAGTGGGGGCCGATACGGTCCACCTCTGCATGCAGGACTACCTCTGGGACGGCATCAAGCGCGATCGCCTCGTGTGGATCGGCGACATGCATCCGGAGTTTCGGTCGATCGAGGCCGTCTTCGGCCATGACGACGTCGTGCCGCAGTCTCTCGACCTCACCCGCGACGCCACGCCGGTCACCGAGTGGATGAACGGGATTTCGAGCTATTCGATGTGGTGGGTGTTGATCCACGAGGAGCTGTGGATGCATCGGGGCGACCGAGCCTATCTCGAGGCCCAGCGTCCCTATCTCACGAAGCTGCTCGAGCGGCTCGCGGCGCTCGTAGGGGCCGATGGCCGGGAGCGGATCGACGGGTTGCGGTTTCTCGACTGGCCGAGCTCGCCGAACCAGGAAGGGGTGACGGCCGGCCTCCAGGGGCTCCTCGTCATGACGCTCGACGCCGGTGCGCGACTCATGGACGTGCTCGGTGACGAGCGTATGGCAGCCGTGTGCAGGGAGGCGGCGGATCGGGGGCGGAAGGTGGTGCCCGATGTGAATGGCTCGAAGTCGGGTGCGGCGCTGTTGGCCCTCGCCGGGATGCGCGACGCGAAGGAGACGGCCAAGCAGACGCTCCTCCCCGGTGGGCCGGCGGGGGTGTCGACGTTTTACGGGGTGTATGTCCTCGAAGCGCTCGCCGAGGCGGGGGAGATCGACGCCGCCCTCGATCTGATTCGCGTCTACTGGGGAGGGATGCTCGACCTCGGCGCCACGACGCTGTGGGAGGATTTCGAGTTGGCCTGGACGGAGAACGCCGGCCGGATCGACGAGCTGGTGCCCCCGGGCAAGAAGGACATCCACGGCGACTGCGGGGCCTACTGCTACGAGGGGTTCCGTCACAGCCTCTGCCACGGCTGGGCCAGCGGGCCGACCTCATTCCTCTCGCGCCGCGTCCTCGGCGTCACGGTCGGCGCACCGGGGATGAAGAAGCTCCGCGTCGAGCCGCGGCTCGGCAAGCTCCAGTGGGCCGAGGGCACCTACCCGACGCCGCGTGGCCCGCTCTTTGTCCGCCATGAGAAACGCCCCGATGGGAGCGTTGTCACGACGATCCGGGCGCCCGAGGGAATCGAGATCGACGGCCCCCCCGGGGCGGCGATCGAGCATGTCGCGGTGGCCGCGATTCCCCAGTCGTCGGGGCAGCGATACGGCGGTCTCACGCCGCCGGGCGACGGGCTTCTCCCGCAGGGACTGCTTTGCGAATGGCTTCCCAATCCCTCCGGAATCGATGCCCGGGCCCCGCGGCTTTCCTGGCGATACGAGGGAGGCCCCGGCAGCCGCCGCGGCCTCAGGCAGACGAAGTATCAGATTCTCGCTGCCTCGGCGCCCGGGCTGCTCGAGCCGGGGAAAGCCGATCGGTGGGATTCGGGCGTCGTCGAATCGGACGAAACGCTCTCGGTCGTGTGGGGCGGGAAGCCGCTCGCGTCCGGCGAGCGCGTTCATTGGACGGTGCGGGCGTGGGACGAGGCGGGCGTGCCTTCCCGGTTCGCTCCCCCGGCGACGTTCCTGATCGGCCAGCTCGAGGCGAACGACTGGAAGGGGGAGTGGATCTCGACCCCCGACCACTCGGCCATCCACGCCGATCCGGCCACGCTCCATCTGCCGCCGGCACGGCGGTATCGGAAGGTGGTCCGCTTCGCGAAGCCGGTCAAACGCGGTGTGCTCCATGGCACGGCCCTGGGGCTCGTCGATTGGCGGATCAACGGCCAACCGGTGAGCGATGCCTGGTTTGCCCCCGGCTGGGCCGACTACGCGCAGCGCGTCCATGCCCGCAGCCATGACGTCACCCATCTGCTCGGAGGTGAGCCCGACGCCGCCTGCCTTGCCGCCGAGGTGGCTGACGGCTGGTATGCCGGCTACCTCGGCTACGGGTTGCTCGTCGGCTATGGTCCCCACCGCACCGGCCGCAACTTCTATGGCACGACGCCGGCGCTCATGGGGCAGCTCGACGTCGAGTATGCCGATGGCACGCGGGAGACGTTTGTCACCGACACGACGTGGGAAGTGTCGTCGGCCGGGCCCACGCGCGAGGCCGACTTCCTCATGGGGGAGCATCACGACGCCCGCCGATCCCAGCCCGGTTGGGACACGCCCGGCTTCGAGCCGGATCCTGACCAGTGGCATCGGGCGATCGCTGCCGCGGCCCTGCCGACCGAGACGGTGCCATACTTCGAATCGGGCGTGGAGCGCGAGCAGGCGATCGGTTTTGCGAAGCCCCCGCGGATCGTGGCCTCCACCGCGCCGCCGATCCGGGTCGTCGGCGAGCTTCCCGCGCGGAGTGTCCGTGAGGTGAAGCCGGGCGTGTTCGTGTTCGACTTCGGGCAGAACTTTGCCGGGGTCGTTCGGCTCTCCGTCGAGGCTCCTTCAGGGACGCCGATCCGGTTGCGGCACGGCGAGATGCTCCATCCCGACGGCACGCTCATGACGGAGAATCTCCGCCGGGCCCGTGCCGTCGACACGTACGTCTGCCGTGGCGATGGCCGTGAGACCTGGCAGCCGCGGTTCACGTACCACGGATTCCAATATGTCGAAGTGACCGGTTTGCCTGAGGGGATGACGCCACCGCCGTCATTGCTCGTCGGCCTCGTCCTCTCCAATGACACGCCACCGGCTGGCAGCTTCGCCTGCAGCGATCCGGTGATGACCAAGTTCTGGGAGAACACGACGTGGACGCAGCGGGCGAACTTCATCGAGGTGCCGACCGACTGCCCGCAGCGCGACGAGCGTTTCGGCTGGATGGGTGACGCGCAGATCTATGCCCGCACCGCCACGTTCAACGCCGACGTAGCCGCCTTCTTCACGAAGTGGCTCGATGACGTCGAAGAGGCGCAGATCCGTCATGGCAAGGCGGCCGGTGCCTATCCCGACTATTGCCCCTATCCGATGGCGCACGGTGCGCCCGGCGCCGTCCATGGCACCGCCTGGACTGACGCCGGCGTGATCTGCCCCTGGACGATGTGGCGGGTGTATGGCGACACCCGGCTCGTCGAGCGGCATTGGGCGTCGATGGAGCGCTTCATGGCTTGGCGGCTGGCTGCCGATCCGCGGCTCGAGGGGGTGAATCTCGGCAACACCTGGGGCGACTGGCTCAACGTTCAGGAAGAGACGCCGATCGAGTATGTCGATCTCTGTTATCACGCCCAATCGGCTCGGATGATGGCCGACATGGCGGAGGCCCTCGGGCGGCGTGAGGCCGAGGTCGGCTACCGAAAGCGGCTTGCCGAGCTCGCTGCGTCATTCCGGAGGAAGTATCTCCTCCCCTCGGGGCTCGTCTCAGTGGCGACGCAGTCGGCGTGCGTTCTCGCCCTCGAGGCCGGCGTGGTGCCGGAGGACCGGATCCCGGTCGTCACCGGGCAACTCGTCGGCCGCATCGCCGCCAACGACACCCGGATGGCGACCGGTTTCCTGGGCACGAAGGCGATCCTCCCGGTGCTCTCGGCGCATGGGCAACACGACCTTGCCTGCCGCCTCTTCCAGAGCCGGAAGTTCCCAAGCTGGGGCTATGAAGTGGAACAGGGGGCCAACACCGTCTGGGAACGATGGGACAGCTACACGAAGGAGCACGGCTTCAACGGCGCCACCGGAAGCAACAACGCCGCCATGAACAGCTTCAGCCACTACGCCTTCGGCGCGGTGATGGAGTGGGGCTTTCGGTCGCTTGCCGGGATCGATGTCGGCGAGCCGGGAGGGGCGACGGTTCGTCTCCATCCCCGGCTCCCTTCCCGCGACAGCAATCCCGATCTCCCCGCGATCGACTGGGTGAAG
>CANGGT010000102.1 GCA_947453375.1 Planctomycetaceae bacterium
AGGTGTCGTAGTCGCACGACCAGTCGAACACTCGGCCGCGGTCGATCTCGAGGATCCGCGTGGCCAGGCGGCGGAGAAACGCCCGGTCGTGGGTCACGAACAGGAGCGTGCCATCCCAACGCCCCAAGAAATCCTCGAGCCAGGCGATGGCGTCGATGTCGAGGTGGTTCGTCGGCTCGTCGAGGAGGAGGAGATCGGGGCCGGCGACGAGCGCCCGGGCGAGAAGCACGCGGCGCTTCATGCCGCTCGAGAGCCCCTCGAAGGCCCGCTCGCCGTCGAGTTCCATCCGCGAGAGGATCTGGGCCACGGCATGGTCGCGCCGCCAGGCCGCGTCGTGCTCGTCATCGGCCCGTCGCGCCCCGGCGGCCTCTGACCATCCGGTGGCGACGACATCTCGCACCAGTCCGACCATCTCCTGCGGCACATCCTGCTGGAGATAGGAGACGACCGTGCCGGGGGCGAAGATCACTTCGCCGGAGTCGGGGGCGAGATCGCCGCAGAGGAGGCGCATGAACGACGTCTTGCCGGCGCCGTTGCGGCCGAGAAGGCCGATCCGTTGGCCGACCTCGACATGACACTCGACGCCGTCGAGGAGCGGGGGGCCGCGGAAGCCGAGGTGGACGTCGCGGAGCGTGACGATGGGCATGGAGGGGAGCCGGGGTGACGGGGTGGCACAGACGCTTGCGGAGGGCGGTCAGCCGCCGCCGGAGACCTTCATCGGCAGGGCGAAGACTTTGTCCTTCACGGTCACGAACAGAGTCTTCCGATCGGGGCCGCCAAAGGTGACATTCGAGGGGGAATCGGGGAGGGGAATCGCGCCGATGATCGTGCCATCGGGGGCCCAGATCCGCACGAGCGGGGCCTTCGGCGTGCCGTAGAGATTGCCATGATCGTCGATCGCGAAGCCGTCGCAGCCGTCGTCGTTGAACTTCCGCCGTTCCCCGAGCTTCCCGGGACCGAGCACCGGGAAGGCCCAGGTCATGCCTCCCTTGCGGTCGGTGACGTAGAGCGTGGTGCCGTCGGGGGAGCCGACGATCCCGTTGGGGCGGGCGAAGCCGTCGGCGACGCGATTCACGGTCGCGCGATCGGGGGAGATCCAATACACCGCCTCGGCGTCGAGCTCCGTGTCGGCCGGCGTTCGTTCGTAGGCCGGGTCGGTGAACCAGATCCCGTTGTTCGCATCGACCCACAAGTCATTGGGGGCGTTGAGCCGCTTCCCCTCGAAGCGCTCGGCGAGCGGCGAGATCGTCTTCGTCCGTGGATCGATGGCGACGACGCGCCTCCCCTGCCCCATCTGACAGGCCAGAAGCAGGCCGTCGCGGTCGAAGCAGAGGCCGTTGGTGTTCCCCGATGGATCGAGCCAGGTCTCGACCGTGAACGGGCCGGTGGTCGTGGGACGATCCTTCGGCACGACCCAGCGGTGGATCTTTCCCGCCGGGATGTCACTGAAGAGGATGTTCCCTTCGGCATCGGCGACCGGGCCCTCGGTGAACTGAAAACCGTCGGCGACGAGGACCGGCGTCGGCGTCTCCCCGGCGGCGAGACCGGCGACGAGGTCGTGGAGGGCGTCGGCGGCCCGGGCCGCGCCGGCAGCGAACGAAACGGCGAGCGCCGCAAGGAGCGGGGCGAAGCATGCGGCTGGTCGAAAAGCAATGAAAACCATCGCAGGCGACTCTCGAGTGGTGGCCGGGGGAGGCTGGACCGCGGCAGTATACGGGACAGGGGCGGGGCGTCGCGGGGCGGTCAGGATCCCTTGTGGTTCACCAGTGGCTTGAGCTCGCGGCAGATCGCCGTCAGCTCGCGCTGGGCGCGCATCACAACGCGGATGTCGCGGTAGGCACTCGGCGCCTCGTCGGCGAGCCGGCTTGCCCGGCGCGTGTCGAAGCGCACGGCCGTCATCCCGCAGCCGATGTCGCCACCGACGGCGGCGGGATAGACGAGTCCCCCCGTCGCCAAAGCCACACCGACGCACACCTCGCCTGCGCGGTGGACGTCGGGCATGACCGCCATTCGGCAGACGTCCGCGGCCCGGCCGAGCCGTTCGAGCGAACGAACGACGTCGGCCGGGAGCGGACCCGTCAGCCAGCCATGGATCGGCACCCCCCGGGCGCCCTCGATTGCTTGACTCAACGCGGCGCCTCCTTCCCCTCATCGGGCACGGTGGCCAGGTACTCAAAGAGGAGCGACGGAGCTCGCTTCCGCGTGATGGCATGGGCCACCTCGCCCCGCAGCCACGGCGTGCGTGCCTGAAGGTGCGCGAGAACCTCGGTCGGTGCCGGCGGCACCTCGCCCGGCGCCGAGCCGACGATGACGAGGAGCTGGGAAGCGTCGGGCGCGGGCACGACGCGGACAACATGGAGATCCCGCAGGCAGTCGTCACCGCAGTCGCCGAGGGCGAGTTGGAGCGTGTCGGCTACCTGACGGCAGAGCTGGAGATCCTTGCGGGCATGGCCCGCGGCAGGGAACGAATCGATGCCGAAATCCCGGAGGTGGGAACGGCCGGAAGACTTTCTGGACATGATGTCTTTCAACGAGTGAGGGAACGCAACGAGCGCGAGAACACGGAGGAAAACGAATCGGAAAGCAAGCGGCAAACAACCCGCGGGAAAGCCAAGAAACATGCGGCCGGAACGCCATGGGCGGGCGCAGGAGACGCCCGGCGCGACGGCATCAGCGGGCTTCCGGATCCGCCGTTCGGCCGATGGAGTCAGTCGCGATCAGGCGACCGAGAGCGCAGCGGACCGCAGGGCGAGGCGGGAAAACGACCGGAAGGCAAAGGCCGCGGAGGGGGGTGTCAGGCCGAGCGGCCGACACGCACCGAGGCAATCGCCATGCAAGTGCGAATGAAACGCGGCATGGGAGGGCCTCCTGCGGAAAAAGAAGCGACCGGGCACACGCGCCAGCCGTCGAAAGGTCAGTACGGGGAAAATATCCCCCTGGTTCGCTGGCGTCAAGAAATCTTCTGCAGAGATCGTTGCCAGCCACTCACTTCAGGCGAGCTGCCAGGATGTCGAGAGAGGTCGTCGGCCGCTCTTCCCTGACTTTCTCAGCGGCGGTGTTTGCCCGTTGTGGGTGGGGGGTGTCTAGGATGAAGTCAGGAGAGGGGGGCCGGAGCGACCCTCCGCTGCAGGCGGCGGTGGATGGTCTGCTCTGCGGCGTGCCCTCTCCCCCGATCGTGCCTGTTTCGGAGGAGCCACATCATGGTCCGTCTTGGCAGTCGGATGTCGATGGCGGAGAGCGCGGCGAAACGCCGCGGCGCGAGCGGGCGGGGGGCCGGGGGGTGGCTCGCGGTTATCGTCATCGCGGTGACGACGATCTCCGCCGCAGCGCTTTGGTCCGGCCGCGCGGGGGTGGCCCGCGCGGCGGGGGACGCCGAGCCGGTCACGACGCGCGATACGCTCGAACCGCAGGAAGAAGTCTTGCGGGGGCCGGTGACCATCGAGGAGATGCCGTTCAAAAAATGTGGCTACCCAGCCTTCAGCCCCGACGGTGCGCGACTTCTCGTCTCAGGGCGGCATTTCTGGAACTCCAGTGTCGTTGACATGACGACGGGAAAGGAGTTTGTCAGCGGTCTGCGGCCGGTGGCGGTGAGCCCTGCCGGCACTCGAGTGGTGGTTCTCGACGGTTCGACGGCCCGGCTCGTGGATTCGGTGACGGAGCACGAGTTGGCGGTTCTCGAGGGGCACGGATCTTGCCGCTGCCGTTTTGGAGGCCTTCATTCCGTCATCTTCAGTCCCGATGGCGGGAAGCTGGTGATCTGCTTTGACACCACGACCCACCTGTGGGACGCGGTGACGGGCAAGGAACTGGCCGTGCTCGAGGGGCGCTTTCGCTCCTCTTCCTTCGCCTTCAGTCCGGACGGAACGCGGCTCGCGATCAGATTGGAAGGTGGCGACGGGGGCCTCGTCTGGGACTTGGAAACGGGAGAGGAGGTTGAGATCAACGGGCTCAAGGGGAACTTGAGATTCAGCGGCGACGGCAAGTATGTGGTGTCAGAGACGCATCTCGTTGTCAGATCGATCCCTCGCCGTCCGACGCTTGTTGAGCTCTTCGATGCGACGACCGGGGCGTTGTTTGCGAGCGGCCTCGTTCCTACTCGCCTGTCCCACACCTTCATGAGCCCGGATGGTTCGCGGCTCATCGTCAGCAAGAGCCGAGATTCGTCCCAATGGAGTGAGTTCTCCCTGCTCGACGCGGCGACGGGGGAGGAACTCGCGCGGCTCGACGCGGACGAGCAGCGGGGCTTGTCGGCGGCTTTCAGCCCCGACAGCAAGCGGCTGGTGACCTCTGACGGCACGACGATCCGGCTCTGGGACGCGGCGACGGGGAGGGACCAGACGGTGCTCGAGGGGAGCCTTCGGCAGGACGGGGACTTTGCCTTCAGCCGCGATGGGTCTCGCCTGGCAACCACCGGGGGGGGCATCCGTTCTCTGGGACGTGGCGACCGGGAAGGAGTTGGCGGTGCTCGAGGAAGACGGGGGCGGGGCCATCGCCTTCAGCCCTGATGGCACTCTTCTGGCGACCCTTCGAGGGGCGACAACTCGGTTCTGCGATGCGGCGACGGGAAGGACGCTGGTGGTGAGCGAGCAACGCGAGAGCGCTCCGCCGAGGCTCGGTTCGGAAACGCTCCTCTTCAGCCCCGATGGCTCGCGGCTGGCGACTTTTGACGGCACGACGACCCGCCTCTATGCCCTTTCGGAGCGAGACGCCCTTGCCATCCGGGAGCGGATCGCTCCGATCGTGGCCGACTGGTTCTCGGGGGACGTCGACGGCGCGGTGGTGAGCGAGCGACTCGCGGCAGCGAAGGAGACGATGGCTGCCGATGACTGGCGGGAAGCCGCGATCCTCGTGCTGAAGAGATGCCGGCTACGGATCGAGACGCGGCAGGAGGAGCGGCGCGCGGCGCTTCCGCAGGCGATTCGATCGCAGTCTCCGGAGGCGCTCGGGCTGTTTGCCGAAGCGGTCGATCTGGCCGGCGACGACGGCCGGCGACTCAACGAGCTTGGCCGGGATGTCGAGTTGGCGGCCGGAGAAGAGGTGGAAATCCCCCCACCACTCCTCGCGGCTGCCACGGCCGCCACCCGGCGTGGCGTCGTCTTGCACCCAAATGATGGCGCTCTGCTCGACACGCTCGCCCATCTCCTCGCCCGTCAGGGGCAGTTTGGCGAGGCGACCGCTTTTCAGGTGAGAGCGCTCGAGCACGCGACCGCGGATCAGCGTCCTGCGATCGCGGCCTTCCTCGCCGAACTCGAAGCGAAGGCGGGGCAGGCACCGGGAGAAAAGTGAGCGCGAAACGGAAGATCCGTCTGCCACCAAAACAGGCCGCGCTGCCGCGGGCTCCGATTTCGGTGGCTGGCGTATGATCCCCCTCTGCCTGCCATGGTCCTGCGGCCGATCTTCCGCGTCTGACCGGCCGGTCACTTCCCGGTGACGAGCTTGTAGAGATGCGTTTTCGTGCGCAGGTAGAGAGCGCTTCCATAGACGGCGGGCGAGGCCATGCAGCCGTCGGCGAGTTTGTTGGTGGCGAGAACGTCGTAGGGCTCGGTGGCGGAGAGGACTGTCGTCTGGCCCTCTTGATCGGGGCAGTAGATCTTCCCGTCGGCGACGACCGGTGAGGAGGAAAACTCACCGCCGAGGCGCTTCTGCCAGACCGCCTTGCCGGTGGCCGCGTCGAGCGCCGTCGCCGTACCGGCATCGCCGACGATGAACAGCCGGTCGCCGAGGAGGAGCTGGCTCGAACGCGTGCCCGAGCCCTGGGCGCTCGTCCAGGCGATCTTCGAGCCGGTGACGTCGCCCGTGCCGTCGGGATGGACGGCGAGAAGCTTCATGCCGCCGGCGGCGGTGTTGAGATAGACGAGCCCCGATCGGTAGAGCGGCCGGGCCGAGGCGTTCATCCCGCCATGCTTCACCCGCCAAATCTCGGCGCCGGTGACGGGGTCGTAGGCGATCGTGGCGCCGGCGCTGGGGATGATCACCTGCGCGCGGCCGTCGACCTCGATCACGCTCCCGGTGCCGTAGGCCTTTTTGGCGTCGCCGTCGTCAGTGCCGTAGTCGATGTTGCGGTCGTGCTTCCAGGC
The DNA here is from genome assembly GCA_947453375.1 of Planctomycetaceae bacterium. Taxonomy (GTDB): domain Bacteria; phylum Planctomycetota; class Planctomycetia; order Pirellulales; family UBA1268; genus QWOP01. Next base: position 6,078 of record CANGGT010000102.1, read on the forward strand.
GATGGCGCCCGTGTGCTTGTCGAGGGCGACGACGTACTGCACGTCAAAGCCGTCGAAGGGAACGATCAGCAGATCGCCATGAATGATCGGCGACGACCCGGGGCCGCGGTGGTGATCGCAGCGGAGGCTTTCCTGCTTCCAGAGGATTTTGCCAGTTTCGGTGTCGACCGCGGCGGTGCCGGCGCTCCCGAAATGGGCGTAGAACGTGTGCCCCTCGAGGATCGGCGTGCAGGAGGCGGGGCTGTTGAAGGCGTGGCAGAAGGCCGGCTCGGGCGTCTCGAAAAGGGTGATGTCGCGGACGACCTTGCCGGTGGCGCAGTCGACGGCGACCGCCGAGAGGCGCTTCCCGTCCTCGGTGGCGTTGGTCATCCAGACGGTGCCATCGGCGATCACCGGGCTCGACCAAGCCTTGCCGGGGATCGGCGTCTTCCAGGCGACCCCCTGCTCCTCGCTCCACTCGACGGGGAGGTTTGTTTCGTGCGACACTCCATCCCCGGTCGGCCCACGGAAGCCGTTCCACGGCGTGTCGGCGGAGGCCCAGGGGCCAGCGGACGCGAGGAGCAGGGCGGCGACGATGCGGCCGCCGAGATCACGCCGCCCGGTTTTCTCTCGTGTCTTCCTTTTTGGAAACGTGAAACGCATGCCTTGGCACTCCGCTGAAGCTGGTCCTTCCGCCACCCACCCACGCCGCGACCGAAAGAATACGGTCCGGAGCCGGGGTCGAACCACCCCCGCCCCGACACACGCCACGCTGTTGTTTGCCGCCGCGCTCTTTTCGACGCTCCTCGCGGCGCTCCCTGCAACCGCCGGCGACTGGCCGCAGATCCTCGGGCCCGACCGGTGTGGCCGGGCGGCGGCCGACGAACGCCTCGCCGACGCCTGGCCGGCCGCTGGGCCCGAAGTCAGTTGGAAGAAGACGGTGGGGAGCGGCTACGCCGGGATCGCCATCGCCGATGGCCGGGCGTTTTTGTTTCACCGACAGGGGGCGAAGGAAGTCGTCGAAGCCCTCGATGCCGCCACCGGCGAGACGCTCTGGAGCGACGCGCATCCCACGACCTTCCGCCCGCAGGTGGGAGGGGGAGACGGCCCGCTCTGTGTGCCGGTCGCCGCCGGCGGCACCGTGATCACGTATGGCGCGCAAGGGGTGCTTTCGGCGCACGACGCCGCGACCGGCAAGCAACTCTGGCAGCGGAAGACGCACGAGGAGTATGCCGCCCAGGAAGGCTATTTCGGCGCCGGGAGCACGCCGGTGGTCGCCGGGGGGCTCGTGATCGTCAACGTCGGCGGGACGAAGGTCGCCGGGAAGAAGGGCGACTGTGGTGTCGTTGCCTTTCGCCTCGATTCCGGTGAGCCCGCGTGGACGGCGACAGCGGAGCCGGCAAGCTACGCGGCGCCGATCGCGATCGAGGTCGATGGGGCGCCGCGGGTAGTGATGGTGACGCGCTACCAGTGCCTCCTCCTCGATCCGGCCACCGGGAAGGTCGCCTGGAGCTTCCCCTTCGGGATGCGCGGGCCGACGGTGAACGCCGCCACGCCGGTACTCGGCGATCCTGGTCACCTGCTTGTGACGGCGTCGTACGGGATCGGCTCGGTCTATGCGGCCTTCGACGGCCGGGGCGTGAAGCCGGTGTGGGATGGCGCCGACAGCCTCGCCACGCAGTACTGCACGCCGGTTGTCGTCGGCGCGCATGCCTATTGCATCGACGGCCGCGAGGATGGCCCGCCGGGCGATCTGAAGTGCGTCGACGTGGCTACCGGCAAGGTGGCCTGGATCGAGAAGGGAATCGGGTACGGCTCGCTTGTGGCCGCCGACGGGAAGCTGATCGTCGTCCGCAATGACGGGAGCATGAAGCTCGTGAAGGCGTCGCCCGAGGGCTGCGAAATCCTCGCGTCGGCCCGCCCGCTGACGGGAAGCGTCCGGGCGCTCCCTGCCCTCGCCGGCGGCCGGCTCTATCTCCGCGACGACAAAACACTCGTCTGCCTCGACGTCGGGAAATGACCGCGCCCTCCCCTGCCCCGCCGTGGGCCGCCGCAAGGAAAGCCTTCCCTGCCCGATGTGGCCGCGAAGCGGTAGGCTGACCGGATCGATCCAGCTCAAGCCCGAGGTTTCCCGATGTCGATCTCGTCCGATCTCCGCGTTCTCTGGCACATGCTCTTCACCCCGATCAAGGGGGCGACGCATGCCGACCGGCTGAAAAGTTTTTATGAGGGGCAGGCGGCCGATTACGACGGCTTCCGCGAGCGGCTCCTCAAGGGGCGGAAGGAACTGCTCGCGAGTCTCTCGCCGGCCGAGGGGAGCGTGTGGGTCGATCTCGGGGGAGGCACGGGGGCGAATCTCGACGCCGCCCCGTGGCTTTCCAAGTGCCGCAAGGTGTATGTCGTCGATCTCTGCGAACCGCTCCTCGAGGAGTGTCGCCGCCGGATCACGGCCCGCGGATGGACGAACGTCGAGACCGTCGTGGCCGACGCGACGACGTTCAAGCCCGCTGAGCCGGTCGACCTCCTCACCTGCTCCTATTCGCTGACGATGATCCCCGACTGGTTCGCCGCCATCGATCAGGCGAAGGCGATCCTCCGCGACGGCGGCACGATCGGCGTCGTCGATTTTCACGTTTCGCGGAAGTATGTCCCCGAAGGTCGCACCCGCCATTCCTGGCTGACGCGATCGCTGATCCCGATCTGGTTCTCGACCGACAACGTCCACCCCAGCCCCGATCACCTCGCCTATCTGACGAGGCACTTCGAGCGCGTCTCGCTCGACGAGGGAATGGCGAAGCTCCCTTACGTTCCCTTTCTCCGTGCCCCCTACTACCGCTTCGTGGGACGCAAGACGGCACGGTAGGGCCGAGCGAGGCTCACGACAAATTGTCGACCTCGAACCCCTTCCGGTAATGGCGGCGCAAGAGGGCGTTGGCCTTGTCGTGGTTGGGAATCGTCATCGCTGCCGGCTGCCAGCGGAGCTCGTCGCCGGGGAAACGGTTGGCGAGCGTGCCGAGGAGGACGGTCTCGGTGAGTGGACCTGCGTAGTCGAAGCCGCAGGTCGTCGGGGCGCCGCCGAGGCAAGCGTCGACGAAGAGGTGATAGTGGTTGCCGTCCGGGGCCGGATCGATCTTCGCGTCGGCGAAGTCCTTGACCGGGAGGAGCGTCGGCATCGCCACGTGGGGCAGGAGGATCGCCCCCTTCTCGCCGAGGAAGATCGAGCCCTGATCGGGGAGCGCCATCCGCTTGCCATCGGCGCCGTCGAGCGGCCAGGTCGACGTGTCGGGCATCTTCCCGCCGTCATACCAGGTGAGCACGAAGCCGTCGGTCGTGTACTTTCCCGCCGGGAAGGTGAAGCGGGTTTCGTTTTGCATCCCGAACGATTCAGCCGGCGCCGCCGAGCTCTTCGAGAGGAGCGACCGAGCGGGGCCGAGGGCCAGGGCGCTGAAGACCGGGTCGAGGATGTGGATCGCCATGTCTCCCATCGTGCCGCCGCCGAAGTCGTACCAGCGTCGCCAGTTGCCGGGGTGGTATTGATCGGGGCAGTAGGGACGCTCGGCCGCCGTGCCGAGCCACAAGTCCCAGTCGAGGTTCGCGGGTACCGGCCCGGCGGGCGGCTTCGGGCCGTCGTAGCCCCAGGTCTTGCCGCTCCACGAATGGGCTTCGCGAACCTTACCGATGATCCCGCTCTGAACGAGCTTCACCGCCGTGCGGTACTGCGTGTTGGAATGGATCTGCGTGCCCATCTGCGTGACGAGCGCGGGATTGGCCGCGGCGATAGCGCGGAGCTGACGGGATTCGTGGACATCGTGCGTGAGTGGCTTCTGGCAGTAGACATGCTTGCCGTGGTTGAGGGCCGTCATCGCCGCCGGGGCGTGGGTGTGATCGGGGGTGGAGACGTGAACGGCGTCGATCGAGCCGGCGAACTCGTCGAACATCTTCCGGAAGTCGGCGAACTTCTTCGCCCCTTTGTGGATCTCACCGGCGGCGGCGAGATTGCCGGAGTCGACATCGCACAGCGCTACCACCTCGACGTGCGGATGGGAGGAGAGGGAGGCGAGATCGGCCCCCCCCATGCCGCCGACACCGATCCCGGCCAGCCGCAGCTTGTCATTCGCGGCCGCCCGGCCGACGCCGGTGAACGAGGCGAGCGGGAGGGTGATGCCGGTGAGGGTGGCGTGCCTGAGGAAGCTGCGACGGGAGACGGGGGGCATGGAAGACTCCTGCTGAGAATGGAGGGGATGGTGGACGGGTCGTGTGATGGCTCGGGGACAGACGCGCTCAGTCGGCGACATGCCGGTAGGCGCCGTTGTTGGATGTGGCGAGCACCTGGAGGAACTGGGCCAGGCCGTTGTCGGGCATGATCCCGATCGTGTGGAGGGAGAGTCGCCGGTTTTTGTTGGCCTCGGCGACGAAGCGGACGATTTGGGCGGGATTGACCATCCGCCCCGCCGTCGGCTCGCCGTCGGAGAGGAAGAAGATCGCCTCGGCGTCGTAGCGGAAGGCGGTGTCGAGGGCGTCGAATGAAGCGGTCTTCCCCGCGGCCACAAGCCCGCTGACATAGGCCGCGGCTGACCGCTTCGCGTCATCGTCGGCTGCGACCAGCTGCGGCTGCCAAACGCGGGCTGCGTCGCTGAAGGAGACGACGGTAAAGGCGACGAGAGGGTCGAGGGTGTGGATCGCCGAGACGAGCTCGCGTTTCGCCGTCTCCATCCGCTCCCCCTCCATACTCGACGAGGTGTCGATCACGAACACGATCCGGTCGGCATAGACCGGGATCTCGTAGTAGGCATTGCCGGCATCCCCAGGGGCCACGGTCGGCGCCGGATAGAACGGAGCCCTCGATGGAAACTCGAAGCCCTCCCGCTCCGCATCCCACCAGGCCCGCCAGGCATCGGCATCGACGCCGTGATTCTTCCCGCTGATCGCGGTGAGGTAGCCGGCGACGTCGGCCCGAACCTCGCCGCGGAGCGTATCGAGGAGATCGACCAACGCGACGACCGAGGTCGGGGCATGGATCGTGATCAGGCCGCGGACGACGCCGCGGCGGAAGGAGAACTCGGCGGCAAAGAATTGGAGCTTGGTCAGCACGCGGAGAACGGCGACACCGACGTCGCCGTCAGCGGCGGCCGCGGTGGCGATCCCCCAGCAGAGAGGCGCTCCTTTGGCGACGCCGCCGCTGTCGAGACTCGCAAAAAAGCTTTCCGGGGCGGCTGGATCCTCCGCGGCCAGAAGCGCCGCGGCAACGCCAATCGCGACGGGGCCGGGAATGGCTTTGCCCTTGAGTTCGCGATCGAGCAGATCGTGGAGATGGCGGCGGACGTAGGCGGCCGCTTCGGGATCGATCGAGGGGGGCAAGGGCTCCTTCGCGGTGGCCATCGACATTCCGGCAAGCACCGCCAGGGCCCGACGGGCGGCGGACCGCGTCGGCTCGTCTTTCGCTCTGAGCCCGAGGCGGATAATCGTGTCGACCGATTCCGCAGTCGGGATCTCCGCGAGCCGCTCGAAGGCTTCCTGCCGCTTCGCAGGCTGGTTCGACTTCACGGCCGCTTGGGCGTCGCGCTTGGCCGCGGCGAAGTCGGGCCCAGCGGGATCGGCCGCGCGCGGGGCGCCCGAGAACGCCACGGCGGCAAGGATCGCGAGGATGACGGGGCGGGACGCGGGCAAGGTCAGTCCAATTCCGGTGGGAGGTTGCCATACGACCAGGGCTGCCCCTGGAAAGGCAGCGCCTGGGCGGGAGCGGGGACGGGGCCCGGGGTGAGCTCGGCGGCGAGACCCTTGAGCGCGTCGCAGATCGTCCGGCCGGCGGTGGGAATGAGGTTTGAGTAGCTCGTCAGCCGCGTCTCGTAGCCGCCGCCGCGCGGGCCCATCGCGTCTTCGGTGGGCACGTAGCCGATGCAGTCGTTGGCCAGCGACACCGGGAAGGTGACGGGGAACGGACCGGCGGCCTTGAGCTCAAGGCCGTAGTCGACGAAGTACTCGGCCGGACAGCTCAGGAACACGGCGGGGCCAACCTGGATCGCCTGGACCTCGACCGGCGCGACCGGCTCGTGCTTGAGGCGGGCGTCGAGGAGGACGATCTCCTTGGCAAACGTCCATTCCGTCGGATCGGCCTTCACTTCGGGGCCGGCTTGGACGAGCGAGAGCGCTCGGACGACGCGTTCCGGCCTCGGCACGCGGCGCGGGATCTCGAGCGTGCGCGACCGGGCGGCGAGGGGGAGGAGTGGCGCGGCGGAGGGCTCGAGGTCGAGCAGCGCCGTGGCGGCCGCGGCCCCGACGGCCGAGCCGAGGCGGCGGGCGGCGACGTTCCCGAACTGGGGAAAGGCGTGGGGACTGCGGTTGTTGACCTGCGTCACGTCGCCAGCCATCCCGGCGGTGAAGACGACGATGCAGCCGTCGCCGAGAGCGCCGCGGATCGTGCGCTCGACATGCTCGACGTAGTCGGCGGAGATGCCCGGCGGGCCGGTCGTCGCATGGCAGGCGAAGTTGACGACGACGCCGAGGCAGTCGCCGGCAGCGTTCCAGGCGCCGACGACGCCGACTTGCGGATCGATCCCGCCGGCGGGGCCGAGGATGTCTGGATTGCCGACGCCCGGGTGGGTCATCGTGAAGCCGCTCCGCATCCGGAAGCGACGGTTGAAGGCCACCCCTTCGGCCCGGCCGTAGCCGGCGGCGGCCTTCGCATCGACGCGAGCGGCGTGGGCGGCGGTAACGGCGGCAGCGATCCCTTCGACGACCTTCTCGAGATAGTCGGGCGACGCCACGACGGTTTTCTCATAGGCGAGGTCGCGGACGAGGTCGGATTCAGCGTCAAACTCACCGGGGAGGATCATCCCCGTCGGCCCCCCGGCATGCGTGTGCGAGGCGGCGATCATCACCCGCTCCCCGGAGATTCCAGTCCGTTCGGTGATCCGGCGCCGGGCCTCGCTCACCTGCGGCTTGCGAATCAGGAGGGCATCGAGGCCGACGATCGCCACCGGCCCTGTCCCGTCGTCAAAGACCGCGGCCCGGGCCTTGCAGGCATCGTGGAAGGCGGTGTGTCGGGCCTTCCCGTAGCCGCCCGGGGCCTCGTCTCCTACTTTGGGGCTGACGTCAGCTTCGGCGAAGCCGGCGCGGAAGGACGTCGGGGCTTGGGCGAGGGCCTCGTCAGCGCCACGGGCCGGCGTCACGGCCAGGGCCGGGATCAGAAGGAGCGGGGCGAGAGCGGCTCGCCATCCGCTGGCCAATTGCATCGATCGTCGCGTCGACAACATCGCTTCACTCCCCACGAGCCCCGGCAAAATCCCTCAGCCAACAGGATACGTCGAGCGGGACAGGTCCCGCCACTCTTCCCCCTCCGGTGCGCCAAGGCGAAGGTGGGTAGACTGACGCCCTCGTCGCACCGGGGAGGTGCGTCGGAGTGGCCCCGAGGGCGGGTGACGTGGCAACGAACTGGAGGGTGTATCTCGTGCGCTGCCGCGACGGATCGCTCTACACCGGGATCACCACCGACCTCGACCGCCGCCTCGCCGCCCACAATGCCGGCACCGCGTCGCGCTACACGCGGAGCCGGCTCCCGGTGAAGCTCGTCCACCAGGAACCAGGCTTCACGCGCAGCACGGCGCTCAAGCGGGAAGCGGAGATCAAGCGGCTTCCACGCACCAGAAAACTCGCCCTGTTGGCCGCGCGACCCATCGAACAAAAAGCCCCACGAAAAGCCAAGCGACCGAGGAGAGGGCATACGCCCCACACCCCGTGAAGAAGACGACACTTCTCGACAGCGCCACGACCCCCGACGGCCGGCCGATGACGCTGCTGGCTCACGATACCGACCGGATCATCCGGGTCGGTGGGATCGAGTTGATGTCGACCCGGCAGCACCATTCCGAGGAGCGGCTCGGCGAACTCGCTTGCGACGGCCTCGCGGCAGTCCGGGCCCCGAGAGTGCTCATCGGTGGACTGGGAATGGGCTTCACGCTCCGGGCGGTGCTCCGGGTGCTTCCTGCTGACGCCGAGGTGATCGTGGCCGAGCTCATCCCGGCCGTCGTCCGTTGGAATCGCGATCCGGACCTCGGGCTCGGGGCCGACTGCCTCGACGACGAGAGGGTGAGGATCGTCGAAGGGGATGTCGCCGACTGCCTCCGCGAGGGAGCCGGCCGGTACGACGCCGTGATCCTCGATGTCGACAACGGCACCAACGCTTTGACGGCGCGGGGGAACGATCGGCTCTACCGGGCCACCGGCGTGGGACAGGTGCGGCGGGCGCTCGGGCCCGGTGGCTGCGCGGCCTACTGGTCGGCCTACGATGACCCGGCATTCGTCGAGCTTCTCGAATCGAGTGGCTTCGAGGTCACGGTCGAGCGGGTCAGGCCGCATGCCAAGGCCCGAGGTGGAAGTCCCCACTATCTCTTTCTCGCCCATGCCGCGTCGGGGGGCCAGCGCCGATGAAACGCCTCGACACGCTCGCCAATGCCTTTCCCGTCTGGGTGCTCGTGGCCTGCGGCCTGGCGCTTGTGCGCCCGGAGCTGTTCACCTGGTTTCGCGGTAGCGCCATCGTGGTCGGGCTCGCCGTGATCATGCTCGGGATGGGGCTCACGCTCTCCATCGACGATTTCCGCCGCGTCGCCTCGCGGCC
>CANGGT010000103.1 GCA_947453375.1 Planctomycetaceae bacterium
AGAGCCCGCGGCGGCCGAGCATGTTCCAGTAGAGGCGGCCTTCCGGCCAGACCCCGGCCGGCGCCCGAACGGCGGCGGCGAAGACTTGAGCGCGGTGAGCGGCGTTGACCCAGGTGCCGGCCCGCTCGGCAAATCCGGCGGCCGGAAGCCTCCAGGTGGCGAGCTTCGACAGCGGCGACTCGAAGAGATCCTGAACAACGAGGGAACGGAGTCTGCCGAAGGGGGCGGCGGTCGTGTCGTCGATCCAGGCATGGGGATACCCGGCGGTGATCCACGCGGCGTCGAACTCACCGGCTCCGACGGCCGCGACGAGCTCGCTCCAGCCGCGGACTTCCGATTCGAAGAGGGCCACGACCGCCTCGACACCCCGGCGGTTGGGGCACTTCTCAGCCCTGATCGTGAAGCCTCCGGGGAACGACTCGTCGTTGCCGGAGACGGGGACATGCCCCACGAACAGCGCCGCCTGCTGGTCGATCGACCGGGCCGTGGCGCAGAGCATCCATGCCTCTTCGAGCGTGAGCATCGGCGACACGGCGACGGCAAGCCGACCGGCGCCGGAGAGATCCTCTCGGAGTCGCGTCGTCACGTCCGACCACTCGACCGTCTCACGGTCGTCGTTGCTCGACACGAGCCTGCCGGCAGAGAGGAGCCTCGCGGGATCATGGAGATGGTGCCAGCCGTAGCGTCCGTCGTCGCAGATCCACCACTTGTTGACGTGGGGATTCTCGCGAGGCTTGAGGCGGTAGACCGTGTCCTGGTTGTGCTCGGTGACGATCGAGCATCCCGTCGAGCAGCCGCCGCAGACGTTCGACTCGCGCTTCAAGAACCAGACGCGTTGCTGGTAGAGGAAGTCCTTGTCGCCGAGGGCGCCGACGGGGCAGAGATCGACGACGTTGCCGGAGAGCTTGTTGTCGAGGGGGTAGCCGGGGAAGACCGAGATCTCCTCCTTGGAGCCGCGGTTGACCACCATCAGCTCGCTCGTTCCCGACACTTCGCGGGTGAACCGCACGCAGCGGGTGCACATGATGCAGCGGTCGACGAACAGCGTGACGGTCGGGCCGACGTCGCGGCGGCGACTGTGGAAAGGATTCAGATCGGTGCGCCGCTCCGCCTGGCCGTGCTCGAAGTGGTAGTCCTGGAGGAGGCACTCGCCCGCCTTGTCGCAGATCGAGCAATCGATCGGATGATCGATGAGCAGTGCCTCCTCGACGCGGGCACGGCTGTCCTTGACTAGGGCCGTGTCGGTGACGATCACGGTGCCGTCCTTGGCCGGCGTTTGGCAGCCGGGAACGAGCTTCGGCATCATCGTGATCTTGCCGGTGGCCGCGTCGCGGGTGCCGGTTTCGATGAGGCACATCCGGCAACTGGCCACCACCGACAGGCCGGGGTGCCAGCAGTAGTGTGGGATCTCCACACCGGCGCGGCGCGCCACCTCGATGCAGTTGAGCCGCTCGTGGGCGCCGATCTCGATCTCTTTACCGTCGACGATGACTGTGGGCATGTGGCGTCAGGAAGAGGAAAAGGTGCCTGCCACCATGGTCATGGGGGCATGGTCATGGGGCGGTTCGGCACGGTGGGTTGGCAGTCTGAAAATGGTGGCTGGCACCTTTTCCGGTCAGTGGGCTCCGACGATCGGGAGGGCGGGAACGGGGTCGGTGACCATCCAGCCGGAGGGATTCGTCCGCTTGATGTAATCCTCGAACTCGCCGCGGAACTTCTTGATGGCGTTCTTGATCGGCCAGGCAGCCCCGTCAGCGAGGCCGCAGATGGTCGACCCGGGCATCATGCCCATGGTGTTGCCGATCTCGGCGAGGAGTTCGAGATCCTTGAGCCGGCCCTTGCCAGCGCGGATCCGCTCGAGCATCCGCAGCGACCAGGCGGTTCCCTCGCGGCACGGCGTGCACTGCCCGCAGGACTCGTGGGCAAAGAACCGGCAGGAATTGTGAAGGAAATCGACGATGCTCACCGTCTCGTCGATGACGACGACGGCGGCGGTGCCGAGGCCGAGGCAGCCGACTTTGCCGGGGCCAGCGAAGTCGAGCGGGGTGTCGAGTTCGGCCTCCGTGAGCAGGCCCATCGAGATCCCGCCGGGGATCACCGCCTTCGCCTTCCGCCCCTTCCACACCCCGCCGCCGTGGCCGTCGATGAGCTGGCGGGCAGTGATGCCGAGGGGAGCCTCGTAACACCCAGGGCGTTCGACGTGGCCGGAGAGGCAGTAGAGCTTCGGACCGTAGCTGCCCGGATCGCGCGGGTTGTTCGGGTCGGAGGGAACGCCGATCGAACGGAACCAATCGACCCCGCGACGTGCGATTTGGGCCACACAAGCCATCGTCTCGATGTTGTTGACGACCGTCGGCTTGCGGAAGAGACCCTCGATCGCCGGGAACGGCGGCTTGATCCGTGGCCAGGCTCGTTTCCCCTCGAGGCTCTCGATCAGCCCCGTTTCCTCACCGCAGATGTAGGCGGCCGCACCGCGGTGGAGATAGAGGTCGAGCGAGAATCCGCTTCCCTGGATGTTCTTGCCGAGGAGCCCCGCGGCGTAGGCCTCGTCGATAGCGCCCTGAAGACGGTCCCAGCACTGCGGGTATTCGTAGCGGAGATAGAGGTAGGCGGTGGTGGCTCGCGTCGCAAAGGCCGAGAGGATGATCCCCTCGATCACCTGGTGCGGGTCGTCCTCCATGAGGATCCGGTTGTTGAACGTCCCCGGTTCGCTCTCGTCGGCGTTGATGCAGAGATAGATCGGGCCGGGGTGATCCTTGGGGAGGAACGTCCACTTGAGCCCCGTGGGGAATCCGGCGCCGCCGCGGCCGCGCAGCCCCGAAGCCTTCACCAGTTCGATCACATCCGTCGGCTGCTTCTCCTTGAGCAGGCGCTCGAGCGGCGCGTAGCCGCCTCGACTGCGGTAGCTCGCGAGCGTGTGGCTCCCGGCAACGCCGACGGCTTCGAGAAGAACCGGTTGGAAGGTGGTCATGGGATCGTTGGGGAGAGGGTGGAAGGGCCGGGGAACGGCTCAGGACGACTTTCCGGCGCGGGCGCGGGCGTCGCGGACGAAGGTTTCGGCCGATTCCTTGGTGAGGTTCTTGTGGAGCGTCTTGCCGGCGAGCATGCAGGGGGCAAAGTCGCAGGCGCCGAGGCACTCGGCCGGCTCGACGGTGAGGGCGCCGTCGGCGGTCGTGCCGTAGGGTTCGATCCCGGCAGCGTGACAGATGTGGTCGAGAATCTCCTCGCCCCCCCGCAACGCACACGACACCGAGCGGCAGACCCACGCCCGCGTCTCGCCCGAGGGCTTGTCCTGCGGGAAAAATTGATAGAAGGAAAGCGTGTCCTGAACCTCGGCCGGGGCGAGGCCAAGGAGCTGAGCCACTTCGACGACGGCCTCGTACGGCACGTACCGCAGTTCCTCGTTGACGATGTGCAGGGCTGGCAGCGTGAGCGCTCGGCGGTTGGGATAACGGGGCGCGAGCGCCTCGATCCTCGCGGCCATCTCGGGCGTCAGGATCCGCTGGGTGGTGGTCATGGGGCAGGAGGGGATGGGGGCTGGTCGGGCGGTTGGCGTGCGCGTGGACGGGAACGGTTCAGCGGTCGAGTTCGGCGGCGATGATGTTGAGGCTGCCGAGGACGGCGACAACGTCGGAGAGCGTGTGGCCGCGGATCAGCTGGGGAAAGAGCGAGAAGTGGAGCACGGAAGGGGGACGGCAGCGCGCCCGGTAGGCGGTGTCGTCGCCGTCGCCGACGATATAAAAGCCGAGTTCGCCGTTGGGGGCCTCGATGGCGGCGTACGACTCCTCGTACGGCACCTCGAACGAGCGGTTGCTCATCGACAGTTCGAAGTGGGAGATCGTCCCCTCGATCGTCGAGTAAACCTGCTGCTTCGTCGGGCGCGCCACCCGCTGGTCGACACCGACGTTCACCTCGCCGGCGGGGAGGTTCTCGATCGCCTGATTGAGGATCTTCAGGCTCTCGCGCATCTCCTGCATGCGGACGAGGTAGCGGGCGTAGCAGTCGCCGGCCGCGGCACAGCAGATCTGGAAGTCGTAATCGGCGTAGGCGAGGTAGGGCTCGTCCTTCCGTAGGTCGCGGGTGACGCCGCTGGCACGGGCCACCGGACCGGTGGCGCCGCCGTTGATCGCCTCCTCCTTCGTCAGCACGCCGACCCCCTTCGTGCGGTCGACGAAGATCCGGTTGCGCGTCAGCAGCCGTTCCATGTCGTCGAGCGTCTTGGGGAAGGTGCGGAGGAAGGTGCGGATCTTCTCGATCACGAGTGGCGTGAAGTCCTGGGAGACCCCGCCGACCCGGGTGTAGCTGTTGGTGAACCTGGCCCCACAGAGCGTCTCGAAGATGTCGTAGATCACCTCACGCTGGTAGAAGCCGTAGAGGAAGAACGTGAACGCCCCCGTGTCGAGTCCCACCGCCCCGTTGCAGAGGAGATGGTCACTGATCCGGGCGAGCTCGGCGATGATCGTGCGGATCACCTTGCAGCGCGGCGTCAGATCGATCCCCAGAAGCGTCTCCACGGCATGGTGCCAGGCGACGTTGTTGGCCATCGGTGAGATGTAGTTCATCCGGTCGGTGACCGTCACGTACTGGTTGAACGTGAGGTGTTCACCGATCTTCTCGAACCCCGAGTGGAGGTAGCCCATCTCCGGCATCGCGTCGACGACCCGTTCCCCCTCGAGTTTGAGGACGAGCCGCAGCGTCGTGTGCGTCGCGGGATGCTGCGGGCCGAAGTTGAGCGTCCAGAGGTAGTCCTCCTCGCGGGTGGCCGCCGGACGGACGCGGGTGTCGTGATCGGGGGCGATCGACATGGTGGCCTGGGGGGCTTGAAGGAACGGGTCGAGGTGTTTGGGGGCGGCGTAACGGGCTGGAGGAAGCGGACGAGGCTTCAGCCGTCCTCGCGGGTGAGGACGGGGAAGTTGTGGCGTTCGCCACGCCCCTGGAGCGGGTAGTCCTTCCGCAGCGGATGGGCCGTGAACTGTTCAGGCATCATCAGACGGCGGAGATCGGGGTGGCCGATGAAGTGGATCCCGAACATGTCCCATACCTCGCGCTCGAGCCAATCCGCCGAGCGCCACACACCGACGACACTCCGCACGGTGGGCTCGGGATCATCGACGAACACCCGCACGGTGAGCCGGCGGGGGGTGACCGTCGAGGCGAGGAGGTAGACGAGTCCGTAGCGACGCGTGGCGCCGCGGTACTCGAGGTAGTCGACGCAGGTGACATCGACGAGGAGATCGAAGCCGGCCGCGGCGAGGAAGGAGAGGACTTCAAGCGAAGCCGGTTCACCGACCACGATGCGCGTCTGGCCGCGGTACGCCGAGGTCTCGAGCCCCGGAAACCGGGCCACGAGCGTGTCGAGGATGTCGGCGGTGGAGGGCTGATCGGTCGTCATGGTCTCGTGGGCGGTGGCTGGGATGGGGTGGGAGGACGCCGGTCCGGCGGACGGGTGAGGATCAGGTGCGAGGGAAACGCAGTTCCCGCTGGATGACCGGATTGCGGGCGGCGTCGATCGAGAGCGGGCCGACCGCCTCGACGAGGGCACGCTTGCGAAGTTGACGCTCGCGAGTGTCGAACTCCCGGCCTGTGATCGTCCCCTCACGCTGGATCTTGTCCTGGAGGTCGATGATCGCCTGGATGAGTTGTTCGGGGCGAGGCGGACAGCCTGGAACGTACATGTCGACCGGGATGAACCGGTCGATCCCCTGAACCACCGCATAGGTGTCGAACACGCCGCCGGTGCTCGCGCAGGCTCCCATGGAGATGCACCACTTCGGCTCGTGCATCTGCAGCCAGATCCGCTGGAGGACCGGGAGCATCTTCATGGCGACCCGTCCGGCCACGATCATGAGATCGCACTGCCGCGGGCTGAAGCGAAACACCTCGGCCCCGAAGCGCGCGAGGTCGTGCTTGGCGGCACCGGTCGCCATCAGCTCGATGCCGCAGCAGGCTGTCGCGAACGGCATCGGCCAAAGGCTGTTCTTGCGGCACCAGCTCGCGAGCTCGTCGAGCCGGCTGACGACGACGTTTTCGGGCAGTTCTAACGCCACCGAAACACCCCCTTGCGCCAGTCGTAGGCGAATCCGACCACAACCAGAGCGATGAACGCCATCGCTCCTGCGAACACCAGGCCACGGCCGGAAACGAGGCCCTGGGAAACTGCCGCGTCGACTCCTGCCGCAGACCGGCTGGCGACCGCCCAGGGATAAAGAAAGAGGAGCTCGACGTCGAAGACGAGGAACGTGATCGCCACGAGATGGAAGCGGACGTCGAACCGGCGGCGCGTGTCATGCACCGGGTCCATGCCGCTTTCGTAGGGCATTTCCTTGACCCGGTTGGTCCGCTTGTTGGGGCCGATGAGGCTCGAGCCCACGACCAGCCCAACCGACACCGCCGCGGCGATGGCAACGAACAGGAGGACGGGAAGGATCGCTTCCATGGGTGGGGCCTGAACCGTGGGGAAAGCGGGGGGCGCTGCCAGATCTGGCGGGGAACCGTCTTACCGGACAAAAGGAGCCGACCGGGCGACTTCGTGAAATCCTTCACAAAGTCGGCGTTGAAAAAAGCCGGAGCGCTGCTCCGGCCATTTTTTCCCGGTTGGACGGGTCGAACCGATGGGAGAGGTTATACCGTGCCGATCGACCGGCGACGAGGTGGAGTTCTTCGCGTCGGCTCCGCCGGGTGGGCTGGCGTGGCGGGAGGCCGCCCCACATCGCCCCGGCTAGCCCAGGATCGACCGATACCGGCCTCGCCGCAGTTGGAATGCCGCTGCGGTGGGGGGAATCAGAAGTTTCCGAGGCTCATCCCGACATAGGCCCCCCACGTTCCGACTCCGATCGACAGTCCGCCCACCCGGGCATCGGCAAAGGGGGGTTTGCCGCCGCTCCCCCCCGAATTGCTCCGGTAGGGGGAATAGGAGGGGCTCGAGTTCATCTTCGAGGTGGCGGCGAGGGAGGCGTCGGCGGTGGCCTTGCGATTGGCCGCGGCGACATCGGCGAGGACTTGCCGTCCAGTGTCGAAGGCCGCCTGCCGATCCTTGAGGTTCTGGCGGGTACGCTCGATTTTCAGGATTTCCTGAGAGAGTTGGGCGGCGGTCATGTCGACGACGTTCGGGACATCCTTGAGGACGTCGGCCCGTTTGCGGTCGGTCATCGCCGAGAGGTACTGCCCCATCCAGGCCCTGGCTTCCTGGGCTTCGGGTGCGTCGATGATCTTGAACTTCGCCTCGAGGTCGTCGAGGAGGTATTCCAACTCCTGCGGCGACATCTTCATCACCTTGGCGTTGAAATCGGCTTTGATTCGCTGCACCTCGCGAGGCGGATAGATCTTCTGGACGGAGAGCCATTCCCCCAGCTCGAAGATCGCCCGGCGCCAACGGGAACTCTGGAGGATTTCCGCTTTCGCGGCCATCGCCTCCTGGGCGTCGTCCTGCGAGGTGGTCGCGGCCGGCGACGGATCGGCCCCCTGGCCGACGAGCGGGCGGGCGCCAGCGCCGATGACTCCCGCCACGACGGCGCACGCCAGAAGGCAGGGAACCAGCGGCTTGAAAAGCTTGGTGGGCATGGCTTGGGCGGAAGGGGTCATTCGAAGGGTTCCCCGGGCTTGCGGGTCATCGTCATGGTTACCGCGGCCTGATGCGTGGCCCCGGCGTGGGTCGGCAGCGACTGGAAGGTGCATTCGTCCTTGCCGTCGTAGAGATAGTGATTGATGGTCGAAGACTGGCTTCCGTCGGGGTGAACGGTCGTCGTCCGCGACACCCACACCCCCTCCTCGAGCGACCAATCCGCCTCGGAATGGCTGCCGTCGGTGCTGAACGACCAGGAGTGGAGCCGGCGGGCAAGGGGATCCCAGCCGATCCGCTGCGAAACCTGCAGGCCCTCACTCCCATCGGGCGACGTGATCGTCGTTTCGCGAAGGAGGTAGGTGCCGGTGGGGTTCCAGCGGACGCTCATCTCCATCCGTGGCGGAGCCACATTTTCCCCCTCGGTCTTGTGCCCGTCGACGGTCACAGTCCAGTCGCCGACGAGCCAATCAAGGTCAGCGAGCCTGGCCGACGTCTCCGGCGGATCGGTGCGCCATTCGCGCAGGCTTGCCACCTTCCAGCCGTCGGCCTGCTTCACCCAGGTGGCGGCGAACCGACCGTGATGCGGGCTGGAAGTTCCTGGGGGAGTGACGACGACGGTGCCATCCTCGAGCGCCACCGTATCGGAGAGGAGGCGGATCGAGACTTCCTCGATCGTGAACGAGGGGCGGGCCTGCCCCTCCGCGGCGGGCTCCAGGCCGGCAACGCTCTCTCGGCCGTTGAACACCTGCCCCATGTCGTCGATGATGTCGCCATCTTCGGTCCAGAGCGCCGCAACGGCCTTTCCGTCACCGCGGGCGAGCGCTTCCTGATAGGTCCGCGAAGCGGCCCGGACAGACTCGGTGCCGGCTCCCTTGGCGGCGGGGGCCCGCTCCGCCGGCGCCTGGGCGGCAGCCGGGGGGGGACCGATGGCGAGCAGGGCTGCCACGAGGGCGCCAAGCAGGCGGCAGGATGGGGAGAAGACTCGGAGGGTGCTCATGACGCAGAACTCGCGGCCGGGGGCGGGGCAGGGGATGAGACCGGAAAAAACAAGTCTCCGGAGGCGTCGTCCCCCTCAACTCAATCCTAGCATGGCCTGCCGGTCCGCTCGATGATCGGGTTGTGCCGGCGGTAACGCATGGCGGGGGCTCTTCAGAGTTTGCTAAGCTGCGGCCATGGCAGATTCCCTGGCGACGCTTGCCGACCTCGTCCGTCGCCCCAGCGTCAACCCGATGGGGCGCGACGTCTCGGGGCCTGAGTACCTCGAGGGTCGGATCACGGACTACCTCGTGCAGCGCTTCAGCGCCGCCGGCCTCCCCTGGGCCAGGCAGCCGGTCGCCCCCGGCCGAGACAACGTTCTGGCCCGTCTCGAGGCGACAGTCTCCGGGGCCCCGACCGTTCTCTGGGATGCCCATCAAGACACCGTGCCCGTCGAGGGAATGACGATCGACCCCTTCCTCCCGCTGGTCCGTGACGGCCGGCTCCAGGGGCGGGGCGCCTGCGACGTGAAGGGGGGGATGGCGGCGATGCTCGTCGGGCTCGAGCGGCTCCTCGGCTCCACCCAGCCCCGCCCCGTCACGATCCTGTTCACGGCGACGGTCAACGAGGAGTTCGGTTTCTCCGGGGCCCGGGCGATCGCCTCGCTCTGGAGCGGCGCCGGGGGGGGAAGCCCCGGCGACGGTCCGGCCCGCGATCTCGTCGGGGGGGCCCGACCGGTGGCGGGCATCGTCGCCGAGCCGACCGGCCTCGATGTCGTCGGCATGCACAAAGGGGCGGTGCGCTGGCGGATCCGCGTCGGGGGGCGGGCCTGCCACAGTTCCTTCCCGGAGCGCGGCGACAACGCCATCTATCCGGCCGCCCGGGCGAGCTTGGCGATCGAGACCCTCGCCCGCGAGCTCCTCACCCGCGCTCCCGACCATCCCTGCGGTCCGCCGACGCTCAGCCTGGGGACGATCCGCGGCGGTTCCGGGGTCAATCTCGTTCCCGACATGGTGATCCTCGAGCTCGACCGGCGGCTGGTGCCGGGGGAGATCCCGCGCGCGGCCCGCGACGAGGTCATCCGCCGCGTCGCCGAAGCCTGCCCCGGCGCGGCGATCGAGCACGAGGAGCCGTTCGTCGAGCACCATGGCCTGCCATCGGGGGGGGCCGAGACGATGCTGGCCGGCCGGCGCCTGGCTGACAGGCTCGAGGCAGCGGTCCGCGGCCACGGTCGCAAGAGCGTCGTCCGCGCCGCCCGCTACGGCACCAACGCGAGCGTCTACGCGGCCGCCGGCGTGCCGACGGTCGTGTTCGGCCCCGGCTCGATCGACCAGGCCCACACGTGTGATGAGTGGATCGACGTCCGTGAAGTCGAGATCGCCGCCGCGTCGCTCGTCGACGCGATGGCGTGAGGGCGAGCTGAACGGCCTCAGGCGCGCGACGCGGCCTCCGCCTCACCCACATAGCGAGGCGGAGGCGCGATGGCGGGCGTGGAAGTGTCCGTGGAGGCTTGCTCCACGGGACAACTCAAAACACGTCGAGGTTGTGGTGGTGGCCGAAGGGGTTGTAGCGCCGCGACTTCGGATACTCGTTGTGCCACGAGCGGTTGTAGACCGGCACCCGCATCTCCTGCGGATAGCGGTAGTAGAGATCGTTGGCGCTGCGGTAGTAGCCGTCGGCGTAGAAGTTTTGCGGATACCACACGTAGGGATAGTGGTAGAACCGGTTCCAGTCGGTCGCGGCGGCCGATTGGCCCCACGTTCCGCCGAAGGCTTTCGGCCCGGCGTACGGCTGACCACCCCAGCCCTGCTGGGCGGAAGCCTCGCCGGCGGTGACAAAGAACGTCGTGGCCAGCACGGCCGCGGCGAGCAGATGGCGTTTCATGCGAAGGAGTCCCCCCTGCGATCGGTCGGGAGGTTCCCCCTGAACCCCCCTGCCACCCGCCCATCGATGCGCCCTCCAAGCCGGAAGCCCTCAGGGAAGGCCGGTAGGGATGGCGCGCGTGCCGAAGATGCAGGCGGTGCGGCAAGGGGAATATCGACCGGCGGCGCGACCGTTCTTCACGGAAAAACCGGCAGGGTCGGCCGGGCACAGGGAGCCATCAGGGGCCACCGCGGCCGTCAGCCGCGGCCCGGAGGCCCGCCCGGCAGACGCCCTTCGGCCAGCTCCCGATCCCACTGCTCCATGAGCGGCCAGGCCGGAGCGCAGGTGCCGAAGTCGGCCAAGGCGAGATAGCCGCGCACCCGTTCGAGAGTGCGGGCCAGGAGGGCGTCGTCCTTGCGGAAGATCGGCCCGTGGCTGGGGAGAAGCCAGGCGACGTCGCTGGCGGCGATCCGTTCGAGCGAGCGGATGAAGGCCGGGATGTCGCTGCCGTGGTGGGCATCGATCGCGCCGACCGAGCCGTCGCGATAGATGTTGTCGCCGGAGAGGAGGAGGTCGTCGAGGCGGAAGGCGAGTTGGCTGTCGGTGTGGCCGGGGGTGTGCCAGACCTCGAGGCGGCGCGAGCCGACCTCGAGTGTGTCGCCGTCGCCGATCGTCCGATCGACCTTCACCGCCGGCATCTCGAGATGGACGTTCTGCGCCGCGATCTCGGCGAACGTCTTGATCCGGTCGCCACTCTCGAGCGACTCGACCGCAAGGGGATGGGCGATGATCGGAGCCTTGAGGAGCGCCTTCGCCTTTGCCAGCCCCTGGATGTGATCGACGTCGGCATGCGTGGCGACCAGCGCCCGGCAGGCCGAGAGGGGGAAGTCGAGTTGGCGGATCATCTCCACGATCTCATCGACGGTCTCGGAGTAGCCGACGTCGATGAGCACCCAGTCGCGGTCGTCATAAACGAGATAGACGTTGCAACCGATCCGCCAGCCCGCCTGGTGGTTCATCTCGATGACACCGGGGAAAACCGGGCGGCGCTGGAGCATCGGAAGTCCGGACTTGCGGGGAGATGTTTGCGGCCCGATCGGTCACAGCACACACTGGAGGGCCGGGGCCGCGATACGTGTGTCCGGAGTGTAGCGCGTGCCGCGACGGGCAGCAACGAGCCCCGCCGCACCCGCCCCGCAGAGCGTCGCTCCCGCACCCGTAGAGGCCCTCCCTTGGCCGCCGTCCCCCACGATTCCCCCGAAGCTTCCCGGCCCCCGACCACGTCGCGCTACGTGGCCTGGGCGGGGAGCGTCGGAGAGCTGTGCGATGTCGTCGACCGCCTCGGGGGGCTCGCCACCGAGCTGGGGGCGCCGTCGCCCGCCGGGGCCGAGTGGTATGGGCAACTCTTCGGCAAGCTTCGGCCGCAGGTGACGCGCGAGCCGGTGATGGTGGCGGCGGTCTGCGGCGGCACGAACACCGGCAAGAGCCTCGTCTCGAATGTTCTCGTCGGCGCCGAGATCAGCCGGTCGGTGCCGGAGGCGGCGCGGACGCGCTGCCCGGTGGCCAGCCTGCCACGCGGGCTCGCCAAGTCGGTCGATCTCGCGGCGCTCTTCCCCGGCTTTACCCCCCGCGCCTGGTCGAGCGACGCCGACGCCCTCGGCGGCAGCGTCGCGGGGGACGATCTCCTCGTGTGGCGCGAGGATCCCGTCGGCCGTCAGCCGGCCCGGTTGATCCTCATCGACACCCCCGACGTCGATGGCACGCTCCGCGAGAACTGGCACCGGGCCGAGGCGGTGAGGAACGCCTGCGACGTGATCGTCGCCGTCCTCACCCAGCAGAAATACAACGACGCTGCCGTCCGCGATTTCTTCGCCGCTGCCGCCGCTGCCGGGAAGTCGCTCGTCGTCGTCTTCAACATGGTGAACTGGCCCGCGCAGCGCGAGCGGATCGCCGGTTGGTATGCGACCTTCGTCGCCGAGACCGGCGCGGCGCCGCTTGCGGTCTATGCGGTGCCGCACGATTTCGCCCGGGCCGAGAGTGGCACGATCGAGTTCTTCCACCTCCCCGAGCTCACCGGCGGCACGGCCGATCCTGCGGCGGCGCCGGTCGATCTTGCCGCGGTGCTCGCCGGCGTCGACTTCGACCGCATCAAGCTCCAGGCGATGGAGGGGGCGTTCCGCGTCGTCCTCGATCCCTCGGCAGGAATGGCGACCTGGCTCGACTCGATCGAGTCCTCCTCGCGGGAGTGGCATGACGCGCGGGGCGTGCTCGCCGAAGAGGCGCAGGTGCGCGTCGAGCTCCCCTCCGCGCCGCGGGAGCTTGTCTGGAACGAGATCTGGGAGTGGCTCGAGCCCCGTCGGTCGCGGATCGACATCAATCTTTCTCGCCTCTACCGCGTTGCCGGCAGTGGGGCTGCGTGGGTGGGGCGGCGGATCGGGATCGGGCGCACGGCGGAGGAGAAGCGAGACGACTTCGCCGCCGTCGAGCTTTCCGCGCTGAAGCAGGCGCTCGCGACCTTCATCGATCGTCTCGACGGGGCCTGCCGTCGCAGCCCGCGACTGCGGGCCCTCCTCGGCGACGCGCTCGTCCGCGGCGACCGGGCGGCGTGGTATGCCGATCTCGAGCGGCGGCATGCCGCCCTGCCGATGGTCTCGGACGATTACCGGATCTTCGTTCGTGGCGAACTCGACCGCTTCTCCCGTGAAAATCCGAAGTTTCTCCAGGTGCTTCTCACCGGCCTGAGCCTCGGGTCGGTCGCCCGCCCCTGCATCACGGTGGGGCTGATGATGGCCGGGGCCGCCGCGGTGCCGGCCGCCGCCGCCGCGGGGCACGGGCTGACGACGCTCGTTCACACTGCCGGCGACTACGTCGTCTGGGCCGTCGCGCCGCTGGCGGGCGAAGGGGTGCTCGGGCTGACGATGGCCGGGCTCAAGCCGCTCCTCGAAAGGCTGTTCGCGGGCTGGTCGGCCGAACGGAGCCGGGTGCTCACCGAGACGCTCCATGACGTCGTCCTCGGTGATCGCCTCGAAGTGATCGAGCGACTCGCCACGGCCGGTGGCCGGCCGGAGGTGGCGCGGGCCAGGCGGTTGCTCTATGAGTGTGGGCGGGAGTTCTCCAGATGACCGACATGCCCCTCCCTGACCCGAACCAGGCTCCGGCAGTCGTCCTCCCGACGCCGGCGCCCGGGTTTGATGACGCCGGATTCGACGACCTCGTCACGGGGCTCGCGCGATGGAGCGGCGCGCTTCCCGACTGGCCCCCGGCCCGCCGCGTGCGGGCGGAGTGGGAGGAGGTCGCCCCGCGCCTCGACCGGGCCCGTCGCGAGCTCTCGCGAGTTCTCGTCGTCGGCGTCATCGGCGGCACCGGCACCGGCAAGAGCACGCTCGTCAACGCGCTGGCAGGACGGGACGTGAGTCCCGCCGGCGACGTCGCCCGGCCGACGACGGTGGAGCCCGTGGTGGTCGTGGCCCGCGATGTCGACTGCTCGTGGCTGGCGCTCGACGAGGTCGGCGCCCGGGTCGTCACGAGCGACGCCGCCGCCGTCGCCAACATCGTCCTCGTCGATTGCCCCGATCCCGACACCCAGGGCCCGGGAACTCCGCCCCCGGCCGGAGGCGCGCAGCCGTCGGTCGGTGGACAACGCCCAAGTGCCCTCAATCACAACCGCGATCTCCTCGAGAGGATCCTGCCAGCCTGCGACGTCCTCCTGCTGGTGGCCACCGCGCAGAAATACCGCTCGTGGAGCGTGGCCAGTGAAGTGGCGGCCTTCGCGCCGGGGAGGCCGCTCCTGTTCGTGCAGACCCACGCCTCCCGCGATGCCGACATCCGCGACGACTGGCGGCGCGAGCTCGAGCGTCAGGGGATCGAGGCCCCGGCCATCCATCGCGTCGACGGGCTCGAGGCCGCCCGTCGGGCTGCCGCCGGGCTCGAGCCGGAGCCGGGATTCGCCGGGCTCGTCAAGGCGATCGACGAGGAACTTGTCGGCCGGGCGGCACGGCGCGTGCGCCGCACCGGCGCCCTCGACCTCGCCGGCTGGTTTCTCAGCCAGGCGCACGGCCAACTGGCGCCCCTGCGGCAGCCGGTCGCGGAGCTTGCTTCCGGCGTCACGGCTCAGACAGAACGCCTCGAAGAGTTGATGGAGAAGGCGGTCGCGGGGAAGCTCCGGGCCAGTCGTCCGGCTTGGCAGCGCGTCATGCAGGAGGAACTCGTCGAGCGTTGGCAAGGAGGGCCTTTCGCGATGTTCCTCCACGCCTTGGCCGGGCTC
>CANGGT010000104.1 GCA_947453375.1 Planctomycetaceae bacterium
ACGGCGATCTCGAACGCTACGGCGAGCCGACGCTTCCCGGTGCTTACGGCATCCCGGTGGCGCTCAACGTCGGCGACGTCCTCATCGGCGAGGGCTATCGGCTGATCGCCGAGTCGGGCCTCGATCCGGCGACGATCACCGCCGCGGTCCGCGAGGCCTCTCAGTCGCAGCGGCTGTTGTGCCGTGGCCAGGGGGAGGAGCTCGCCTGGAGCCGGACGCCCACGGCGCTTGCAAGCCGACAGGTGCTCGAAATCTTCCGCCTCAAGACAGCCC
Organism: Planctomycetaceae bacterium; assembly: GCA_947453375.1. Lineage (GTDB taxonomy): Bacteria > Planctomycetota > Planctomycetia > Pirellulales > UBA1268 > QWOP01. The sequence goes on from CANGGT010000104.1 coordinate 274, forward strand.
CCGCGTTCAATGTCGCCCTCCAACTCGGCAGCCTCTGTGCCGGCCGCGGCAGCGAACTCGCCGAGGTCCTGCGCACGTTCAGCGAAGCGGTCGGTATCGCCTACCAGATCAAGGACGACCTCGACGATCTTCAGGACGATGCCGGGCTCCTGCCCGGTGCCCAGCCGCGGCCGAGCGTCGTGCTGGCCCTGGCCGCCGAGCGCGCCCGCGGCGCCGATCGCGAACTCCTCGGTCGATTGGCGCGGGGAGAACACGTGGCGGGGGTGACGGCCGAGCGGATCCGCGGAGCGATTGCCGATTGCAAGGCCGACGAGAAGGCTGCCCTCCTCCTCGAAGGCTACAAGGAGCAGGCGATCCGGGCCCTCGACGGGCTCCGGGAGCCGACGCTCAAAGGCCTCCTGCGCCGCGTCCTCGGGAAGATCTTCGACGAGGTGTCGTTCGAGGGCTATTGCCGAGAGGCAGAGCAGGAACGACTGCGAAACGCTCGGGGAGATGCCGCCGGAGCGGCTTCCTCAGCGGAGCCGACCACGGCCGGGCCCGAGCGGGCGTGAGCGGACGCGCTCCATGAGCCAGCGACTACAGATGCTCCAGGTCGCGCGACTCGCGCGGCGGTCGCTCGGCGAAGCCGCCGATCTTGTCGCCGACTTCCTTCGTGGCACGGCCGCAGACGGGGGCGGCTACGTCAATCGTGGTGGCCGCCGCGATCTCTACTACAGCTCGTTTGCCCTCGATGGCCTCGTGGCCCTCGATGCCCTCGATCCGGAGACGCGGCACATGGTCGCGACGCGGCAGTGGCTCGGGGAGTATGGCAGCGGCGACGGCCTCGATCTCGTCCATCGCTGCTGCCTCGCGCGGGCGTGGGCCTCGCAACCGGCCGCGACGCTCGCCGACGACATCCGGCAGGGGATCGCGGCGGGATTTCTGCCACACCGCTCCGCCGACGGCGGCTACGCATCGCGCCGCGGCGCGCCCCGTGGCACCGCCTACGGTTGCTTCCTTGCCGTCAACGCCCATGCCGATCTCAGGCTCCCCCTCCCGGAGCCCGAGCGTCTGGCCGATTCGCTTTGGGGCCTGCGGAGCACTGACGGCGGTTGGTCGAACGAACCGGGGCAGGCCGAGGGCTCGACGACGGCCACGGCAGCCGCGGTGGCCACGCTCCGCTCCCTCGACCGGCCGCTGCCGGCGGGAATCGGGGATTGGTTTCTCGATCGCTGGCATCCGGCAGGTGGTTTCTGCGCCGCTCCCGACGCCCCGCTCCCCGATCTACTCTCGACGGCCGTCGCGCTCCACGCCCTCGATGCCCTGAACGCGCCCTGGCGCGACCGCCGCGAGACGGTCCTCGATTTTTTGGACTCGCTGTGGACGAATGTGGGCGCGTTCCACGGCTCGTGGGCCGACGACGAACCGGACGCCGAATACACCTTCTACGGCCTCGTCGCCCTGGGGCATGCCAGCGTATGAGCCTGCGCATCCCTGCTTCCCACATCCTCAACGCCTCGGCCTTCGCGCGCGCGTGGAACGCGGCGACAGCCGAGTTGCTTTCGCGCCGCACCGGGAGTCACTGGACCGGCGAGCTGTCGTCGAGCGCCCTCTCGACGGCGACGGCGATCGCGAGCTTGCGATTGATCGACAAGCGTCTGGGAGCGACCGACCACGTCGCGCGGATCGCGGCCGGTGAGGCCTGGCTCGCCAGGACGCAGCTTCCCGACGGCAGTTGGGGGGATACGGCCGAGAGCCCGGGCAACCTCTCGACGACGCTCCTCTGCTGGTCGGTGCTTGCGGCGCTCGCCGAGGCGCGTGGCCTCCCGTCGGCGGTGGTCGATCGAGCCGCCGCGTGGATCGGAACAAGAGCCGGCGGCACCGATCGGACGACGCTCGCCGCGGCACTCGCGCGGATCTACGGCCGCGACAAAACCTTCAGCGTGCCGATCCTCGTCCATACGGCCCTCTGCGGCAGGCTCGGCGATCCCGACGATCCGGCGACATGGCGGGTGATCCCGCAGCTCCCCTTCGAGCTTGCTGCGCTGCCGCAAGCGTCGTTTCGACTCGTCGATCTTCAGGTGGTGAGCTACGCCCTGCCGGCGTTGATCGCGATCGGCCAGGTGCGGCATGCCCGTGCGCCGGCCTGGCCACCCCTGCGAACGCTCCGCGACTTGGCGGTGGCCCCGACGCTCCGCACGCTCCGGGCGATCCAGCCGGCGGGAGGGGGATATCTCGAGGCGACGCCGCTGACGAGCTTCGTGACGATGAGTCTGGCGGGAATGGATTTGGCCGAACATCCGGTGGCCGTGGAAGGGGTGGCGTTTCTCGTCGCCTCGCAGCGGGCCGACGGTGCGTGGCCGATCGACACGAATCTCGCCACCTGGTGCACGACGCTCTCCGTCGGTGCCCTCGCCGCCGGAGGGCGACTGGCCGATCATCTCGACCGACGTGATCGGGCCGCGGTGCGCGACTGGCTCCTCGGGCAGCAGTGGAATCGCGTGCATCCTTACACGGGCGCCGCTCCCGGCGGTTGGGCCTGGACCGACCTCCCCGGTGGCGTGCCCGACGCAGACGACACGAGCGGCGGGTTGCTGGCGCTTGCGGCGCTCGAGGCAGCTGAGGACCGCCCGCTCCCCGACTCGATCCGTGGGGCGGCCCGTGGAGCGTTCGGGTGGCTTTTTGATCTTGCCAACCGTGACGGCGGCACGCCGACCTTCTGCCGCGGCTGGGGTCGGCTCCCGTTTGACACCTCCTGCCCCGACATCACGGCCCATGTCCTCCGCGCGGCCGAAGCCTGGACGGCGATCGACGCGGTGGGGAAGTCCCCTCGCGCGACTCGAGCCCTCACCGCAGCGCGACGGTATTTGGCGGCGACGCAGCGGGCCGACGGCGCCTGGTGGCCGCTGTGGTTTGGAAACCAGGCCCATCCCGAGCAGGCCAATCCTGCCTACGGGACGGCGAAGGTGGTGCGGGCGACGCTCGACCGCCGCGGCGCCGAGTGGCTCCTCGCCGCTCAAGGCCCCGATGGTGGAATCCCGAGTAGCCCGGGGATCGATGCGACGATCGAGGAGACAGCCGTGGCCGTGGAGGCCTTGGCCGAAGTGGCCGAGCACGCCGCCGATCGCGAGTTTGCCGGCCGCGCGCTCCTCGCCGTCGGCCGCGGGCTCGAATGGCTGATCGAGCACACCGACGGCGGTAAAGTCTTCCCCGCCGCGCCGATCGGGCTCTATTTCGCGAAGCTCTGGTACGATGAGGCGCTCTATCCGCTCGCCTTCACGGTTACGGCCTTTGAGCGAGCGGCGCGATTGCTCGGCAACACAGCATCAAGGCACAGCAGCTGATAGCGAGGTTGGGTCGGCTGATGCTGGCCCTCTCGGTCTCGGGCCTGTGGGTGATCCGTCGGCGGGGCCGGCAAAAGTTTCGTCGTTCCTCGGAGGCACCTCGTCACTCCTCAAGCGTTCGCCGATCCCCGCCTCGCCTGCTCGTTGGCGAGGAAGTCCGACATTTGAAAATCTCCTCAGCGAGGGGTCGCCCGTGCTCCGAGAGCCGGCCTCGCCGGTCAGCGCAGCCCGGAGGGCGAAGCGCACGCGGCGCGGAGAGCGCGGAGGGCATGGATGCCCGTAGCGAGCGTCCGGCGACGGGGCATGGGCGACCCCGAAGCCAAGTTTGGGTCGATACTCCTGTTGGCTTGCCTCTGGGTCGCCCTTCGGCGCGTCGCCAAAGCCCGTTCAGCGCAAGTCGACGCGCGGAGGCCGGGCGGGGCCCGCGCTCACGCTGACGGCTTCGGCCAGCGCATGAATCGCGGCCTGCCAGTCTGCAGCGGTGGTGTCGGGACCGGCGGAGAAGCGCACCATGCCGGCGGGTGTCCCCGGAGCGAGGCCGAGGATGGGGGCGATCGCGGCGACAACCCGCGCGGCCGAGGCGGCGCCCGAGCTGCACGCCGAGCCGGTGGAGGCCTCGATGCCGGCCCGGTCGAGGGCGGCGACGAGCTTTCGCGAATCGGCTCCGGGAACGAGGATCGCAAGGGTGTTCCAAAGTCGCTCGGCGTTGCCGCTGACGACCCTCCCGACCGGGAGGCGTTCGCGGAGGAGATCGATGGCGGCATCGCGCAGTGCGGCGCCCCGGATGGCGATGTCGACGAGGCTCCGCTCCCCAGCTTCAAGCGCCGCCACCATTCCGGCGATGCCGGGGAGGTTTTCGGTGCCGGCGTGCTGGCCCTGTTCCTGCGGGCCGCCGAGGTCGCCGCGGAAGCGGGCATGAGCCGGCACGACGAGAAACCCGACGCCGCGTGGGCCGCCGAACTTGTGGCCGCTCCCGGTCACCCAATCGCAGGCAGCGAGGCCAGAGGCGGGGAGCTTGCCGAGCCACTGAACGGCGTCGGTGTGGAAGGGAATGTGGCGATCGCGACAGAGGCTGGCAATCGCCTGCCACGGTTGAAGGACGCCACTTTCGTTGCTCGCCGACATGATCGAGACACTGGCCACCCGGGCTTCACCGTGGGCGTCGATGACGCGTGAGAGCTCCTCGGGATCGACGCGCCCTTCGCCGTCGACGGCCGTCTCGACGACGCGCCCAGGGAAAGCGGCCCGGATCGACACGTCAACGGCGGGGTGTTCGAGAGGGGAGACGAGCGCAAGGGCGTCGGAGCGTGCGGCGCGGCCGAGGTATCGGGCGAGGAGGTTGTTGGCGGCGGTGGCGCCCGACGTAAACACGATCCGGTCGGGATCGTTGCAGCCGAGCAGGTCGGCGAGCCGTTCGCGGCTATCGGCGAGGAGGTCGCGGGCGGCCGTGGCCTGGCCATAGAGGCTCGAGGGATTCGCCCAGAAGCGATCGGCGGCCTCGAGCCAAGCGGCGCGGGCAGCGGGATGGAGCGGCGCGGTGGCGTTGTGGTCGAAGTACGGCACGGGGAGGGGCAGGAGCAGCACGGTGGTGGGAGCCAACTCTCGTACAAGCGATCGTGTCAGAGAGCCGTTTGAGGAGCAAGTCGGCCGGCTTTTCGGGCTCCTCGGGATCCCGTTGCCCGTGTCTCCTGCCTCGTTCGATTGCCGTTCGGCTCGCCCCGAAAGGAGGCCCCGGCCGGGAGTTCGCCACCCGCTCCCGTGAGGGGAACCCTTCCCGCCCTTCATGGCGACGACTTCGTCCTGCCTGAGCACATCCTGATGAGCCCCCTCAGCGGCCACATCAGCATCCCGCTCCGTCCAAACATCCTGAACGGCCGGAATCGCAAGACGTTCCACAGGTGGATCAGATAGACCCGTAGAACCTCGCGAAAGGTCGCTTCTCCCGTCCACACCTTTCCCGAGGCCGCGGAAAGAAATGTGACGACCGTCGGAGCCATGAAATCCACCATCAGGCCCGCCTGCGGCCTGACGGCAGGATGACGCAGCAGGACCAGCACCTGATCGAGATACTCGATGTGGCTCCATCGTTGTACCGACCGGTAGTCGATGAGATTCTCATCGATCACAACCACCGGCGAACCTCCGCTCGTCAGGCTTTTGACATGGGGGAGAATGTGGCTCGAGCAGCAGTAGGCATAGACCACGAAGTCCTCGAGGTGCGATCGGAAATGGCTTGTTTTCCAAATCGTACCGCTTATGAAGAGGGCGTCGCCAAAGCCTGTGGCCCGACAAAAGGTTTTCAGATCGCGGCACACGACGGAGTGCCCGAACGGCGATCGGTACCAATGATTGAACACGGCGGCATCGGCGGAGCAGGCATCACACTCGCGAACGGCTTCCTCGATGCGTGACTTCGCATGCTCGTTGAGGATGTCGTCATCTCCGAGGATCCACAGCCACTCCGTTGCGATGTTCTGGACCCCGACGACAACGTTCCCGACAAACCCGAGGTTTGACGGGTTTTCCCGGACCGTAAGCGGGCCAGAAAACAGCGAGCGATCGATCTCGACCACCGAGTGCTTTCCCGGGTTCACCTGGACGTGAACGACGACCTCGCCCCCCCAGAGTGCTTCGATTTCACGGAGACGACCGTTTACCTCATGCGGGCGGTCGAAAGTCGGGATGAGAATCGTGAGCGTCGGCGTCATGCTCGATGCCATGGTGTCACCCCGAGCCTTGGAACGACGCGATCACACCACTGAAGTCGGGTGGCGACTGTTTCCAAAAGAGCCGCGTGGGCCGTCGGCGCGAACGTCTCACGCCACCGCCCCACCAAGCACGTCGAGCGTCGAGATGAATTGATCGGCATCGTAACCGAACCTCTCCTGGACTTCTGCCACGACTTCCTGGAAGTAGCCGTAGCTGAACACCAGCACGAGCCGACCGGAATAGACTCGGGCCAAATCGGTTCGATAGTCGCGGAGCGTCTCGATCTGCATCCAGGAGAGGACATGGTCGTCGTCGTCGATGCGCTGATCGAGGAAGGGAGCCTGAACGAAGTCGCAGGACAGGCAGCGGGAGACGGTGAGCCTGACGGGCGTGTCTCTCGTCAGATCGGCCTCCGTGAGAAGCCTGGAGATCTTCCGCGGCGATCGCTGCCATTCAAACCATTCCTCGAGGGTCGGCTGCCGACAGCGCCGGCAGCAGTCTCCCTCGGGAGCGGATGTGTGCTCGGCCATCAGAGAGAATCCTGCGTCATTCGTCGACAGATTCAAACCAGCGAATGGTCGCCGCGAGGCCTTTTTCGAGCGGGGTCTCCGGAGCCCATGCCGTGTCGGCTTTCAGCTTGTCGATGTTGGCCTGGAGGTGCATGACCTGATCGGGACGGTAGGGAATCTCGCCGAATCCGAGGTCAAGCGACGGATCAATGATGTCCCTGATACGCTCGATGAGACCACGGAGAGGGATCGCGTCGCCCGACCCGAGATTGTAGATGCCGCTCACCCGGGCCTTGGCTACGGCAGCGAACGCAGCGGCAGCGTCATCGACATAGAGGTAGTCCCAGCGTTGCTCACCCGCGGTCAGGGCCGGGCGGACGCCCCTCCCGAGTTGGCGAATGAGCGAGGGAATCATCCCCTCGAAATTGTCGTCCGGGCCGTACGTTGAAAACACGCGCAGCCAGGAGTGCTTGATACCACCGAGTTCGCACAACCGCTCCGTCAGAACAGCGGCAGCGAGTTTCGCTGCCCCGTACATCGTCGTTGGCGATGGGCACTCAGATTCGAAGATCTCATGGTCACGTGGTCCGTATTCCGCCTGACTACCGGCCCCCACGAAGTGCTCCACCCCGCAATCAACGCACAGCGTCGCCAGCTGCACGGTGTCATCAACATTGGCAACCTGCAGGGCAGCATCATTTCGATGGCAGCTGGCGACCCCTCCCCAGCCGAGGTGGAAGACGGTATCAGGCTTTGAGCGAAGGAGGCTGTCGCGCAAGCGGTCCGGGGTCTTCGTCGTCGCGGCGAGGATTTCTACCCTCCCCAACACATCGTCCAGTCGCCGGCCGGGCTTGTCTTCCCGCTGCAGCACGGCGACGTGGACGCCCTCTGCAATCAGTCTTTTCACAAGAGCGCTTCCGAGAAAACCGGAGGCGCCGGTCACGAGGACTCGCTTCACAGCCATGATCCTGAGGAATCGAGGGTCGTCATCCAGCGATTCCTCGAATCGCCTTGCCGATCGTCGCCGCAATGTGTTCGATCATGGCCGCCGTGAGGCCGGGATAGACGCCGACGAAGAGCGCGTCGTTCATGATCGTGTCGGCGCCGGTCAGATCGCCGACCGTACGGAAGCCCGGCTTCGGCCAATGCTTCCGCTGCGCGAACACCGGCTGCCGGACGAGGTTGCCACCGAACAGCATCCGATTGCCGATCTTCGCGTCATCGAGCGCGATCGCGAGTTGTTTCCGGCTCACCGGCGCTCCCGAGCGCACGCGGATCATGAACCCGAACCAGGACGGGTCGCTGCTATGCCCTGTGGCATTCCAGGAAAAACCGCTGGCAGACCAGCCGGTTGCGTGCGTCGGAAGCTGGAAATCGAGAACGTCGCTGTGGCGATCGAGCGCTCCCCGCAACCGCAGCCAGTTGCGCTTCCGCGCTTCCACAAACGAGGGCAGCTTCCGCAGCTGCCGCAGCCCGATCGCCGCCTGGGGATCGGTGGGCTTCAAGTTGTAGCCGAGGTGAGTGTAGATGTATTTATGGTCAAAACCCTCCGGCAGATCGCCGAGTTGCCAGCCGAAACGCTTGTTGCAGGTGTTGTCCTGGCCGCTGGCGCACCAGCAGTCGCGCCCCCAGTCGCGGAAGCTTTCCACAAGGAGCTTCAGCCCGGCGTTGCGGACGATGCTCACCGCCCCTCCCTCGCCCATCGTGAGATGGTGGGGCGGATAGAACGACTGCGTCGAGAGATCGCCGAACGTCCCGGTGAGTTGGCCGTCGTAGGTGCTCCCCAAGGCGTCGCAATTGTCTTCGACGAGCCAGAGATCGTGACGGCGGCAGAAGTCGACCACCGCCGTGAGGTCGAACGGATTGCCGAGGGTGTGGGCCATCATCACGGCTCGCGTCCGCCCGGGCACGTAGGCGTCCTCGAGTTGATCGACCCGGGCATTGAGCGTCTGCGGATCGTTGTCGATGAACACCGGCACGCAGCCGTGCTGCATGATTGGCGCGACGGTGGTGGGAAACCCGGCTGCGACGGTGATCACCTCGTCACCCGGCTTTAGATGCCGATCGCCGAGCTTGGGGCTCGTCAGCGAGGCGAAGGCGACGAGATTCGCCGACGACCCCGAATTGACGAGGATCGTATTCCTCACGCCGAGAAACGCCGCCAGTTCCCGCTCGAAGGCCGCTCCCTCCGGCCCGAGTGTCAGCCAGAAGTCGAGCATCGATGCCACCCCGGCTTCGACCTCGTCGGCGTCGAAGACGCGGCCGGCATAGGGCACGGCCGACTCCCCCGGCACAAACGCCCGATCCTCTCCTTCCGAAGGAAGCGCGAAGCCGCCGTGCTTCGCACGGGCATACTCCCGTACAAGTCGGAGAATCTCTTCACGGATCTCGGTCGCAGGCCGCCTGTCAGTCATGCTCGGATCCCGGCCGCGAGGGGGGAGCCGTGACCGCCCAGGCGACGCCCCGCCCTCGGGCGTCGTCCTCATACGCATGGATGTCTTGGAGCGTCCTGGCGGACACCGTGGACGGCGAGGCCGCGTCGCGAAGGTCGCGGTACCAGGCCACCGTGACGCCGATCGTTCGATCGAAGGACCATGTCGGCCGCCAGCCGAGGAGGGCCTCGGCCTTGGCGTTGTCGAGGTGGAGGAGCGTGGCTTCGTGGACGGCGTGAGGATCGCCCAGATCCTCCCACCGGCCCGACCACGCCCCGCACACCGCTTCGACGAGATCGCGGACGGGCCTGTTCGACTCCCGATCGGGGCCGATGTTGAAGGCCGATTCGAGACGGGCGTCGTCGGGTCGGCAAGCGAGCGCCGAGGCGAGCGAGAGGTAGCCCGCCAAGGGCTCGAGAACGTGTTGCCACGGGCGTGTCGCGGCGGGATTGCGAACCTTGATCGACTCGCCACGCGACAGGGCGCGCATCGAATCGGGAACGATCCTGTCCTCCGCCCAATCCCCCCCGCCGACGACGTTACCGGCCCGGGCCGTCGCGATCCGCACGCGCTTCCCCGGCCCTTGAAAGTACGACCGACGCCACGACGCCACCGCGATCTCTGCCGCCGCCTTGCTCGAGCTGTAGGGATCGTGTCCGCCGAGGGGATCGGTCTCGCGGTAGCCCCAGAGCCACTCGCGATTCTCGTAGCATTTGTCGGTCGTCACGATGACCGCGGCACAGGGCCTGTCGAGGCGACGCAGCGACTCTAGGACGTGGATCGTGCCGAGGACGTTGGTGTCCCAGGTTTCCACCGGCTCGCGGTAGGACCGCCGCACGAGGGGCTGCGCCGCCATGTGGAAGAGGAAATCGGGATCCGCGGCGGCAAGCGCCCGCGAGACGGTCTCCTGCGAGCGGATGTCCCCCACGACATGCGTGAGCCGGTCCCGCAATCCCAGCTGCTCGAAGAGCGACGGCGTCGTATCGGACTCGAGCGCCAGCCCCGCGACCTCGGCCCCGAGCGACAGGAGCCACTCACACAGCCAAGCCCCCTTGAAGCCGGTGTGTCCCGTGACCAAGACCCGCTTTCCCGCAAAGCATCCGGCGAATGGGGTTTGAGTGTCGCTCACTTCCACCCTTTCCAGGGGGCTTTCCCGGAATCCCACAGCCTTTCCAGGAACACTTTGTCACGGAGCGTGTCCAGCGGCTGCCAGAAGCCGGTGTGATCGAAGGCCATGAGCTGGCCGTCGGTGGCCAGCGACATCATCGGCTTGGACTCCCAGACCGTGGAATCCCCTTCGATCCGCTCGAGGACCTGCGGCGAGAGCACGAAGAAGCCACCATTGATGAGCCCGCCGTCGCCCTGCGGCTTCTCGGCAAACCCTTTCACGAGGTCGCCATCGCGCTCGAGCGCCCCGTAGCGCCCCGGAGGCGCCACCGCCGTCACGGTCGCCAGCTTGCCGTGACCGCGATGGAAGGCGATCACCGCGGAGATGTCGACGTCGCTCACCCCGTCGCCGTACGTGAAGCAGAAGGCGTCGTCATTGCAGATGTGATCGGCCACTCGCTTGAGCCTTCCGCCGGTCATCGTCGATTCGCCGGTGTCGACGAGCGTCACCTTCCACGGCTCGGCCTTCCGCTCGTGGACGGTCATCGTGTTGAAGGCGATGTCGAAGGTGACGTCCGACATGTGGAGGAAGTAGTTGGCGAAATACTCCTTGATCAGATAGCCCTTGTAGCCGCAGCAGATCACGAAGTCGTTCACGCCGTGGGCGGAATAGAGCTTCATGATGTGCCAGAGGATCGGCCGGCCACCGATCTCGACCATCGGCTTCGGCTTGAGGTGCGTCTCCTCGGAGATCCGCGTTCCCAATCCACCGGCAAGAATGACGGCCTTCATGTCACCTACCGCCATCGTGGGGGGGCCGGCTCACTCGACACACCATGGGGGATTCCCCGAGCGGAAAACGCGTCCCAACCGCACGAGTGTGACACAGGACGCGTTGCTCCTCAATTCCCCTTTCAGGCCCCACGCCTCCGTCGAAATCGGAGTGGCCATGTGCCACAACCAGTCCTGATTCGGGATGACATCATCATCCCTCCAGCGGAAAACCCTCTCCCGGGCGATTTCCATGGCGGCGTTCCTGGCGCGCGACGCGCCAGGACTCGCACCGCTACCGCGCGGATCGGGATCTGGCACCGAGCCTCTCTGAGATACTCAGCTGTGCCGTCGGTCGAACCGTTGTCGGCGATGACGATTTCGCAGCGCACTCACCCGCGGAGCATCGCCCCGCAGGCCTGGCCGCAGGAAGCGACGATCCCTTCGATGAGCCGCTTCGATTCGTCGCTTGAGATCGTCCCGGCCTGACTGCGAAACCTCAATCCCACGACGAGGCTCTTCTTCCCGGCACCGAGCCGCTCCGCATCCTCCCACACCTGCTCGAGCTCGAGTGACTCGAGCACGCCCTCTGATCCCGGTGCACAGCGGATCGCCCGCTCGAGGTCCGCCCAAGCAATCCCCTGATCGACGACGAGATTGAGATCCCGCTGCACCGCCGGAAACTCACTCGGCGGCACGAGCTTGCGCGGCTGACTGCCGCTGATCTCGAGGAGATCGAGCCGCAGCTCTGCCGCTGACACCGGCCCTTCGAGCCCGAAACGCGACAAGACCCCGTCGCTCACCTCGCCGACGACGCCGACGCGGACCGGCTCCGCTCCAGCCCGTTCGAGAACGATCTCCGCAGCCCGCCCCGGCGTGAACAGGTCAAACGCCCCGCGACGAAACACGACCGTGCCGCCGAGCCGCCCGATCACTCCCTCGGCCAGCCCCTTGGCTTTCGCGTAGGCCCCGCCCACGACGAGCGACACAAGAAGCGGCTCCTCGAGCGGTGAAGTCCCCACGGCTCCGCCGTCGCGATCGAGATACGCCCGGGCCACCTCGAACAAATCGCCGTGCGGCGCCCCGACGGCCCGGTTGTGGCCACAGGCTTCCAAGAGACTCGGGAGGAGCGTCCGCCGGAGGCGATCGGCCCCGCGTACGAGCGCCGGCGACACACGCCGCGGCGGCAGCGCCGTCCACGGGCTCGCCGTCACCTCGAATGCCTCGGAGACGACGCTCCGTGTCATCGCCTCGCACAGACCTGCCGCCACGAGCACTTCGCCGGCAACGCGGATCGTCCGCTCACGCGCCGACTGCTCGACGGGCTTGGCATGGATCGGCCGGTCCTCCGGCACCTTGTCGTAGCCCTCGATCCGCGCGATCTCCTCGACGAGATCGATCTCCCGCGTCACATCGCGGCGCCAGCTCGGCGCCTTCCATCGACAGCGCTCGCTGCAGGCTGCTTCCTTCACAAACCCCAGCCCCGTGAGGATCTCCGCCTGCCGTCCCGCCGACACAGGCACCCCCAACACCTCCTCGACCCGCGCCGCCCGCAGGTCGATCGTCGCCCGGCCGCCGGCAAGCGTCCCCGCCTCGACCACGCCAGCGAGAACCTCGCCGCCAGCCAATTCCTGGATCAGCGCCGCCGCCCGGCGACTGGCCCATTCGACGGCCGCCGGATCGGGCCCGCGCTCGAAGCGGTAGGAGGAGGCACTCATGAGGACGAGCCCCCGCGCCGCTGCGCGAACGACCAGCGGCGCGAACTGTGCCGATTCGAGGAGCACATCAACCGTGTCCACCCCGATCTCGCTCTCAGCCCCCCCCATCACGCCGGCGAGCGCCACAGGCCCCTCGGCGTCGGCGATCACCGCCATTCCGGATGTGAGTGAATAGTCTTTGTGGTTGATGGCACGAAACGTCTCGCCGTCGCGGGCCCGCCGCACCATGATCCGCCCGCCGCGGACCTTCGCCAGATCGAAGGCGTGGAGCGGCTGCCCGCATTCCATCATCACATAGTTTGTAACGTCGACGACATTGTTGACCGGCTCGATGCCGATCGTCCGCAGCCGGTCGGCAAGCCACGCGGGGCTCGGCCCCACGCGCACCCCACGGATCACCCGCGCCGTGTAGTGCGGGCAGACGTCGGCATCGACGATCTCGACTGCGATCGCCGATGCGGCAGGCAAGGTCGCTTCAAGAGGCCGCGGGTCGGGGATGTGGAGCGGCCGATCGAAGAGCACCGCCACCTCGCGGGCCACGCCGACGTGCCCCAGGCAATCGGGGCGATTGCTCGTCACTTCGATGTCGACCGCCGTATCGGCCCCCACCTCCCAGGTCGCTTCGTGGTTGAGCCCGCTCATGAGGAGCCGCCGGACGAGCTCGTCGACGGGCGCATCCCAGCGGACATACTCGGTAAGCCAGGTCGTGGAGAGGATCATGGGGCATTCACCAGCCAGGAAAAGGGGACCCTAGCGAAGCCGATCGGCCCCGCGATGCCGGCACGGAAACATGCCGATCCAACGCTCAACAGGACCGACCCAGAACTAAAACTGTTCGAGGAAGCGGACGTCGTTGCGGTAGAAGTCGCGGATGTCGGCCACGCCGTACCGCCGGGCGGCGATCCGCTCCACCCCGAGACCGAAGGCGAAGCCGGAGACCTCCGCCGGGTCGTAGCCGACCGCGGCGAGGACCGCCGGATCGACCATCCCAGCCCCTCCCATCTCCACCCACCGGCCACCCCACTCCATGTCAAACTCGACGCTCGGCTCGGTGAACGGAAAGAACGATGGCCGAAAGCGGACGTGGACATCACCGCCCAAAAAACTCGAGGCAAGGAACCGGAGGACCCCCTTGAGGTCGGCCATGGTCGCGCCGGGCTCGACGAGCAATCCCTCCACCTGATGGAACATCGGATAGTGGGTGGCGTCGGCTGTGTCGGGGCGGTAGACGCGACCGAGCGACACGATCCGCAGCGGCGGCTTGCGCTGCTCCATGATGCGGATCTGGACGGTGCTCGTCTGTGAGCGCAAGAGGAGCGGATCGGCCCCTTTGGCGACCGCGAGGTAGAAATTGTCGAGCGGATCTCGGGCCGGGTGCTCGGCACCGATCGCCAGAGCCTCGAAGTTGTGCCACTGATCCTCGACCTCGGGACCATCGACGCTCTCGAAGCCGAGCCGGGCCATGATTTCCTGGACACGCCGGATCGTCTGCGTGATCGGATGGACATGGCCGAGCCGAAACGGCTCGCCGGGAAGCGTGACGTCGATCGCCGCAGCCTCGTCCGCAGCTCCAGAGAGCCGAACTTGAGCGGCATCGAGGGAGGCTGTGATCGCCCCCTTCGCCTCGTTGAAGAGCCGCCCGGCCTCAGGACGATCAGCCCCGTCCAGACCGCCGAGGAGTTTTTGGATCCCCTTCAGGCGGCCACTCTTCGCCCCGGCATACTCGACGCGGGCCTGCTCGAGACCAGCGTCGTCGGCAGCGGCCCCGAACGCGGCTACCGCTTCGGCGCGGAGGCGCTC
>CANGGT010000105.1 GCA_947453375.1 Planctomycetaceae bacterium
CGGCGTGGGTTCACGCTCGTCGAGCTTTTGGTCGTGATCGCGATCATCGGCACGCTCGTCGGCCTGCTCCTTCCCGCCGTCCAGGCTGCCCGCGAGGCCGCCCGCAAGAGCCAGTGCTCCAACAACGTCAAGCAGATCTCGCTTGGCAATCTCAACTACGAGTCGGCCACCCGTCGTTACCCCACCAGCGGTGAGGGGAAGACCGGCGCCGGTCTCGACGGGATGAACGTCAACTCGTTCTTCACCCAGATCCTTGCCTACATCGAGCAGCAGAACATCTCCAACCAGATGAACATGAAGTCCCCTTACTGGGCCCCGGCGAATCAGCTTGCCGCTGCCTCGTTCGTCAACACGTTCATCTGCCCCTCCAACGGCCTCACCAAGGACGAGTACGGCGGCACGAACTCCGCGGCCGTCGCTGCCGGAGCGCAGTTCAAGTTCTACGGCCAGACCCACTACATGCCGGTTGCTTACACCGACATCGATCCGGTCACCGGGATGCGGAACAAGCGCACCGGCTCGAGCATGGGCGCCTACAAGCAGGGCCTCCTTTCCTACGACCAGTCGACGAAGGTCTCCTCGGCTCAGGACGGCACGAGCAAGACCGTCGTCTTTTTCGAGGATGCCGGTCGCAACGCCCAAAACGGTGGCAAGCGTCAGCCGAGCCTCGGCGGCAACACGGTCTGGGTTCGCACCAGTGGCGGCACCTCCACCGTCCTCGTCTCCGGTGATGCCAACTGGGTCGACGGCGCCAGCCCTGACATGCCTCCGGGTGATGGCGTCGGCATCGGTACCTGCCCGAACCGCTGGGCCGATCCTGACTGTGCCAGCGGCGTCTCCGGCGCCCCGTGGGACGAGGGGAACAATCCCCGCATGACGAGCATCATCAACAACACCAAGCAGCCGATGGGCGGATCGGCCGCCACCTGCCTCTGGTCGGTCAACAACTGCGGCCCCAACGACGAGCCCTTCAGCCTCCACTCCGGTGGCGGTTGCTTCGGCGGTCTCGCCGACGGCAGCGTGTCGTGGTTCGGTGACGACCTCGACTGCCACGTCCTCCGTCAGCTTTCCGATCCCGCTGACGGCGAAGCCCCGCGGTTCAACGGCAACTGATCGAGTGTGGAGGGGA
The DNA here is from genome assembly GCA_947453375.1 of Planctomycetaceae bacterium. Classification (GTDB taxonomy): domain Bacteria; phylum Planctomycetota; class Planctomycetia; order Pirellulales; family UBA1268; genus QWOP01. Next base: position 1,130 of record CANGGT010000105.1, read on the forward strand.
CGGAGCGGAAACGCTCCCGATCCACCCAGGATTCAGCCATGTGTTCCATCGCGAGCACCCCCGGTCGCAAGGCCGGGGGTGCTTTTTTTTTCTCTCTTTTTCTTCCTTTTCGGGGCCTGACAGTCCCTGTCTGCTTTTGTCGCGGTGATGTCGAAGCCTGTCGGAAACTCGACCATCCCTTGCTCGAACGACACCACCCCACCCCCGATGCGCCCCGTTCCATCGCCTCGGGCACGTTCCGGGCACCTCGGAGCGACGTTCGGCAGGACCCGGAATCACCGACACCCGCCGTTTCACGATCCCTCGTTCGCCGCCCCGCAGTCGCCGGCTGAACCACTTTCAGACACGTTTCCAACCTCTGAACCAACATCGACAACGTGCGGAGAACGTTGGCTTTCGCCCTTGTTTTTGAAAAACCAGGCTCTTTTTTGGGACATCTGTTCAGGTCCACGAAGGAGCTCTATTCCTGCTGTTTTTCCTCATCCTCTTCCTTCCCCTCCTTTCTTTCTTTCATCCATGAGAAGAAGAAAAGAAGGGGAAGCCACGGGACGGAGCGGCAGGGGGATGGACGGGGGTTTCTGTGGCCCCCGGGTCGGGTACAGTAGGGGTTTTCCGTGGCCGGGTTCCCGGGCCGCGAGGCGGTTCGTCCGAAGGGGTCCGACATGAAAGTGCGATGTGTGCGCGAGCCGCTCCTTGCGGCTCTCCAGAGCGCTCAGGCGGTGGTGCCGGCTCGGTCGCCCAAGCCGGTTCTCACCAATGTCAAACTCGAGGCCGATCGGGAGACAGCCGTGCTCTCGGCCACCGACCTCGAGGTGGGAATCCGCATTGGCATCGATGGGGTGGAGACGTCAGCCCCCGGGGCGGTGCTCCTCCCCAGTGCCCGGCTGGCGGCGATCGTCCGTGAAAGCCCGGTCGGCACGGTGTTCGACATTCATACCGACGGCACCGCCACGATCGTCAAGGCGCCGCGGAGCGAGTTCCGCTTGCCGGCCGAAGATCCGCTCGAGTTTCCCGCCGTCGCCAGCTTCCCTGCGGACTCCGGCCACGAACTCTCGACGCCGCTGGTCCGGGAACTCGTCCGACGGACGGTGTTCGCCACCGACAACGAGTCGAGCCGCTATGCCCTCGGGGGAGTCCTCGTCGAGCTGGGCGACAAGCAGGTGACGGCCGTCGGCACCGATGGCCGCAGGCTCGCCAAGATGCAGGGTCCGGCCGTGGCTACCGGTGGGGGGGCCGCCGAGGCCGCGCCGATCGTTCCGGCGCGGGCGATGCAACTCGTGGAACGCTGCCTGGGCAGCGCCGACGTGCCTGTGCAGATCGCCGTGCGTCCCAGCGAGATCCTCTTCCGGAGCGGATCGACGACGATTTCCTCGCGGCTGGTCGAGGGGCGTTTCCCCCGCTGGCGCGACGTCTTCCCCACAAGGCCAGATGCGATCCGGGTGAATCTCGTCGCCGGGCCACTCCTCGCGGCGGTCCGTCAGGCGGCGATCGTCACCAGCGAACAGTCGAAGGGGGTCGATTTCTCCTTCGAGCCCGGGCAACTTGTCCTCACGGGACGATCGGCTGAGAGTGGCGAGAGCCGGATCGAATTGCCGATCGACCACTCCGGCGCGACCGTTCGCATCAAGCTCGATCCACGATTTGTCAGCGATTTCCTCCGCGTCCTCGATGCCGACACGGCGGTGACGGTGGAACTCACCGATGCCCAAAGCGCCTGCGTCTGCACCACGGCCGACGGCTACGGCTACGTGATCATGCCTCTGGCCGCCGATTGACTCGACGGTCGTTTTCGTGGTTCTCCGTTCGATGTGCCCCCGTCCCTTCCTGTTCCATCCCCCTCCGTTCTTCCCCCCCCACTCCCCGCATGCCGAACGACTCCCAGCCTGCAGGACCGACGGCCATTGGCCGGCTCATGAGCCGCCTCTTGGCCCGAACCGGTTACGACCGCGAGCAGGCGGCATCGGGACTCGTCGACGCCTGGCAGCAGGCCGTTCCGGAGCACCTCCGGGCGGCATCCCAGCCGGGGCTCGTCCGGCGCGGCGTGCTCGAGGTGTTCGTGACGCACTCGGCGCTCGTCCAGGAGATGGGATTCCACAAGCGTCAGGCTGTCACACGCCTGGCCGAACTGGTGCCGGCGGAGGGGATCACCGACATCCGCTGCCGTCTCCTGTCCGAACCGATCGATCGATCCGAACCGCTGCCAACTCTTGAATCAACGAGGGCCGAAGCCTCCCGGCGCCCAGGCCCAGCCCCGTCATCCCCGGAGGAGCCTTCCCATGGCTGACGAGACCCGCACACCCGGCTACACGTCCGAGGATTTGCTTCATCTCTCCGACCGCGAGCACGTCCGCGAACGGTTCGGCATGTACATCGGCGACAACACCGCCCGCGGCCTCCACCACCTCGTCTACGAGGTCGTCGACAACTCGATCGACGAGTGCATGGCGAATTACGCCAAGCGGGTGAGCGTGATGGTGAACGTCGACGGGAGCGTTACCGTTGAGGACGACGGCCGCGGCATCCCCGTGGAGAAGCACGCGCAACTCTCGGAGGAGATGGACCGCGACGTCTCGACCCTCGAGGGGGTGATGACGGTCCTGAAGTTCGGTGGCAAGTTCCAGAAAGGCGCCTACCAGACTTCCGGCGGCCTCCACGGCGTCGGTGTCACGGTGGTGAACTTCCTTTCCGAGTGGTGCGAGGTCGAAGTCTCTCGGGATGGCCACCTCTGGCAGCAGGAGTACGAGCGCGGCGTGGTCACGGGCCCCGTGCGAAACGTCGGCACCACCACCCGCACCGGCACGAAGACGACCTTCAAGCCCGACCCGCAGATCTTCCCGTCGACGAAGTTCTCCTTCGACATCCTCGCCCGCCGCCTTCAGGAACTCGCCTTCCTCAATTCGGGCGTGCGGATCGTGTTCAGCGACGCCGCCAGCGGCCAGACGGAAGAGTATTTCTACGAGCGGGGGATCGTCGAATACGTCGAGTGGCTCAATCGCTCGAGCGACGCGATCCACGCCGACGTGATCTCGATCGTTGGCGAGCAGGAAGGGGTGTCGTTCGACATCGCCATGCAATACACCGGCGAGTTCACCGAGAATCTCCACAGCTACGTCAACAACATCTCGACGACGGAAGGGGGCACGCACGTCTCCGGCTTCCGGGCCGCACTGACCCGCTCGCTCAATGCCTACGGCAAGAAGACGGGCCTCTACAAGGATCTCGTCCCCACCGGCGACGACGTCCGCGAAGGCCTCACGGCTGTGGTGAGCGTCCGCGTCCCCCACCCGCAGTTCCAGGGGCAGACGAAAACCAAGCTCGGCAACGGCGAGGTGGAGGGGATCATCAACTCCGCCGTCGGTGATTTCCTCGCCAAGTACCTCGAGGAAAATCCGAAGAACGCCAAGGCGATCGTCCAAAAGGGCGTGCTCGCCGCCGAGGCCCGCGCCGCGGCCCTCAAGGCCAAGGCTCTCCTCCGCGAGCGCAAAGGCGCGCTCTCCGGCGGCGGGCTCCCCGGCAAGCTCCGCGACTGCACCAGCCGCGACGTGGCCCGCTGCGAGCTCTACCTCGTCGAGGGTGATTCGGCCGGCGGCTCGGCGGAGGGAGGCCGGCACCGCGAGTACCAGGCGATCCTCCCCTTGCGCGGCAAGATCATCAACGCCTACAAGAGCCGGGAGGACAAGGTCCTCGCCAACGAGGAGGTGCGCAGCGTCATCTCCGCGATCGGCGCCGGCATCGGCACCGACGCCGATCTCGGCAAGCGGCGTTACGACAAGATCGTGATCATGACCGACGCCGACGTCGACGGCTCGCACATCCGCACGCTCCTCCTGACGTTCTTCTACCGGCAGATGTACCAGCTCGTCGCTGCCGGACATGTCTACGTCGCCCAGCCGCCGCTGTTCCGAGTTCGCAACAAGAAGCAGGTCTACTACGTGCAGACCGAAGAGGAGATGAAGACGCAGCTCCTCGATCAGGGCCTCGGCGAGGGAGTCTTCCTCCCCGGCGACGGCCGCGAGATCTCCGGGCCGACGATGCAGAAGCTCTGCCGCACGCTCGCCGGCCTCGAGGACGCCCTGGTCGCCCTGGAACGGCGCGGAATTAGCCTCCGCGACCACGCCGCACGCCGTGACGCAGCCACCGCCAAGCTGCCGATGTTCCATGTCTATTTCGGGAGCGAGGAGCACTGGTTCTCCAGCCGCGAGCAGCTCGAGGCCTTCGTGAAGGGGAAGGAGAAGGCCTCGGGTGGAGCGCTGGCGGTGGGGCGTGCCGAGGACGCGCAAGCGACTCCCGCCGCGCCGTCCGCCGACGCGAAGCCGGCGGAGCATGAAGACCAACTCGTGATCGTCGATCTCCACGAGGTGCGGAGCATCAATTCCGGGCTGGCCGAGCTCAAGGAGATGGGCTTCGGCATCGAGGCGCTCTTTCCCGAAGATCGCACCGGCACCGAAGACGCGCGCTATTCGCTCCGTCGCGGTGAGAACGTCATCGGCCTGGAGGATCTCCGTAGCCTCCTTTCCGCCGTCCGCCGCGCCGGCGAAAAGGGGCTGTCGATCACCCGCTTCAAGGGGCTCGGTGAGATGAACGCGGAGGAGCTCCGCGACACGACGCTCGATCCGGCCAACCGCACCCTCCTCCGGGTGACGATGACCGACGCCGCCGCCGCCGACGATCTCTTCCGGGTGCTCATGGGGGAGAAGGTTGAGCCGAGGCGCGAGTTCATCGAGCGCCACGCCCTCGATGTGAAGAATCTCGACGTCTGAACCAGGACTTCCCGATGCAAGCCCCTTCCAGCACCAGCCTTCCCCGGCTGTCGTTCGGTGTCGGTGACCGTTTCGCCCATCAGGCCGCCGCTCAGTTGGCGGCCTTCGAACGGCTCGAGGAGGTCGGGGTCGTCGTCGCCCCGGTGTGGAACAAGTCGAACCGCGAGCATGGCTTCGTCGGCAGCGAGCCGCCGAGCGTCCGGGCTGCCGCGGCGAAAGGGGTGGAAGAACGAGGCTGGCGTCATCCGTGGTTTGTCGATGCGGATCACATCCGCCTGGAAACGGTCGATCGCTTCCTCGAAACCAGCGACTTCTTCACGATCGACGTCGCCGACTCGATCGGCAAGCCGGCACCGGCAGCCGAGATCGCCGCCTTCGTGGCGCGGCATCCGGAGCTGACAGGCACGCTGAAGGTGGCGGGGGTGGCGGAGGCGCTCGTGCTCGACGCCGACGCCGTCTCCCGGATCGCCGGGCAGTATCTCCTCGCGGCCCGCGAGGCCGGCGCGATCCACCGCCACATCGCAGCGCGGAAGGGGGGAGCGGGGTTCGTCACGGAAGTGAGCATGGACGAGACCGACAGCCCGCAGACGCCGCGCGAGCTCCTCGTCATCCTCTGCCTGCTCGCCGACGAGCGCGTCCCGCTCGACACGATCGCTCCGAAGTTCACCGGTCGGTTCAACAAGGGGGTCGATTACGTCGGCGATCTCGCGGCCTTCGAGCGTGAGTTCAACGACGATCTGGCCGTCCTCGCCCACGCCTCGGCCACCTACGGCCTGCCGGCTGGCCTCAAGCTCTCGGTCCACAGCGGGAGCGACAAGTTCTCCCTCTATCCGGTCATTCGCCGGGCGCTCGAACGCACCGGCGCCGGCGTCCATGTGAAGACGGCGGGCACCACCTGGCTCGAGGAGCTCATCGGCCTCTCCGAGGCAGGGGGGGACGGGCTGGCCCTCGCCAAAGAGATCTATGCCTACGCCCTCGAGCACGTCGACGAACTCTGTTCCCCCTATGCCACCGTGATCGACATCGACCGGGCCCGGCTCCCTTCGGCCGCTGAGGTGGCTTCTTGGGATGGGCCGAGGTTGGCGGCGGCGATCCGCCATCTCCCCGCCGATCCGCGGTTCAATCCCCATGTCCGCCAGCTCCTCCATGTTTCCTTCAAGGTGGCGGCGAAGCAGGGGGCCCGGTACACCGATCTGCTCGTGGCCCATCGCGACATCGTCGGCCGGCAGGTGACGGCGAATCTCTACGAGCGGCATCTGCGGCCGCTGTTCGCACCGCAGCGGGGAAGCGACGCATGAAGAGCGCGGTGACGGTGTGCCTCGTGAGCGAGGCGCGGCAGGGGCCGTTCGTGTTCCATGGGGCCTCGCCTGCGGAGGCTCTTGACGTCGGATGCCGACGCGCCGCCGAACTCGGCTTCGATGCGGTGGAGGTGTTCCCGACTGGCCCAGAGCAACTCGCCGACTGCGGCCTGGCCGGGAAACTTGCCGATCACGGGCTGCACCTGGCCGCGGTGGGGAGCGGCGCGGGGTGGGTGCGGCACAAGCTGTCGCTCACTCATGCCGACGCGCGCATCCGCGCCGAGGCCCGTGACTTCATCGAGCTGCTCATCAACATCGCGGCAGACCACGGGGCGCCGGTGATCATCGGATCGATGCAGGGGCGCCACGAGGGGGACGTGTCGCGGGCCGACGCGATCGAGCACCTCGCCGCGGCCCTCCACCACCTCGGACGGCATGCCGCGGCGCGTGGGCAGTCGCTCTTCTACGAGCCGCTCAACCGCTACGAGACGAACCTCTTCACGCAGATCGGCGAGGCGGCCTCGTTCCTCCGAGGGCATGGCCTCCCGAACGTCAAGCTCCTCTGTGATCTGTTCCACATGAACATCGAGGAGGCCGATCCGGCCGCGGCGCTGGTCGCCTGCGCCGATCTCGTCGGTCATGTTCACTGGGCCGATTCGAATCGCCGGGCGTTCGGCGGCGGCCACACCGACCCGGCGCCGATCGCCGCGGCGCTGCGGCGGATCGGCTACGCGGGCTATCTTTCGGCCGAGGTGTTTCCGCTTCCCGATGCCGACACCGCCGCGCGGATGACGATCGACAGCATCCGCGCTCTCGACACGCTCGCTTCCCGCCCCACCTCCTGAAAATCGCTCCCATGCTCAACACGTCGCTCCTCCACCCCGACATCCTCCGCATCCTCGCCCAGGCCGGGCACCACTCGAAGGTGCTCATCGCCGACGGCAACTATCCGGCGCTGAACAAGCGCGGGCCGCGGGCGGAGCTCGTCTCGCTCCAACTCTCCCCTGGCATCCCCACCGTCGCGCAGGTGCTCGAGGCGATCCTCGGCACGGTGCGGATCGACGGCGTCAACACGATGGGCATCGACCGCACCGATCCCTACGCCGCCGCCACTCCGGGCGATCCGGCGGTGTGGGCAGAGTACCGGCGGATCCTCGCCGCGGCCGGGGCCCACTGCGAACTCGAGCCGATCCTCAAGTGGGATTTTTACGAGGCGGTGTCCTCGGTCGACCATGTCCTGACGATCCAGACCGCCGAGCAGGCCCCGTGGGCAAATCTGCTGCTCACCGTCGGCTGCCGCACCTTCTCCTGACCTCCGAGGGATCCTCCGATGAAGCGACGTCTGCTCGGCCGCACCGGCCTCGAGGTGCCGATCCTCGCCTTCGGGGCCTCGTCCCTCGGGGCCGAGTTCCGCCGGGTGACGGTGGAGGAGGCCCTCGCGAGCGTCCATGTGGCGCTCGATCTGGGGATGAACCTCATCGACACGAGCCCCTTTTATGGCCGTGGAATGAGCGAGGTGCTCCTCGGGATCGCGCTGAAAGAAGTGCCCCGTGACTCCTACACGCTCTGCACGAAGCTCGGCCGATACGACCTCGGCCACTTCGACTTCTCGGCCAAGCGGGTCGCGGAGAGCGTCGACGTCTCGCTCCATCGCCTCGGCACCGATCATCTCGACATCATCCTCTGCCACGACATCGAGTTCGTGCCGATGGACCAAATCGTCGACGAGACGATTCCGGCGCTCGAGAAGATCCGGGACGCCGGCAAGGTGCGGTTCATCGGCTTCAGCGGCTATCCGCAGAAGATCTTCCGCTTCATCTGCGACCAGGCCGACGTCGACTGTGTCCTCAACTACAACCAGTACACGCTCCAGAACACGCGTTTCGCCGACGAGACCGTGCCGTGGCTCGTGGAGCGCGGCATCGGCGTCATGAACGCCGGGCCGTTCAGCGCCCGGCTCCTCACCGATGCAGTGCTGCCGGCCTGGCTCAAGGAGCCGGAGAGCGTGAAGGAGGCGGCGCGGAGGGCGGCGGCGGCCTGCCGGGCCCGAGGGACGCCGATCGCCAAACTCGCGCTCCAGTTCTCCCTGGAAAACCCGCTGATCGCGACGACCATCGCCGGCAGCGCCAATCCGGCCAACATCCGCGACTGGGCGACCTGGGCGGCCGAGCCGATCGACCGCGAACTGCTCGCCGAGGTGCGGGAGATCTTCGCCCCCGTCCACAATGTCGGCCACGTCGAGGGATTGCCGGAGAACAACTGACGTCGCGCAGGCGTGGTCCGCCCCCGTCCTGCCCCGAGGAGCCCCCGTCATGCGGATCGATGCCCACCAACATTTCTGGAGCTATTCCGCCGCCGAATATCCCTGGATCGGGAAGGGGATGGAGCGGCTGGCGCACGACCATCTCCCTGCGGATCTCACGCCGCTTGCCGCCGCGGAGGGAATCGGCGGCACCGTCGCCGTGCAGGCGCGGCAGTCCCTCGAGGAGAGCCGCTGGCTGTTGAAACTGTCCGATGCCAATCCGCTCATCCGCGGGGTCGTCGGCTGGGTCGATCTGCGGAGCACGCACGTCGAGGATCAGCTCCGGGAGGTGGCGGAGCATCCGAAGTTCGTCGGCGTCCGGCATGTCGTTCAGGACGAGCCCGATCCGCGGTTCCTCCTCGGTGAATCGTTTCTCTACGGCATCGGAAAGCTGGCGACGTTTGGCCTCACCTACGACCTTCTCCTCTATCCGCAGCAGCTTCCTGCCGCGGCGGAGTTGGTCGGCCGGTTTCCCGAGCAGCCGTTCGTCCTCGATCATCTCGCCAAGCCGCGGATCAAGGCGGGGGAGCTCGATCCCTGGCGGCAGGATCTCGAGGCCCTCGCGGCCCATGGCCACGTCCTCTGCAAGCTCTCGGGGCTGGTCACCGAGGCGGCCTGGCAGGGCTGGAAGCGTGCCGATTTCACCCCGTACCTCGAGGTGGCCCTCGAGACTTTTGGCCCGAAGCGTCTGATGATCGGCAGCGACTGGCCGGTCTGTACGCTTGCCGCAGACTATCCCGACACGATCGGGATCGTCCGTGAGTTCCTCGCACCGCTCGCCGCCGCCGAGCGCGAGGCGATCCTCGGCGGCAACGCGATCCGGTTCTACGCGCTCGACGTCGGCTGACCCCTCTCTTCCGGATCGAACCATCATGCAGGCTCTCCAGCTCGAAAAGCCCCACCACTTCCGCTTCATCGAAGTCCCGGAGCCGGAGGCACCGGGCCCTGGGGAAGCGGTTGTCGCTGTCCGTGCCGTCGGCATCTGCGGCACCGACTACGGCGGGTATCTCGGCAAGATGCCCTTCTTCAGCTATCCGCGGATCCCGGGGCACGAGCTCGGCGTCGAGGTGGTGGCGGTGGGGCCGGGGGTGACGAACGTCGCCGTGGGCGACCGCTGCTGCGTCGAGCCCTACATCAACTGCCAGCAGTGCCACTCCTGCAAGCGGGGATTGACCAACTGCTGCGAACATCATCAGACGCTCGGCGTCCACTGCGACGGTGGCCTGCGGCCGCTGTTCGCGGTGCCGGCTCGGAAGCTCCACCGCTCGCCGAAACTCGCGCACGAGCAGAATGCGCTCGTCGAAACCCTCGCCATCGGCTGTCATGCGATCGACCGGGGTGCGCCGACGAGTGCCGAGACGGTACTCGTCATCGGCGCCGGGCCGATCGGGCTCTCGGCGGTCGAGTTTGCCAAGCTCTCGGGGGCGCGGGTGATCGTCATCGATCGGGTGGCGGCGCGGCTGGCGTTCGTGCGCGAGCGGATGGGGATCGCCGACACGCTCCTCGCCACCGGCGGCGCTTCCGATCTCGATGCCGTCCGCGAGCTCACCGACGGCCGGTTTTGCGAGGTGGTCGTCGACGCCACCGGGAGCAACGCCAGCATGGGAGAGGCGCTCGCCTACTGCGCCTTCGGCGGCCGGCTCGTGTTCGTGGGGATCACCCAGGCGGAGGTCTCTTTTCCCCATGCGCCGGTGATGCATCGCCGCGAACTCTCGATCCTCGCTAGCCGCAACGCCCTCTCCCGCGACTTCACCCGGATCATCGGTCTGATCGAGGAGGGGCGGATCAACACCGCCCCCTGGATCACCCACCGGATCCCTTTTGCCGACACAATTGCCACGTTCCCTACGCTCCTCGAGCCGACCAGCGGCGTCATCAAGGGGGTGATCGAGATGCCGGAATGAGCCGTCATCCGGCTTTTTCACGGCTCGTACGGGGTTTCTGACGGAGCGTTCATGGAATGGTGCCGGGATGAATTGAGTGGTAGTTTTGAACTGCGGCTGCGGTCACCCCGCTGCCAGAAGGGCTGCAGTGACTTCATGCCGACCCGATCGCGACTTCCACGACGAGCCGAAACTGTCCCCGCGCGGGCAGGTCGCCGGCCCGCCGGCCGACCGGCCCCGGGCTTCACGCTCGTCGAACTCCTCGTCGTGATCGCGATCATCGGCACGCTCGTCGGGCTCCTCCTGCCGGCCGTGCAGGCTGCCCGCGAGGCTGGCAGACGGGCTTCCTGTGGCAACAATCTCCGCCAGCTCGGGCTGGCGGTGTCGAACCAGGAAGCGGCCCAGGGATCGATTCCGACCTGGCGGCAGGAGCTGACGCTGGCGGAGTATCCGACCCCGCCGAATCCGTTCTTTTCCGTCCACTCGTTTGCCCGCTCGCCGATGGGGCCGATGGGGAGGCTCCTCCCGTATCTGGAGGAAGCGGCGCTGGCGACGCGCTTCGACAACCGGCGCGCCCTGATCGATCCGCTGAATCTCCCGCCGCCGTTTCCGGGGGGCCGGGGCAACGCCGAGGTCCGGACGCCGGTGCCGCTGTTTGTCTGTCCTTCCACCCCGTCGGGCATGCCAGCCGATTACAACGCCTTCCTGCAGAACTTCGGGATGCCGCCCGGCATCCCCTACCCGATGCCGCGGGCCGACTACGCGCCCCTGCGGGGGATCGATGCGACCCTTGCCGTCTGCGTCGGTCTGCCTCCCGTGCCGACCTCCAACTCGTTGTTCGGAGCCGAGGACATCGCCACGGCGCGGCGGGTGCGGTTTCGGGACGTCACCGACGGACTTTCCAAAACGCTTTGCTTCATCGAGGAGGCGGGGAGGCAGCAGCGCTGGTTCAAGGGACGGCGCGTGCCGGCGAATGCCGCCGGCGGCAATCTGCTCGTGGCTTGCTTCTACGGAGACTTCAACACCGCTCGACTCACCCGCGGCTTGAGTGGCGCTACCGACCTCGACCCCAAGCAAGCGGGCTGTACGGTCATCAACGTCTCCAACGACGACAATCCCTACGCCTTCCATGCCGGCGGGGCGATGACCGTCCGGGCCGACGGCTCGGTGACGCTCCTCGCCGATTCCACCGACAACCGCGTCTATGTGGCCCTCGTGTCTCGCTGTGGCGGCGAGCCGGAGACCGGGGAGTAGTCGGGCAAGGATGGTCGCCCTCGCTCCCGACCCCCGTGGATGGGTATCCTCAAAAGGGCACAACGGGCTTGGGGCCCGGGGAGGGAACCATGTTCACAGGGATGACCCCGTCCGGCAGGCTCTTTCCGGGGCGGCAGTCTGACGGTCGAGCGCATGGCCGCCGCGCGATGCTCCGCGCGAGTGCCACGGGCTTGGCGGGGCTGACCGGATTGGCCGCACTGCCAGGCGCCGCAGCGCTCCCCGGCGGAAATGCCAAGGCGAAGTCGACGATCCTCTTCTTCCTCTGCGGCGGTTCGTCGCACGTCGACCTCTGGGACATGAAGCCCGCCGCGCCGGCCGAATACCGGGGTGAGTTTCGCCCCGTCGCCACGACGGCACCGGGGCTGGCGATCTGCGAGCATCTCCCCCTCACGGCAAAGCAGGGGCACAGAATCGCGCTCGTCCATGGCGTCACCGATTCCGGGCTCGCCACCGGCGACCACCATGCCGGGTATTACTTCAACCTCACCGGCCACGCCCCCGACATCACCTTCCGGACGATGGGGAACGACCGGCGCCCGCTCCCCTCTGACTGGCCCCACATGGCGGCGGTCGTCGGCTCGCGCCGGCCGCTCCATCCGTCGCTGCCGCAGACGATCACGCTTCCCTACCGCCCCAGTCAGGCCCCCTATACGCGCCCGGGGCAGTTCGCCGGCCGGCTCGGCCTCGAGCACGACCCGTTCTTCCTCGAGGGGACCTTCAACGACCCGATGCGGTTCACGGTTCCCGATCTCTCCGTCGATTCGGCTGGTGCCGGCCGGCTCGCCGACCGCCGCGGTCTCCTCGACAGCCTCAACCGCCTCCGCCACGACCTCGATCGCGAGGCATCAATAGGCAACTACACCCGCCAGCAGGAGCGGACGTTCGACCTCCTCGCCGCCTCGTCGACCGCCGGCGCCTTCGACATCCACCGCGAGCCGGAGCATGTCCGGGCCCTCTACGGCCCGTCGATCAACGGCACGAGCCTGCTCATGGCGAGGCGGCTCGTCGAAGCGGGCGTGCCCTACATCACGGTCTTTTGGTCGGAGGAGGATCCGGTGGTGTCGAAGAAGTGCGCCAGCGGCGGCGGCTGGGACACCCATGCCAACAACTTCAGCTGCCTGCGGGAGAATCTCCTTCCGGAGTTCGACCGGGCGTTCGCCGGGCTCGTCGGCGATCTCGCCGATCGCGGCCTCCTCGATTCGACGCTCCTCCTCGTGTCGAGCGAGATGGGGCGGAAGCCGAAGATCGGTGATCCGCGGTCGGGGGGGCCGGGGGGCGCCGGACGCGACCATTGGACCTCCTGCATGAGCGTCGTCATGGCCGGTGGCGGTGTCCGCGGCGGCGTGGTCCATGGCCGCACCGATCCCCGCGGCGAATATCCGGAGGAAAAAGTGACCCCGGGCGACGTCGTGAAGACGGTCTACGCCGCGATGGGGATCGACGACCTCGAGGCGATCGACAGCCTCGGCCGCCCCTACAACCTCCTCGACGACGGCCGCGTCCTGCCGATTCTTTGAACGATCGGCGCGGTCCTGCGGGGAGCGAAGGAGAAGCCGAGGGGCCGTCGTCGGCTGCCCCTCAGGGTTTGCGCAGACTCCGCTGCTTGACAGGTTCCTGCGCGTGAGGGAAAGATAGTCGCGAACCCGCACCTCTGTGCGGTGCTGACTGGACCACCGGAGGCATCGGCAGCTCTCTCTCACCCAAGAGCAGGCATGCACGCGCCCGGCCATTCGACAGGTCCCTCCTCCCACGGCTCCTCCGCGGCGCCTTCCCCCGGCCCTCTGGGGGACAGCGTTCTCCAGCGGAGCGTGACGACGGCCGTGGCTCGGAATCTTGCGACGACGACGAAGACGTCGCCGAAGATGATGTCGATCACGCCTCGTTGGCTGTTGCGGCTGCTTCCGTTCGTGGAGGTTGAGGGTGGGACCTACCGGGTGAACCGGACGAAGGTCGAGCTTCCCCGTGCCCA
>CANGGT010000106.1 GCA_947453375.1 Planctomycetaceae bacterium
GTCAGCTGTCGCTTGGCCAATTGCCGCGTCCGCTGCTGAGTGAGGCGGATCGCGTCGGCATGAGGCAAATTGCCGGCGAGGACGGCGAGGGCCTCGGTGTAGCCTGCGGCCTGCGAGGCGGTCGGTCCGATTCCCCCTGGCCCGTCGGCTGCCCGCCGCGTCTCGTCGATCAGGCCCTCGGCAAACATTCGCTCCACCCTCCGGTCGATCCGGTCGCGGAGGAGTTGCCTCGGGAGATCGACCACCATCATCTGCCGGGAGAAAACGGGGTGAGGGGCCGGGGCGAACGCGGCCGAGAGGGGCACACCGCTGGCGGCCACCTCGAGGGCGCGGACGATGCGCTTGGCGTCGTTGGGATGGATGCGGCGGGCCGCCACTGGATCGACCCCGGCCAGACGGTGGTGGAGCTCGGCAGGGCCCAGGGCCTCGACCTCGGCGCGGAGGCGTTCACGGATCTCCGGCACCTCCCCCGCAACGTCGGCGAGGCCGTCACGGAGGGCACGGAGGTAGAGGGGCGTCCCGCCGACGAACAGGATCTGCCGGCCGCGGGCACGGATTCCGGAGATCGCCGTGGTCACGTCGGCGAGCCAACGGGCGACGTTGTAGGCCTCCGACGGGGCCACGACGTCGATGAGGTGGTGCGGCACGAGGCTCCGTTCGGCTGGCCCCGGCTTGGCGGTGCCGATGTCGAGCCCCCGGTAGACCGCCATCGAGTCGACGCTGACGATCTCCGCCCCCAGGTGCTCGGCCATCCTGATTCCCAGGGTGGTTTTTCCGGCCGCCGTGGGGCCGGCGAGGAACCAGCAGTCGTCCCCGAGTTCCGGCCGTGATCGGCCTGCGGGGCATGCTAGAGTTGGGGACGCTTCCCCGGGGGTTCCGGGGGCTTTGCCGTCACCAGGATTGTCGGGAGTCATCGGATGCGTCGACCGGGGGAGACCTTCGAGGAACTCGAGCGGATGATCGTATCCCGCCGCGGGGAACCGATCGACCGCTCCTACACCGCAAAGCTCCTCCACGCCGGTGCCAACAAGGTCGGCGGGAAGGTCGTCGAGGAATCGGGGGAGTTGGCGATGGCCGGGGTTTCGGAGTCGGACGATCGGGTCGTCTCGGAGTGCGCCGACCTCCTCTACCATACGCTCGTGCTCCTCGCCTGCCGCGGACTTTCGCTGGCCGCGGTCGGGGCCGAACTCGAACGCCGTTTCGGCACGTCGGGCCTCGAGGAGAAGGCCTCCCGGGGATCTCGTGCAACGCTGGAGGTGCCTCGTGAGTGATCCTGCCGTTCCCGACCGTCTCCTCCGCCTCGGCCTGCCGAGCAAGGGGAGGCTCGCGGAGATCTCCGCGCAGCTCCTCGCCGAGGCCGGGCTCAACTTCCGGCGCACCGAGCGGAGCCTCTTCGCCCGCTGCCGTGACATGCCGGTGGAGGTGATCTTCCTCCGCACCGACGACATTCCCGTTCTCGCCGCCGAGGGGGCGATCGACCTCGGCGTCACCGGCGCCGACCTCGTCGCTGAGAGTGGCGCCGATCTCATCCATCGCCTCGATCTCGGCATCGGGTCTTGCCGGCTCGCCCTGTGCGTCGCCGAAGACTCGACGATCGCCTCCGCCGCCGATCTCCACGGGAAGCGGATCGCCACGAGCTTCCCACGAATCACGCGGTCGTGGCTCGCCGAGCGCGGTGCCGAGGCCCACTTCGTTCCTCTCTCGGGGAGCGTCGAGGTGATGATCCAACTCGGCGTCGCCGACGCCATCGTCGACCTCGTCGAGACCGGCAGCACGCTCGCAGCCAATCGGCTCCGGGTGATCTCCGAGATCGGCCGCTACGAGACGGTGCTCGTGCAAAACCGTTCCTTCCACGACGCTGCGACGGCCGACCGGATCGTCCGCCGGCTCGAGGGGGTCGTGATCGCCCGCACCTACTCGCTCCTCGAGTAC
The DNA here is from genome assembly GCA_947453375.1 of Planctomycetaceae bacterium. Classification (GTDB taxonomy): domain Bacteria; phylum Planctomycetota; class Planctomycetia; order Pirellulales; family UBA1268; genus QWOP01. The sequence goes on from CANGGT010000106.1 coordinate 1,933, forward strand.
AACATCCCGCGTGCCCAGCTCGCGGCGGCGGAAGCGATCACCCCCGGCTTCAATTCGCCGACGGTCAGTGCGCTCGAGGATCCGGGCTGGTGTGCGGTGCGGGCGATGGTCCGCCGCGGCGAGGTCCATGCGATCATGGAACGCCTCGACGCCCTCGGCGCCTCGGCGATCATCGAGACCCGGATCGCCAACTGCCGGCTCTGACCGGCGCCGTTGTCTCGCTCAAGCCCTGGGCAACTCCCCGTGGAGGACTCGGCCCGCTCGAAGCGTGGCCGCGACGCGGGTGTCGGGGTGGAGGATCGCGTCGAGGGGATCGCTGAACGGGCCCGAGGGAGCGAGGACGACGAGATCGGCGGGGCGGCCGACGGCGATCGATCCGGCCAGTGATTCGTGGGCCACGTTCCAGGCGGCGTCGGAAGTCATCATCCGCAAGGCCTCTCCCGGCGACGTGACGCCTGAGCCAACGAGCTCCCGGGCCTCAGCGAGGACCGAGAGATCGGGGTTTGACGCCCGGCTGTCGGTGCCGATCGCCACGCGGATCCCGGCAGCGAGGAATCGCTCCACTGGCGGGAGCCGACCGGAGAGAAGCCTGGTCGTCCGCGGACAGACGACGAGGCCGAGCCGGTTGCGGTGGCGGGCGAGCCGGTCGAGGGCCGTGGGATCGGGGGGCTCCCCGAGGAACGTGCCATGGACGACGCTCCCCCGGCGAGCCCGCGCGAGCCTGCCGATCCACTCCGACGGCGGGAGCACCGGCGGCGGCCGGTCGGCCGGCCAGGCCCCGAGGGTCGCAAACAGATCGCGGAACGGTCCACCGCCGCCGGTGACGTAGGCGAGTTCCGCGAGGCTCTCCGCGAGGTGCATCGTCACGGGAAGCCCGCGCTTGGCCGCGTCGCGAAGGAGCGCCCGGCCGAGGGCTTTCGAGACGGTCATCGGGGCGTGGGGGGAGATCCCGGCGGAACCTCTGAGCCGATCGAGGTCGCGGGCGACGACGCCGGGAAGAACCCCTCCGCGGAACGACAAGCCGAGCGCTTCGCGATAGACGCGCAAGCGCGGCCCGACTGGCGGGTAGCCTCCCCGGGGCACGGCGGTGGCAATCTCACCGATCGTCGTCACGCCAGCCCTGAGGCTCTCGGCCAGGCCGGCCCGGAGGCTGGCTGCGAGCCGCGCCGCTTCCTCGAGGCCGGTGGGGCGGGCCCGGCGGAGGGCGACGACGCGGGCGATCCATCCGGGGAGCCCTCCCTCCGCATCGAGCGGCCGCTCGAGATCGGAAAACTCGAGATGGGTGTGGGCGTTGACGAGGCCGGGAAGAACGACGACCGAGCCGAGATCGATCGTTCGACCGCTTCCAGCGATGTTCCGCCTGCCGAGGGCCACGATCCGGCCGCGCTCGATCCGCAGCCAGCCGTCTTCGATGGCCGGCCGACCGACCGGAACGATCCATCGGGCCCGAAGGTGGAGCGGTTCGGCCCGGCTCACGACTTCGCCGCAGCCGACATGAGACTCGGCTGGAGGAGCGCCGCTCCGGCCGACCCGCAGCCGGTGGGGCCGCACGCGACGGCTGCCGCCGGGAGCGTCGCGGGAAGGGGGCCTTCGGCCTCGTCCTCGAACAGTTCGTAAAACACGTTGCGGCGGCGCGGGATCCAGCCGAGCTCCGAGATCGCCGAACGCATCTCGGCGAGCGTGAGGTGATGAACGGTGCCGGCGGCGCTGACGACGTTCTCCTCGAGCATCAGGCTCCCCATGTCGTTGGCGCCGAAAAGGAGCGCGAGTTGGCCGATCTCCCGCCCTTGCGTCACCCAGCTCGACTGGATGTTGGGGACGTTGTCGAGATACAGCCGGGCGACGGCCTGCGTTCGCAGGTAGTCGAAAGGCCCGGCCGGGGGGATCGATGCCAAGTCGGTGTTCTCGGGCTGGAACGACCAGCAGATGAAGGCGGTAAAGCCCCCCGTCTCGTCCTGAAGTTCGCGGATCCGCTCGAGGTGCTCGATCCGCTCGGCGAGCGTCTCGACGTGGCCGAACATCATCGTCGCGGTGCTCCGCCCGCCGAGGGCGTGCCATTCGCGGTGAACGTTCAGCCAATCGTCGGTGAGGACCTTGCCGCGGGTGATCTCCTTCCGCACCCGGTCGACGAGGATTTCCCCGCCGCCGCCGGGAAGCGAGCCGAGGCCAGCCCGGGCGAGGCGCTCGAGCACCTCCCGGAGGGGGCGCTTCGAGATCTTCGTGAAGTGATGGATTTCCGGCGGCGAGAAGCCGTGGACATTCACCTGGGGAAACCGCGCCTTGATGTCGCGGAGGAGGTCTTCATACCAGTCCAGTTCCAGCGTCGGATGGAGCCCGCCCTGGAGGAGGATCTGATCGCCGCCGACGGAGACCATCTCGGCGATCTTCCCCATCAACACGTCGCGGTCGAGGACATAGCCCTCGGCATGCTTCGGCGGCCGGTAGAAGGCGCAGAAGTCGCACACCGCCGTGCAGACGTTGGTGTAGTTGATGTTGCGATCGATGTTGTAGGTGCGATACGGCTCCGGATGGAGCCGCTTGGTGACCGCATTCGCGGCCCGGCCGATCGACGCCAAGTGCGGCGACTGAAGGAGGACGAGGGCGTCGGCGGCGGAGAGCCTCTTTCCGGCGACGGTGTCAGCCAGGATGCGGTCGATGCTTGGCGTCATGGTGTTGGGATCCGCAGGGGGGGAGAACCCTGTCATTGTGACATCGGCGCCCCGGGGAGGGCGAGGGCGCGATCGAGATCGATTCCCTTCGGGGCGAGGGAGAGGGCCGCGGCCCGGTCGTGAAACAGCGCCAGGGCTGCCCGTTCCCGGAAGCCGAGATCGTAGTGGAGATTATCGCGGAGGTAGCCGAGGCATTGGGGGAGGGTGAGGCCGTGTCCCTTCGCTTCGGCGGCCGCGATCGAGGCGATGTTCGCCCGACCGGTATCGCGGGCGGCATTGAGCAGCGGTTCGAGGCGGCGGAGCGTGGCTTCGGGGACGTCGCGCCGTGCCGCCCAGACGGCGAACACGAACGGCAGCCCGGTCCAGCGGCACCACTCCTCGCCGAGATCCCAGACGGCCTCGAAGTGCCCCCGTTGCCCCCCGATCGCCCGATCGCCGATGAGGAGCACGGCATCGGCCGTCGTGGCGGAGATGTCGTCCTCGAGCGGCAGGACATCGATCTGCGGGGCCACGCCGCAGCGGTGGGCGAGGAGAATCCGCGCCAGGGCGACGCTCGTCCGCGAACCTTCGTCGACGGCGAGGGTGTCGATCCGGTCGGGCCGCTTTCGAAAGAAGACCTTCACGCTCATCACCGGTCCGCGGCAGCCGATGCAGGCGTTGGAGACGAGCCGGTAGGCATCCCCCCGGAAGAACTCGATCGAGGGGATGAGGGCGACATCGAGGCTGCCGGCGGCGAGTTGGTCGGCCAACCGGCTGGGAAGGTCGTATTCCAGGGCGACCCCAGGGCCGGCGAGGCCATGGACGAGCGGCTTGGTATTGAGGTATTGCACCGCCCCTACCCTGGCCGGCGGGGCGGCGGGCCCCTTTGGAATCGGGGCTGTTTCGGGCGGGGAACGCCGATCGGAGGATGGAAAGCCGAGGGACATACGGCCGATTCCGGCGACGGTGGGCGACTGGTCGAGCATCGCTGTGCGGGGCATGGAACGCATCCCCCGACCCTCTTTGACGTGGCTCGTGCCCGTGGATCGCTGTTCCACGGCCGACAGGGGGGGCGAACCTAAGAAAACCCGGCCGCCGCAGCCCTGTCTAGAGGAGAACCGCACAGCCGCCCTCCGGCTAACCGCCGGCCGGGGAGGATCACGGTTCCAGGCGGCGGAAGGCGCGGAGGCCGAGGAAGAGGGGGAGGAAGGTCGCCACGAGGCCGAGGGCGATCGCGGCGGTGAGCCCCACAGCCACGCCGCGGTCGGCCGCGGACCAGCCGGTCGTGACGAGGCCGCGCTCCTCGGCGGCGAAGCGGAGGTGGACCGGCACGGCCGTCACGAGGACGACGGCGATGATGAACAGCGAGCTGATCACGAGGCTCAAGGTGCCGCCGAAGCCCGAGGCGATCTTCGACGGGGAGATCTCGCGGAGATCGGGCATCCGGGCGCCGATGCCGACGGCGATTCCCGAGAGCCCGGCACAGAGGACGACACAACAGGCCTCGTGGAGGGCGATCAGCCACGGTTCGATCCCCAGCATCGTGTCGCTCAAGAGCACGAGCACGCAGCAGGGGACGATCCCGCCGACGAACGAGAAGAGAAACTTCGACCACACGATCTGATCGCGGTTTACCGGGAGGAGGCCGAGAATCCAAAACCGGCGCCCCTCGAGGCTGATCATCGGGAACACGAACCGGGTCGTGAACGTCGAGAGGATCAGCCCGACGACGGCGAGGTTCAAAAATCCGATCATCGCCGCGTAGGAGTGCTGGTAGTTGAAGACGCGCACGTTCCAGAAATAGAGGCCGAGGAGGCCGAAGAAGATGGCGAACTGCGACCACTGCGAAATGTCGCGGCGGAAGATCCGCAGGTCCTTGACGATGAGGAGGCGGAGCGGCCGGCCGCGTTCCGTGCCGGCGCGGGAGAGAAACTCGTCGAACCAGCTCATCCGCCGCTTCCGCCGGGTGGGGATCTCGCTGACGAGTTGGCTGGCACCGAGGCGGTGGAGGCGGGCGGCGACCTGCCGGCCGACGAGCTGGAGCATCAGCGCGTTGGAGACGAGGACGGCGAGGTAGCGGAGGGCCTCGGATTGGTTGCGCGCCACCGAGCCGTCCTTGGCACGGGCGGCAGCCTCGATGAGCCCGCTGGAAAGCCACCAACTCGGCAGCATCCGCTGCTCGGTGATCGAAAGCCGGGAGAAGACCTGCTCAAACCAGGCCGCCGACATCGCGTCGGCCCGGGGCGTCGCCAGGGCCATCCAGGCCAGGCCGACGATCGCCAGAAGGGCGGCCCCGAAGGCGATCCCCAGGGCATGGAGCCGCAGCCGCGGCATCCAGGCGACCATCGCCATGCAGAGGATCCCCCCGAGGGTCGCCGGGATGGCAACGAACGCCACCATGAACGGCAGGAGGAGGGCGAAGAATGGCCACGGGGCGTGACGGACGATGCCGTAGGCGGTGAGCATCGGGCTCCCGAGGAGGATGAACCCCCAGCTCGAAAACCAGAACGCCTCCTGGAACTTGTGGGCGAAGATCGTCTCCGACCGGACCGGGAGCGTGAGCAGGAGCCTGGCTTCGGGGGTCGTGTAGAGCCCGCTGTAGAGGAGGATGCCGGTGGAGAAGACGAGCATCACCATCAGCGACGAGAAGAAGGCGTTGAAGAGGAGTGAGATCACCTCGGCATGGAGCGAATCGATGAAGATGAAGGCCTCGTGGAACAGCCCGAAGAGTGATCCCCAGAAGAGGGCGCTGAGAAGGATCACGAGCGACAGCCGGAGCCGCGACGTGCGGAGCATCTCCCGGAGCGTCGAGCTGGCGATGAGCCAGCGGAGGCGGAGAAAAATCCCCGACTCCTCGCCAGCGCTAATCGGCCGGAGGAGCGCGGCGTCGGAGGCAGGCGGCTGGGGCGTCATGGCGGGGCACCAGGACCGTCGGCCGAGGTGATGTCGAGATAGAGTTGCTCGAGGCTCTGCGGCTCGGCACCCGGTGCGGCGGTCCCCGTGCCCTGGTCGGTGGCCCGGGCGCGGAGATCGGAGACCGTCCCGAGAAACCGGAGGCGGCCGCGAACCATGATCCCTACCCGGTCGGCCAGCTCCTCGGCCATCGCCAGGGTGTGCGTCGACATGAAGACGGTCATCCCGCCGCGCGTCCGCTCGCGGAGAAGGTCCTTCACGATCCGCACGCTCCGCGGATCGAGGCCGACCATCGGCTCGTCGAGGACGAGGACGTCGGGGTCGTGGAGGAGCGAGGAGGCGAAGACGAGCCGCTGCCGCATGCCGAGTGAATAGCTCTCCGCGAGGTCATCGGCGAATTCGCCGAGCTCGAAGTTGGCGATCTCCGCCTCGATCCGCCGCTCGGCGGCGGCCTTCGGCATCCCGAACATGTCGGCGATGAACCAGAGGAACTCGCGGCCGGTGAGTTTCTCGTAGAGGCACGGCTCATCGGGGACATACCCGAGGTGGAGATGGGCCGCACGGGGATCGCGGACGAGGTCGTGCCCGGCGACGCGCACCGAGCCTCGCGATGGCCGGAGGAGGCCGACGAGCATCTTGATGGTCGTCGTCTTGCCGGCACCGTTGGGGCCGAGAAGGGCGAACAGTTCGCCTCGCGGGATCGCCAGATCGAGCCCAGCGACCGCGATCTTTTCGCCGTAGGAGCGGGCCACCCCTTCGAAGACGATCATCGTGTCTCCCCGCCGTCAGAGGCTGTAGGGGCCGACCGCGCGGCGGGCGAATCCCCCAGTTCCGCGAGATTTTTCGCGAGCGTCTCCGCTTCGGCATCGGTGCGGCGCACAAAGAGGATCTTCCGACCCATCGCCGCGGCCTCCTGACGGAGGACGCGCCCGGCGCGGTCGACCCACAACCGGGCCCGTGGCTCGCGGTGCGACGAGGGGTCGTCCCGATAGCTGACAAGGTCGACCGTCACGAGGTGATCGTCCCAGAAGATCGATTCGCTCCCCTCGACCTCCGCATGGAGGATCTCGATCGGCGACTGGGCCGGTCGGAGCGGGCTGTAGACGGGGACGGTCCACTGCCGACCGGCCACGAGGCCCGGCAGCGTGGCATGGGGGGAGAGTTCGTCGCCGAGCATCATCGTCTCGGGAAGGAACCGCTTCGTCTCGTAGACCATCTCACCGGAGCGGATGACGATCGTCACCTCCCCGTCGTCGACGGTGCCCGTGAGGAGGATCTTGCCGTCGCTGCCGGGGAGATCGATCGCCGAATTGAAGGAGGTGAGCTGGCCGGCCCGGTCGATCTCCATCCGACCAGTTGCCTCGAGGGTGAGCACCGCGGAGGCGGGGATCGATTGCCGGATGAGGAGCCGGGTCCAGGCCGGCAGAAGTTGCCCGATCGGCAGGTGATCGAAATGGAGGAGGCTCTCGACCCGCATCCCACCGTCGGCGAGACGCTCGGCCTGGCTGAGCGACCACCCCAGCGGCTTGTCGTCGAGGATCACGCTCCATGCCACCGGCACCACCCGCCCGTCGGCGGTGTAGCGGGCCTGATAGCCGGGCGGAGCGCCGGGGAGGAGCGTGGGGAGGATCTTCGAGGTGAACAGCCAGCCCGTGGTCACCAACCAGAAGACCACGACGAGGGGGGCATACCACGGACGGTTCATCGGCGGCCGCTCGGCAGGGTGAGGGGGGACACGCCAGCAATCACCTCAGCAATGTAGTCGATCGGCGGCGCGGCTTGCGATCCTTCCGGCAGCATGCCCGGCGATCTTGGTGTCGGATGGCGGCGGCGGTAGACTGCTCGCCGGGGGCCGGGTGTTTCGTTCCACCAAAGCACATGCGTGTGCGGAGGAGATCCCGTGCATTTCTTCCAGTCCTGCCCGATCTGTGGCCGATCGCTTCGCATCCGGGTGACGCTCCTCGGGAAAAAGGTCTTTTGCCGCCACTGTGGCGGAGGCTTTCCAGCCCGTGACGGGGCCTCCACGGCCGGGCCGACGGCGCCTGATGCGAGCCTCTCCCGGGCGCTTGCCGAGCCCTCCCTCGAGGAGCGGGTCGATCACCTCCTGGCCCGGGCCTCGCTCGTTCTCGCCCGGTCGGCAGCCAAGAGCCCCTGGCAGCCTGACGAGAGCGGGCCTGAGGACTGAGCAAAGGCGGCACGACGTGATCCCGCAGGGCCTGCGAGCGTCGCGGAGGCCCTCACGGACGAAAGCCCTCGGGCCAGGCCCGGGTGTCGAGGGCGGCGATCGTCGCCAGGGCCTGCCAGTACTCCGGAAACGTCTTGCCGGTGCACCGTGGATCGAGGATCCGCACGCCGGGCACGACGAGGCCGGCCAGCGCCAGGCTCATCGCCATGCGGTGGTCGTCGTAGGTGGCCAATTCCGCCGGTGCAAGCGCGGCGGGGTGGACGGTAAGGCCGTCGTGCCGTTCCTCGATCCGGGCGCCCAAGCGGGAGAGTTCTCGGGCCAGATCGCTGATCCGGTCGGTCTCCTTGTCGCGGATGTGGGCAACGTTGCGGATCGTCGTCGGCCCGTCGGCGAACAGGGCCACGACACCGAGCGTCGGCACCGTGTCGCTGATCGCATTCATGTCGATGTCGATGCCGTGCGCGGCCCGCCCTGAGACGGTCACCGAATCATCGGCGGGATCGCTTCCCGATTCGTGCCACGTCACGGCACACCCCATCTGCCCAAGCGCCTCGGCGAAGGCGACATCCCCCTGCATGCTCCGCCGCGACAGCCCCTCGACGGTGACGCTTCCCCCTGTGATCGCGGCGGCGGCGAGGAAGTAGCTCGCGGCCGAGGCGTCGGGCTCGATGGAATACGGGCGACCGGCATAGTGGCCGGCGGGGATCGACCACCGTGTCGGGCCTGCCACATGGCAGGTGGCGCCGAAGTCGGCCATCACCCGCCGGGTCATCTCGAGGTAGGGGAGCGAGACGAGGCGCCCCTCGAAGTCGATCGTCATCCCCTTCGTCGTGCAGGGGGCGACCATCGCCAGGGCGCTGGCGAACTGGCTCGATGTGCCCCCCCGGACGATCGTCGTGCCCCCCGGCATCCCGACAGAACGGATCGCTACCGGCGGGCAGCCGCCGGGGCTCTCGGCGCTCGCCTCCACGCCGAGGCTCTGGAGCGCTTCGAGGAGATCCCCGATGGGACGCTTCCGCATCCGGGCCGTGCCGTCGAGTCGGTAGGTGCCGTGCCCCAGGCCGCAGACGGCGGCGAGAAAACGGATTGTCGTGCCACTGGCGGCGCAGTCGAGTGTCGCCGTCGTGGCCGGGATTCGGCCGCCCGCGCCATGGACGACGATCCGGCCCGCCGCCCAATCGGCCTCGAGGCCGATGCCAAGAGCGCCAAGCCCCCCGACCATGACGCGGGTATCCTGACTGTCGAGGGCCCCGTGGAGCGTCGATGTTCCCCGGGCCAACGCCGCGCAGACGAGGGCCCGGTTGGTGATGCTCTTCGAGCCGGGGGGGCGGATCCGCCCACTCACCGGGGCGCGGCAGACGGGAATCTCCAGGGCGTCGGTCGTCATCCTCGTGGCAGCTTCCTCAGGGGGCGTTTCGGCGGGCGATTCGATCAGGAAAGGAACGGCGGGCGATGAACGGGATCGGCAACAGTGTAGTCGACGGTGCGGCGATCGATCCGGGGGCGTGGGACTTCGTCGCCCCGCCGGTGATCAAATTCGGCGCCGGCCGGGTGGCGGAAGTGGGGGAGGCCGCGGCGCTCCTGGGGAGACGCGTGTGGCTCGTGGGGGGGCGGCGCAGCCTCGCGAACTCCCCTCATCGCGATCGGGTCGAGGCGAGCCTCGCCCGAGCCGGCCTGGCCGCCGAGATCGTCGCCGTCACGACGGGCGAGCCGACCGTCGATGACGTCGCCGCCGCCCTTGCGAGCCTGCCGACAGGGGAGCGCGACGGGGTCGTCGTCGTCGCCGTCGGCGGCGGCTCGGCGATCGATCTGGCCAAGGCCGTGGCGGCCCTGGCGACGAATCTCCCCGTCGGCCTCGGCGTCGCCGACTACGATCCGCTCGTCGTCGACCGGCTCGAGGGGGTGGGGCGGGGGATCCCGATCGACGTCCCGCCACTCCCGCTGGTGGCCGTGCCGACGACGGCCGGCACCGGCGCCGAGGCGACCCGCAACGCCGTCATCTCTTGCCCGCGGCGGCGCTTCAAGAAGAGCCTCCGCAGCCCGCTGATGGTGCCCCGCGCCGTCGTCGTCGATCCCGACCTCACCGCCGGCTGCGACCGCGCGACGGTGGCGGCTGCCGGCCTCGACTGCATCACGCAGCTCGTCGAGTCGTTCATCTGTCGGGTGCGCCGGCCGTTGCCCCGGGCGCTCGTGCTCGAGGCGCTGCCGCGAGCCGTGGCGGCGCTGCCGCGGCTTCTTGCGGATCCGTCTGACGGGGCGGCGCGAAGCGCGATGAGCCACGGAGCGCTCCTTTCAGGGATGGCGCTGACGAACTCCGGCCTCGGCATGGCCCATGGCGTGGCCGCCGCCCTCGGCGTGGAATGCGGCACGCCGCACGGGCTGGCCTGCGGGCTCCTCCTCCCGGTGGCGCTCGAGGTCAACGCGGCGGTCGCGGCGGAGGATTACGCGCTCCTCGAGCGGGCGATCGATCCGGCGGCATCCCCCGTCGATGCAACCGCGGCGACGGCCTTTGTCGCGCGGATCGAGGCGATCTGTGGCGTGGCTGGCCTTCCCCGCCGTTTGTCGGACGTGGGACTTCGCCGGGAAAGAATCGAATGGCTCGCCGAAAACTCCGGCGGTGCGAGCCTGCGTGGCAATCCGGTCGAGCTCGATCCTGAGGCGCTCGTCGGCATCCTCACCAGGATCTGGTGAAGGTGCCCGGCCGCTATTCGTCGGTCGGCTCGGAGGCCTTCGCCCCGGCCTCGAGAACGGGGTCGTCGAGGAGGCGGAGGAGTGGCTCGGCGTTGATTCCCCCCTTCTCGGCTCGCTCCCAGTGATCCTTGGCCTTGGCGAGATCGGGCTCCGGCTTCGTGGCGTGGTAGGCGCCGAGGAAGAGGTGGTTGGCCGGGCGCTCGTCGAACCAAGTCGTCACGATCGCCATCGCGATGCCGGCAGGGATCTTGTTCCGCGGGGTCGTCTTGTTGCGCCCCTGGAAGCGGTAGATGAACTTCTTGTCGTCGATCTCGACGACCCCGACCTTTTTCCCGTTGACGTCGAACTCATTCCCCGGCTTCACCTCCGCGATTGCCTTCTCGCGGAAACCGGCAAACTCCCGGGCATATTGGGCGAGCGTCTGCCAATCGGACACCCGGCGTTTTGCCGGAGCGCTCCTTCCTCCTTCGAGGGCCGAAGCGAGGAGGGCATCGGCAGTGTCGAAGTCGCTGGTGCGGATCGCGGCGAGCGCTTGGGCGATCGCGGTGTCGGTCTCGTCGTCGGCAGTGTCGGTCTCTGCGGCGGGGGCGTCGACCTCCGTATCCTCCGCCATGTCGTCGGTGGATGTGATCTCGATCGGCGCGTCGTCGGAAGGGGCGTCTTCCGAGGTCATCGTCTCGGAAGAAGTGTCGGTGACGCTCGCCGTCGGTGCGGCTGCGTCGTCGGTCGCCGGTTCGTCATCCATCGGCTCCGGCACGGACACTCGCGCGAGCGCGGCGGGGGGCGTGCGCCTCGGTTCGTCGCCCATGGCAGCATCAGCGCGCGGCGTGGATGTGGCCACCGCCGTCGGCGCGGGGGAGCCGACGGTTGCCGAAGACTTCGATGTCATTGATGCCCCCGGCTTCTTGCCGGGCTGTTGACGCTGCGGCGGCGGAGGGCTCGACGAGATCGCCACATCCTCGGGGAGCGGCTTGGATCGGGCTCCGGGATCGCCCTGCGGACCTCCGGCCAGATCCTCGTCGCGGTGGGGGCGGTTTGCCTGACTCCGCGCCGCCAGGCGGAGCTCTTGCTGACGCGCCTGCCACCAGATGAATCCGACGCCGGCGGCGACGCTTGCGAGCATCGCGAGGAGCGACACCCAGATCGCTCCACTTCCCTGCCGACGAACGGGGCGGCGGGGGCGGATCCTCAGCGTCGGAGGGCTCGCCGTTCCTTCCTCGATGGCGGAGGAGTTGCCCCGATCCTCGAACAGGACCGTCGCCCCGCCCTCGGCGTCGGCGTCGCTGTCGGGCGCTGCGGGGCGCCGCGGGGGGGGGGGCATGGCGAAGCCCGTTTTCGAGGCGGCAGCCACCGCGGCCGCCTGGCCGTTCCCCACGGCGGCGATCTGCGACAGCACCTTCTCGCGGGCCTGCTCCACCTGGAGGATGAGAGCTTCCCGGGCGGCATGATGAGGACCGGCCGCCAAGCCTTTGAGGGCCTTGAGCCTCGTCTCGGCCGCCTTGAGGACGACGATCGGATCGGTCTCTCCGGGAACGAGCCCGAGAACCCGCCGCGGGTCGGCGAGATCGGCGCGGTCGATCCCGAGCCAGGCACGGCAGGGATCAAATCGGTCGTGAGGGGCGGGATTGGCCACGGTTGGCAGGTCCGGAGGGAACCTCGACTCTAGTCGATCGCCGGGGCCCCTGTCACGCTGAATCGTTCGGAAGGGGGGACTTTCAGGGAGTCCCGCGGCGGCGCCAGACGGTGAGATCGGCGATCGAGTGCTGGTGTTTGCGGGCCGTTTCCCGGATTACGAACGGGACGTCGGTGCGGTGAATGAGGTCGAAGCCCCCGTCGAGTGCCCGCGTGATGCCCTCGAAGGTCGTGAACGCTTCGCCATGCTCGCGCCGCCCGCCGAGCCATTTTGATTTCGGCGTGTATTCCTCGAGCCACGTGTAGGGGGAGGTGATGACGAGCAGGCCGCCGGGGAGCACCCGGTCGCCGATCGCATCGAGAAACATCCCCGGATCGTAGAGCCGGTCGACGAGATTGCCGGCGAAGACGAGGTCGTAGCCGGTGTAGAGGCTCTTCAGGTTGCAGGCATCCCCCTGCATGAAGGCCACCTGCGTCCGCAGCGCTCCGAGGCCGAGCTTCTCCAGCGACACGCTCCGGGCCACGGTCAATTCACCCTCGGTTGGCACCTCGTAGTGGATCTCGCCCCCCTCCTGGAGCCTGA
>CANGGT010000107.1 GCA_947453375.1 Planctomycetaceae bacterium
CATCGACGATCAGCAGACGAAGCTGTTGACCTTGCGCGGGCTCCTCGACTTCCGCACCGACGGGGCCTCTGTGCAGCTCGAGGAGGTGGAGCCGGCCAGGGAGATCGTGAAGCGCTTCGCCACCGGCGCGATGTCGTACGGATCGATCTCGAAGGAGGCCCACGAGACCCTCGCGGTGGCCATGAACCGGCTCGGCGGCTGGAGCAACACCGGCGAAGGGGGCGAGGACCCGGTCCGCTATCAGCTCGATCCTTCGGGCGACAGCAAGAATTCGAAGATCAAGCAGGTGGCCAGCGGCCGCTTCGGCGTCACGAGCCTCTACCTCGTCAATGCCAAGGAACTCCAGATCAAGATGGCCCAGGGGGCCAAGCCGGGCGAGGGGGGGCAGTTGCCCGGGCACAAGGTCGATCGTGAGATCGCCCGCATCCGCCACTCCACGCCGGGCGTGGGGCTGATCTCGCCGCCGCCCCATCACGACATCTACTCCATCGAGGATCTCGCCCAGCTGATCCACGATCTCAAGAACGCCAACCATCACGCCCGGATCAGCGTCAAGCTCGTGGCGGAGGTCGGCGTGGGGACGGTGGCGGCGGGGGTCTCGAAGGGGAAGGCCGACGTCGTCCTCATCTCGGGCCACGACGGCGGCACCGGGGCCAGTCCGCAAACGTCGATCATGCATTGCGGCCTACCGTGGGAGCTCGGCCTCGCCGAGGCCCATCAGGTGCTCGTCATGAACGATCTCCGCGGCCGGATCACCGTCCAGACCGACGGCATGATCCGCACCGCCAAGGACGTCGCCATCGCCACGATGCTCGGCGCCGAGGAGTTCGGCATCGCCACCGGGGCGCTGGTCGTGATCGGCTGCATCATGATGCGGAAGTGCCACCTCAACACCTGCCCGGTCGGCATCGCCACGCAGGATCCCGAGCTCCGGGCCCGGTTCAACGGCCAGCCGGAGCACGTCGTCAACTTCTTCTTCCTCCTCGCCGAGGAATTGCGGGAGCTGATGGCGAAGCTCGGCTTCCGCACCATCGAGGAGATGGTGGGGCGTGTCGACCGGCTCGACACGCGGGCAGCGATCGCCCACTGGAAGGCGAAGGGGCTCGACTTCTCCACGATCCTCCACAAGCCGGAGGTGCCGGCCCGCGTGAAGACCCATCGGGTCGAATCGCAGGACCACGGGATCGCCGAATCGCTCGACATGACGACGCTCCTGCCGGCCTGCCGGCAAGCGATCGAGGAGCGCAAACCCGTCGTCCTCGACCTGCCGATCCGCAACATCAACCGCACCGTCGGCACGATCCTCTCCAGCGAGATCACCCGCCGCCACGGTGCCGCCGGGCTCCCCGACGGCACGATCCGCATCAACTTCACCGGCACTGCCGGCCAGAGCGTGATGGCCTTCGGCGTGCCGGGGGTGACGGTGACCGTCGAAGGAGACGTCAACGACTACTGCGGCAAGGGGCTCTCCGGCGGGCGTGTCGTCGTCCGGCCGTCGCGGCAGGCGTCGTTTGCCGCGGAGGATAACGTCATCGCCGGAAACGTCGTCCTCTATGGGGCGACCAGCGGCGAGGTCTTCATCCGCGGCATCGCCGGCGAACGTTTCTGTGTCCGCAACAGCGGCGCCGAGGCGGTCGTCGAAGGGGTCGGCGACCATGGCTGCGAGTACATGACCGGCGGCCGGGCGGTGATCCTCGGCGAAACGGGGCGCAATTTCGCCGCCGGCATGAGCGGCGGGATCGCGTATGTCTGGGATCGGAACGCGACGTTCCAGCCCAAGGTCAACAAGGAGATGGTGGAACTGGAAGCCCTCGACTCAGGCGACCTGGAGTATCTCCGGTCGCGGATCGAAAAGCATGTCGAGCTCACCGGCAGCACCCGCGGCCGCGCGATCCTCGACGGCTGGGCCCAGGAGCAGTCGCGGTTCGTGAAGGTGATGCCGACCGACTACAAGCGGGCGATGCTCGAACTTCGGAAATTGCAGGAAAAAGAACAGGACGAGGCCCGCAGGGCGGAGGTGAAGATCCATGGGTGAAGCACGCGGATTCATGAAGTATGAGCGGCAGATCTCCGGCAAGGAGCCGGTGGCCGACCGCCTCAAGCACTACAACGAGTTTTTGACGATCCTCCCCCAGGAGGAGATGACGAAGCAGGGAGCCCGCTGCATGGACTGCGGCGTGCCCTTCTGTCACACCGGGTGCCCACTCGGGAACATCATTCCCGACTTCAACGACCTCGTGTACCGCGGCCAGTGGCACGAGGCCTCCCAGCGCCTCCACGCCACGAACAACTTCCCCGAGTTCACGGGGCGCGTCTGCCCGGCGCCGTGCGAGTCGGCCTGCGTGCTCGGCATCAACGCCGATCCGGTCGCCATCAAGCAGATCGAGATGACGATCGCCGACCGGGCCTTCGAGGAGGGGTGGGTCGTGGCCCAGCCGCCGACGGAGCGGACCGGCAAACGCGTGGCCGTGGTGGGGAGCGGTCCGGCGGGGCTGGCTGCCGCGCAGCAGCTCAATCGCGCCGGCCACCTTGTCACGGTTTTCGAGCGCTCCGATCGGCCCGGCGGCCTGCTCATGTACGGTATCCCCGACTTCAAGCTCGAGAAGGCCCGCGTCTGGCGGCGCGTTCGCCAGATGGAGGAAGAAGGGATCGAGTTCCGCTGCGGGGTGAACGTCGGGAAAGACGTCTCCGCCGAGCAACTCACGAAAGACTATGACGCGGTGCTGCTCACGGGCGGCTCGACGCTCGGACGTGACCTGCCGATTCCGGGCCGCGAGCTCGAGGGGGTCCACTACGCGATGGAGTTCCTCCCGCAGCAGAACAAGCGCAACGCCGGTGACGAAGTCCCTGGGCAGCTCTCCGCGACCGGTAAGGACGTGGTCGTGATCGGCGGCGGTGACACCGGCAGCGATTGCGACGGGACGAGCAACCGCCAGGGAGCAAAGTCGCTGGTGCAGTTCGAGCTCCTCCCCAAGCCGCCGGATGTCGGTAATTACCCGCGCCGCGACGAGCGGCCGGCGAGCACGCCGTGGCCGCAGTGGCCCGTGATCCTCCGCACGAGCACCTCCCACGAGGAAGGCTGCCGGCGCGAATGGTGCATCCTCACCAAGGAATTTCTCGGCGACGAAAAGGGGAAGCTCAAGGCCCTCAAGACCGTCCGCATCGAGTGGTACACCGATCCGGGGAGCGGGCAGTTCAAGTTCAAGGAAGTGCCCGGCAGCGAAGAGGAATGGCCCTGCCAGCTCGCGCTGTTGGCGATGGGATTCGTCGGCCCGGAGAAGCAAGGACCGATCGCCGAGCTCGGCCTCGAGCTCGATCCCCGTGGCAATCTCAAGGCGGGCGCCGACTACAAGACGAGCCGTGAGGGCGTCTTCGCGGCCGGCGACATGCGTCGCGGCCAGTCGCTCGTCGTCTGGGCGATCCACGAGGGGCGCGAGGCAGCCCGGTCGATCGATCTGTGGCTGATGGGGCAGACCCATCTCCCGAGCCTGTCGGCGGGAGAGTTTGCCGTCCACGCCTGAGGCGCTGACGGGCTCCTGAAGCACTTCAACAATCGCACCGCGGGGCATCGGCCAGATGAGGTCGATGCCCCGCAGCTTTTTTTGCGGTGTGGGCGACCTGCCTGTGGGTGATTCTTCGGCGGGGCCGGCAAAAGTCTCGTCGTTCGTCGGAGGCACCTCCTCTCTCCTCGAGCGTTCGCCGATCCCCGCCTCGCCTACGCGGTGCCAAGAAGCATCCGCTCAAACGCTCTGAAGCGAGGGGTCGCCCGTGCTCCGTGAGCCGGCGTAGGATGCGAGCGCAGCCATGAGCCGTGAGCGAAGCAGGCTCCGAGCGAACGGAGGCCACGAAGGCCGAAGTGAGCGTCCGGCGACGGGGCACGGGCGACCCCGAAGCCACGTTTGACCTTCTTCGAACCAAGTCTGGCCGCAGGCCTAGCCCCGGACGCCGAGCCCGAGCGTGTCGCGGCAGTGGCGAATGCTCCGCTCGAGGTCGGCGAGCTGATAGGCCTGCTCGGCCCCCTTGCGGGCGTCGCCATCGGGGGCTTGAAAGGGATCGATGGCATGGCCGCGGCGGGCGAGGGCCTCGAAGCGGGCGAAATCGGCGGCGGGCATTGCGGGGAAGGCCTTCCAGAAGTCGGGCTCGAGGAAGGGAAGCTCGCGGGCGAAGCCGGAGATCGTCTCGATGTGGACGACCACTCCGGGGCAGTGCTTCTGGAAATGATCGAAGAATGTCGGCAGGTCGATGCACCCCTCTCCCATCGCCGTCCACTGCACCTTCACCCCCTTCTCGCTCGGCCACACCTGGCCGTCGCGGAGGCTCGTCGTGACGACGTGCGGGGCGAGCGTCTCGAGCGCGGCGAGGGGATCCTCGAGCGTCCAGAGGGCGTTGCCAGAATCGAAGTTCACGCCGACGAAGTCGGGGCCGGCTTCCTCGACGAGGCGGGCGAGCTCGCGGGAGTGGAGATCGCCGGCATGGTTTTCCAACGCGATCTTCACGCCGGCGTCGAGGGCCTTCGTTCGGCAGGATTTCAGGACCTTAACCGTGTCGGCGATCCGGGCGTCGATGCCGCCGTCGGTGAGACGGTCTTGATGGTTGCCGAGGATCACCCGGAAGGCCTTCGAGCCGAGATCCTTCGCCATCCGGATTCCGAGGGCGAGGTGGTCCTCGGCGGTGCCCCAATCCTTGCGGAAGGTCGTTGACGTCGGGCAGATGCTCCACGACCCGAGCTCGAGGCCGACGCCACGATCGGATGCGTAGCGGCCGATCTCGTCGAGCGAGTCGTCGTCGGTCTGCCCGCCGAAGGGGCCGAAGTCGGTGATGAAGAGCGAATCGCAACCGAGCTTCTCGGCGTGATCGACCAGTTCGCGGGCATTCCATCCCATCGCACGGACAGCGAAGTTGTCGAAGCCGAGGGGGATCCCCCGGCGACGGATCGAGGGGGCCGGATCGGCGGCGGCGGCGGTCGCCGCGGCGAGAAGCCCTCCGACGAGGCCACGGCCGAGGGCGCGGCGGGACAGAGCGGGATGGTTCATCGTTGTGGGCGTGTGGTTCGTGTTCGTGTTCATGTTCATGGCGGGCACTTTGACACAACCTCCAGGTGGGATCAACGCTCGTTGCCGCGGCGCTGCCTCGGCGCCTGGGCGGCAACGGGGGTGATCTCGACATCGAGTCCGCCGTCGAAGCCGGCCAGATCCCCTGGCGGGGCGTTGAGCTTGAGATAGAGGGCGCCTGTCGTGATCGCGGAGAACCGGGCCGTCTCCCCTTCGGCGATGACGACGAACCGGGGGCGGCCCCCTTCGGCGGGAACGGCCCACTGGGCGACGAGGAGTCGGCCGACGGGGCGGCCACGGTACCAGCGGAGTGAGATCCCGTCGGCGGTGCTCTCCAGATCGATCGCCCCGGCCCGCCCGACTCCTGCCCGCCCGGTGGCGACAAGCTCGGCCTCTTCCCCCTCCTTCATCGACCAGCCACTCGGCTGCCAGCCCCGGTCTGCGGCGACGAAGCTCGTGGCGCGGCGGGTGAGCGGGCGGCCGTCGGTCCATTCGATGGCGGAGCGGCTGAAGTCGTAGCCGTGATCGACGTCGTCGGTGAAGGCGTCGAAGTCGCGGGCGGCAAGGTCTCCGTCCCAGCCGTCGCTTGCCTCGAGTCGGGGGGTGAGGCGGGCGTCGAGGGGGCCCGATTCGAGCGCGCGGAAGCGTTTGGCGTGGGAGGGATGCCCGGAGAGGAGCGCCGTCGCCGCCCAACTCGCCGCGTAGGCGGGGATGTCGTGGCGCGGCGATGGGGGCGTGGCGAAGACGTCGGCGAGCCCCGGGATCTCGCCGCTCACCCGGAGCCTGCGGATCGCCTCGATGCGGCCGAGCTGCTCAACCTCGTCGGCGCGGCGCGGGATTGGCGTCGGCTCGAAGCGTCCTGCCTCGAGGCGGTGGGTGGCGAGGAGTTCGGCGATCCCTTCGGTGTACCAGGTGGGGGCCGCGAGGGAACGGAGCGTGAGGGTGAAGGCATGCACCCCCTCGTGGAGGAGGAGGTGGCGGCGATAGGCGGGGTTGGCCGGATCGACGAGCCAGAAGCGGTTGCGGTCGCAGAAGCCATTGGCGAAATCGGGGATGGTGCCGTCGGCCGGGAGAAGGCCGGCGGCGCGGAACGCCTCCCGATCCGACATCAGGCATCCGAAGGCGCGCCACGAGGGCACGCCCTTCGGATCGAGCGCGTAGTGATCGCACCATGTGGCGAACGCCTCGTCGAAGATCCGCGGCAGATCGTCGACACCGTCGCCGGCCCGCGCCGGTCGGTCGGTTACGAGCACGAGCCGTTCTCCGGAGACGATGCGGAGCCCGGCCCGGCGGGCCGTTGCCTCGAGCCGCGCGACGTCGACCATCGCTCCCCGCGCCGGCTCGTCGGCTAAAGCGACACAGGGAGCCCGCAGGCCGACCCAAACGAGGACCGCGACGAGGAACACGAGCTTCCCCCACCACCCGATCAGAAGCCGACGTTGACGGATCGCCATGGCGTTCTTTCTGGCCTCGGGACTACCGCCAGCCGCCGGATGGGGCAGGGCAAGCTTCCCTAGTTCAACCCAAGCCCCCAAATCACCGCAAGGTTGCCGTCCGGGGCCGCTGCGGCTGAATCCCCCGGTCCGATTCGTCCGATCGATGGGGAGCGGGGGCCGCCGGACCCTGGCTGACGGTAGGCCGAGGCAGAGGGCGTGGGTGTGCCAAGGTTGAATCGGCAATTCGAACCGGGAGCGATGGTCGAAGGGGGCCATCAACGCCGAAGGTCTGCGCCCAACGATCCGGTCGGGGCCACGACGTCGGTCATCATCCGGGCGATGTCAGGCCACCTCGCATGGCTCGCCGTGGCCCTGACGCTCCTGGTGGTCGGGGGCCCGCCCGGCTGGGCCGCCGACGAGGCCGCCGGAGGGGCGGTGAGCCCGTGGGCCACCGGGGGCACGCCTGCCAAGCCGGGGGATGTGGACGGCAAGCCAGGGGCGACAGCCGCGCCGCCGAGCGCGGCCTTTCCGGTGGCGCAGGCCTATGCCGTTCCCACGGCCGTGATCCAAGGGGGAGCGATCCCGCCCGGCTGGCAGCCGCAGGCGATTCCGTACCAGGCCATCGGCCCCGATGGAAAGCCGGTCACGGTCCATGTCGCGCCGACGTACGTCTTCACCTACGTCGCCGGGCCACCGGTGGTGCAGGCTCCGGTAACGCGACAGGTCAATCGCATCCAGGCCAATGGCCCGCCGCCGGGCTGGGCCTACCAATCGCGTGGCGCGACGCCGGTGGTGGCCGCCCTTCCCGTGACGCGCTCGGCGCCGGTGCCCTACCAGTATCCAGCCGGGGCGCCCGCGCTTGCCGGGCAATCGGTCGTGCCGCCGCCGTCACCGGTCGCCGCGCCGGCGCCGGTGATCGCCCAGGCCCCCGCACCTCCGCCCCAGGCTGTCGTCCCGCCGCCGCCGGCGGCGCCCGTACCCCAGGCGCCGGCGACGCAGTGGGTGTCGGCGCCGACGTCTCAGGCTCCGTCGAACTTCGACGCGGCGCCAGCGGTTGCGGCCGGGACTGCGGCAGCCGCCGGGGCGATCGCGGCCACCGAGGCCGCTCCGCATACCGCGTCGATCCCGCCGCCCCCTCCAGCGGCCGCGGCTCCGGCGATGACACCGGTCAGCACCGCAGCTGCCGCGCCGTCCGATCCGGCGCCGCCGCAGCCGGCGATGGAGTCGCTCTCCAATCCCGCTCCCAATCGGGGGAGCACCCACGTCTGGCGGGTCGTCGGCGTCCACGACGGCGACACGCTGACCTGCCTCGACGAGACGAACACGCAGCAGAAGGTGCGGCTTGCGGAGATCGATGCCCCGGAGCTCGGTCAGGACTACGGCAAGGTGTCGCGGGAGGCGCTGGCCGAGATGGTCTTCGGCAAGACGGTGACGGTGTCGGAGGAGGGGAAGGATCGGTATGGGCGCTGGATCGCCCACTTGCAGGTCAACGGCATCGACGTCAACCGCCAGCAGGTCGCCACCGGAAATGCCTGGCACTACGCCGACTATTCCCGCGACCCGACGCTCGCCACGCTGCAGACGGATGCCCAGACGCGCCGGCTCGGGCTGTGGTCACAACCCGAGCCGGTGCCGCCCTGGGATTATCGCCAGACCATGAAGAAGGCCGCCGCCGGTTGAAGGGGCCTTCTTCGGCTTTCAAGCCGCGGTTCAGCGGCCGTTGCGCTTCGCCTGCTGACGCTTGCCGCGGGCCACGGTGTGGCCGAGGCGACGCGTGTTGGCGCCCTCGAGCTTGAGACGCCCTGCTTTCGCGGCGGTGACGGCCGAACGCTGCTTGGCGCGGTCGAAGGCCACGCCCTGCGCCCCGGCAGCGGGGGTGAGTGCGGCGAGGTTGACGCGGGCCTTCTTCGAGATCGTGGCGGCCGGCTTGGCGGCCTTCCGCTTCGCTGGGGCGGCCGGCTTCACCCCCTTCGCCACGGGGGCGACCACCGGGGCCGCGACCACGGCCGCTGCCGGCTTGGCACCGCGGCGCGTGGCCGGCGGGAGCGCCACCTTCGCGACGACCGGCGGGGGAGCGATCTTCCGCGCGGGGGCCGCGGGAGCAACCGGACGCTCGGCCGTCCTCCGGGCTGCACGCCCAGAGATTTTCTTGTCGCGTGCCTTGGCACGGGCGGTCGTCGACTTGCCGGGGAGGATGCCGCCGACGGCAGCCGCCAGTTCCCCGAGACGTTTCTCGAGGCGCTCGACCGCCTCGTGGAAAACGTCGGCCTTCTCTTGGCTGCGGGCGTTGGTTCCCGTCACGGGCGCGGCAGCACGCTTCGTCTTCCGCCCCTGGCCAGCCGTCAGATCACGCCACTTGTCGCGGAGGATGCGGGCCTGCTTCGCGACAGCCTCAATCTGCGTGTGCGTCGCGTTCGAGAGCGCCGTGCCGAAGCTCGAGTCGAGGATCTTTCGCTCTGCCGCGGTGAACAGATCGCGGAGATGAGCGAACGGGGATGTCGTGGTGGAAGACGCCTTGGCCATGATGGAAAGGTTCCTGTGAGTTGAAGGGGCGTGGGAATGGACGGTGTGCGGAGTGTAGACGTTTGGTTGCTCAGTGGGCGGATTCAGAGCGACTCAGTCGGGAATCGAACGGTGTTTCGAGCGAGGGTGGGAGGGAGTTCGGTGTGATCGTTGGGGCGGCGGGGCGGCTCGCCTGCGTGCCGCCCCGCCCCACTCCCTCACCCGTGCCGGCACGGGCGGGCGACGCGGAGTCTGGCTCGGAACGAGGGAGTGGAGCGGCGCATCGGCCTGCGCGGCGTCTCCCCGTCCAGCACCGTCCGGAGCGTCACCGTGGTCGGGGGGGCGCTCACCCCCGAGCCGGCTGGCCCAGACTTCTTCCCGTCAATCTCCCGCAACCATTCCGGACGCCAGGGGATGCTGCGTGTCACCCGCTTCCTCCAGTGAAGCTGCGCCGCGTCGTGCATCCACATGATGGCGTTCCCCAGGCCGCGCCGGCGTGGCGGCGCGACCGGCGCCGCCGGATCGATACCGGGCGTTGTATGGGGAATCGGCGGAGAGCACGGAGCGCCCGCAGTCCCGACCCAGAATGGCCAGTCTGCGCCGGTCGTACGGATGGCAGGGGCCACCCAACCGTCAGGCTTTGCCAGCGCGGCGACGGGAATTACCGGCCGCGGCCGCCGGTGCCGCCGCCGGACTGCTGGCGACGCTCATCCATTTGACGACGGTATTCGGCCCGTCGTCCGCGCTGCTCCGGGTCGGAGTTGTCGAGCATCGACTTGCGGCGATTGTTGCGATCGTCCTCGGAGAATCCGCCCCGCGGAGAACCTCCGCCACCTGGGCCACCGCCGCCAGGACCGCGGCCACCGGTTCCGCCCCCGCCGGGGCCTCGATTGCCGGCCACCTGATTATCGGCGGGACGCCCGCCGCCGGGCGGTCCCCCGGCGGTTCCACGAGGGCTCCCGCGGTTGCCCCCCTTGGCCCGGTCGGCGGCCCGCTTCTTCCGAGCGTCGTCCTCGGCCTTGATGCGGCGGTCGAGTTCGGCCTGACGCTGAGCGGGCGGCACGAGGAAGAACGAGTTCACCTGCGCCGTTTCGCCGGCCTCCATGAGGCGCCCGAAGTCGCGCCGCACCTGATCGCGCATCGCTTCTGGAAGATTGCGCATCGAATCGCGCACCCTGCCCATGTCGGGGCCGCCGCTGTACGGCGCCTGGCCCCTGCTCACCTTGTCGAGCTCGGCGATCTGCTCGTTGATCGCGGCGCGGACTTCGAGCACCTGAGGGGGCGTGGAGTACCAACCGAGCGCCCAGCCAGAGATGAGCGTCATGAGGAGGAGAACAGCGGCGGCGATCGCGCCACGCTTCAGCCAAGCGCCGATCCCCTTTCCCGACCCCGACTTCGAACTGCGCTCGCTGGATGCGAGGGCACGCCGAACTTCGCCTGCGGACAGGGTGCGCATGATGGGCTTCCTCGATCCAACAGACCCGAGAAACCCCCTGGGAAGGGGATCCTGCGACGGGGCCACGACCGGCATCGAATCGGGCTGACGCCCCCGTTCAACGCCCAAGCGTCGCCGAAGTTTCGCGGCAGCGGGGCCGGGGGCGCTGGCCCTTGAGGCGTTCCGCAAAAAAAGCCGATGCTGTCCGCGGAGATCCCTGGGGAGAGAACGACGGGAGGACGCGGATGTTGGAGGCGATCGAGCCGGGGCGATACCGGCACTACAAGGGGAACGAGTACACCGTGCTCGGGGTCGCACGGCACAGCGAGACGGAGGAGAGTCTCGTCGTCTACCGCCAGGAATACGGCGTCAGGGGGCTGTGGGTCAGGCCGCTGTCGATGTTTGCCGAGTCGGTCGAGGTCGGTGGCCGCAGGGTTCCCCGCTTCGAGCGCATCGGGCCGGGATAAACGCCGGGGGCCACGAGCCCCGGTCGTGGTTCCCGGTCAGGGGCCCCGGTGGGTTTCGAACTCATCGGCAGTGTCGGTCTTTTCGGCCACGATGGCTGCCACCCGGGCCTCGACGTTCTTGAGCCGCATGAAGCCGACCCGGTCGAGCGCCTCATCGAGCGAGAGGTAATGCGCCGGGAGGGTGCGGTATTCATCGTCCTGGTCGACGAGCCACCGTCCGCCGGGCTGGAGCCGGTACATGACCGCATAGCCGTAGACGCCGAGTTTGTTCGAATCCTCGGACATGACATCCCCCCTGACAAGGGTCTCCGGACCTCGGGTCGTGCCGTTCACGCCAGGGCCGAATCGAACCCGTGGCGGCAGCATCGAACACCATCCCGGCGGAGGCCGCCAAGGTCAGTTTGTCGCTCCGGTCGTCGGCCGTTTGATGCGGCTGTTTTCCGGGGGGGTGGGCGTTCCCGGGGGAAACTCGACCTCGGCCGAGCGGTGCTAGCACCCCCCGGCCCCCTCGGGACCCGGCGGCCATGGTCCCTCCCTCGCTTGGATGAAAGGCTTCAATTCGACACGTGGAGACGCGTTGCCGACATGCGTCTGGGGCGTCAAGGACGCCAGGTCGCAATTTCCAAGCACAATTTCCAGGGCGCGCCGGCATCGGCTCAAAGTCGGGAGCGGCCGTGAGCCGACTGTGGAAAACGGCCCCCGCGCGGGGCTGGTCGGGGGGGTGAAAGGGCTCGGTCCTCCGCCCCGTTGCCCATCGGGGCAACGGCCCTCCGAGGGCGTTTTTCTGCGGAAAAAGCCCAATGCTTTCATGCTATTCAGGGTGGTTGCGGTCCCCCCCTGAGGCGGTGTAATTTCCAGGGGCATGGCAAAGGGGAATCGTCATTTTTTAAATCCCTTTCTGTGTCCAAGATGTTCGGAGTGTTGGATCGGCACGAGGCTCCCTGAAGAGGGGGCCATCGACCCCTGCCACCGCGGTGTCGGGGCAGGACAAAAGCAGTGTCAGCCAATGGCCAAGATGCGTCTCCGCGAACGGATTCTGCGCGCCTGGAGGCAGCGTCTCCGGCGGACGGCGGACGGCCGCCAGCAGGCCCGTGTGGCTTCGACACTCCGCCTCGAAGGCCTCGAGTCCAGGGCCATGCTCGACGGGGCCGGGATCCTCTTTCCGACGCTCGCCCCGCAACTGGCGCCGTTTGCGACGTCGGCCAACGTCCTCAAGAACTCGACCGTCAGCATGGTTGTGCCAGCCACCTCGGCGAACCCGGTGGGGCTTTCCTATTCCCTCGGCGCCGATGCCCCTGCTTGGGCGACGATCGGACGGACCTCCGGCCTGCTCTCTCTGAGCCCCGGTTCGGACGGAGCGAGCGGTGCGTTCGACGTGCTCGTCAGCGAGAGTGGTCGGGCCCCGACGGCGCGGCGGGTGGCCGTGTCGGTGTTCTCGGCCGGTGTCGTGGGGAATGATCTGGTCGTCTACGGCTCGTCGGGCAACGACCGGCTGCAGGTGGTCTCCAACGGTGCTGCCTCGGTCACCGCAGGCGGTGTCCCGCTTCCGATCCTCCTCCCCGGCGGGGCCGTGGCCGGTTCGTTTAACCCGACCGCCGCTGGCGGTTCGCTGTTTTTCGATCTCGGCGCGGGGGTCGATACCTTCAAGGCCAGTGGCAACGCCTCGATCGTGGTGCGCACCAGCTCCGTCGCTGCCGCTCCGGCAGGCGACCTGCTCGACGCCGCGGCGTGGAGCGGCAACCTGACGCTCGACGCCGGCGCGGGAGTGATTGACGTAACGAGCACGGCGCCGGCGGCTGGGGCTGCTGTCGACACGCTCCTGCTGGGAGCCAAACTGCGGAACGCGTCGGTAACGGCCGGCACGATCCACTGTGGCCAGACGGTGCAGGCCGACGCGGTCTCGCTTCAGGCCAAGAACGCCGATCTTCGCGCCGCCAATTTCGGCACGGCGAGCCTCACCCTCCCGCAGGACGGCGCGGCGTTCAATCTGGCCGGGGCCGGGTTCGGCAGCTTGGTCGTCACCGGAGCCGGATCGCTCGTCGATCTCACCAACGCCTCGTTCACGACCCTCGAAAACCGGTCTCCCGGGGCGGTGATCAGCCTTACCAACGCTTCGTTCCAGAGCTTCGTGAATTTCGCGCCGCAGTCGATCGTCGATCTGTCGGTGGCGACGTTTGGCACGATCGTCAACAAGGGCGACGCTGCCACGCTCAACCTTGCCGGGGCTCAGTTCTCTTCGCTCGTCAACGAGGGGGCCCAGTCGACGATCAACATCGGCGGGGCGAACTTCAAGGCGCTGGTCAAGCAGACGGCCACGATCAACCTCGGTGGCGCCGCCTTCAATTCCTTGGTGAACCAGAGCGACGGCATGACGGTCGATCTCGGCGGGGCCAATTTCAAGGCCCTCGTCAAGCAGACGGCCACGATCAACCTCGGCGGCGTTCAGTTCGGAACGCTCCTCAACGAGGGGAGCCTCGCAACGATCAACGTCGGCGGTGTCGACTTCGGGACTTTGGTCGACCAGGAGGGGACGATCTCCGTCGGGGCGATCAAGTTCGACGCGCTGATCAACAAGGGGAGCGGGTCGAAAATCAACCTCGGTGGTGCCAATTTCAAGGCGCTCGTCAAGCAGACCGCCACGATCAATCTCGGCGGCCTCCAGATCCAAGGCATTCTCAACACGGCCGACAGCGTGTCGATCGTCACCTCCCCGGTCGATTTTAGCGCCCTGGCGAGCAAGTCGCCCGGCGCGACGATCAATCTCGGCGGGGTGACCCTCGGCACCCTCATCAATTCCGGCAAGGATGTCTCGATCGCCCTGACCGACGTGACGTTCTCGACCCTCGTGAATGCCGATCCCGTTGCCGTCTTTGAACCGGGGGCCGATCTCACCACCTTGGCCGATGTCGGTGCTCGGGCGCGGATCACTCTCGCCCGGGCGACCTTCGACACGCTCGTGAACGCGGCGAGCGGATCGACGATCACCGTCCAGGAAGGAACGTTCGCGGCGCTCGTCAATTCCGGCAATGCGGCGGGCACGGCGATCGCCGTGAGCGGTGGCTCGTTCCAGACGCTTGCCAACTACGGCGCTCAGGCGACCGTCGATCTCGGCAGCGCGGGCTTCAAGGCGCTGGTCAAGCAGACGAACTCGATCAATCTCGGCGGCATCAAGTTCGATGCCCTGATCAACAAGGGATCGGGCACGAAGATCAATCTCGGCGGCGCTGACCTCAGTGCCCTCACCGAGCAGACGGCGCCAGTCATCGTGGGGGGCGTCGAGTTTCGGACGCTCCTCAACACCGCTGACGGGGTAGAGATCAATGTCGGCGGCGCCAATTTCAAGGCGCTGGTCAAGCAG
>CANGGT010000108.1 GCA_947453375.1 Planctomycetaceae bacterium
GCCAATCTCGAGGCGGGCCTCGTCGGCCTCGATCAGGTCGATCAGCTCCGTCAGAGCGTCGAGACCGGCCGAGCGGGGCTCCTCCAAGCGAAGACGTCGCTCACCAACCAGATCGAGGCGTACAAGGTCAACGTCCTCTGCCTTCCCTCCGACACGGCAGTCGCCCTCGACGAGTCGTTCATCAAGCCCTTCCAGTTCATCAGCCCCGAACTCCAGAAGCTCCAGAACGACTTCGGCGACTTCCTCGCCACCTGGTCGTTCGGCGACGAGGAGAATCTCAAGGAGACCGACGACCCGCGCGTCGACGAGGCGCTCCGCGATGCCGAGGAGATTCAGGCTCCGGCTGCGAAGGGCGACACGGCCGACGAGGAGGATCCCGGCGACCGGGCCACCGCGGCAGGCGACGAACCGGCCGAGGATGCCGTCGCGAAGGACAATCCCGAGAAGGAAGACGACGGCGCCGGGAAGAAGGAATCCGTGAAAGCCGATGCCGAGACTGAGGCGGAGGAGGACGAGGTCGACGAGAAGCTCGTCACCGAGAGCGTGGCCCGGCTCGCCGAGCTCCGGAAGCGGGTGGAGGAGCAGTCGAAGGCGGTCAGCGCTGACTTGGCGCTGGCGCGGACGAATGCCGCTGGCAGGCTCGCAGGGATGCGGCCCAACGAGCGCGACACGTTCGTCCGCGAGATGAAGCTTCTCGAGGACGATCTCGGCAAGCTCGTCGCCCGGGCCCGCAGGGCCGAGGCGGAGATGGAACGGCTCCGCGACAAGATCACGCCGGAAAACCTGCGCGAGACCTCCGACAAGTTCGTCAAGCTCGTCAACGACGTCTCTGGGGCGGTCGACGAGATGTCGCTCATCCAGGCGCGGGCCCGCATCGAGGCGGTGACGATGGACGTCGAGCCGCTCGATCCCGACGTCGCGTTCGAGATCGCCCGCGCGAACCGTCTCGATTGGATGAACAACCGGGCAGCGCTCGTCGATCAATGGCGTCTCATCCAGTTCAACGCCATGTCGCTCCTCGCCGGGCTCGACGTCGTCGTCGATGGCGGCCTGAACACGGTCGGCAACAATCCGGCGAAGTTCCAGACGCCGACCGGCTCGATGTCGGCCGGCGTCCAGTTCGATGCCCCGTTCACCCGGCTCACCGAGCGCAACAACTTCCGCCAGGCGATCCTCGACTACCAGCAGGTCCGCCGGCAGCAGATCCAATACGAGGACCGGATCAAGCTGGCGCTTCGGCAGTCGCTCCGCCAGCTCGATCTCGACAAGCGCAACCTCGAGACGCAGCGTCGCGCCCTGATCATCGCCATCCGCCGCGTCGATCAAACACGGCTCACGCTCAGCCAGCCGGCGCCCCCGCTGCCCGCTCCGGGCCCGACCGGCATCGTCGATGTCACCGCCGGGCAGCTCGGCCCCACCGCAACGCTCAACCTGATCTTCGCCTACAACGATCTGCGGAGCACCCAGGATGCCTTCACGAGTATCTGGATCAACTACTTCGCCACCCGGGCCTCGCTCGCCCAGCAACTCGGCGTCATGCAGCTGTCCGACGAGGGGACGTGGGTTGACGCCCCGTTTGCCTGCGCCGAACGGGCCACGGAGGACGAGCTTCCCCTCCCCCCGGCGGTGCCGGAGGAGTGGCTC
This sequence comes from Planctomycetaceae bacterium, assembly GCA_947453375.1. Lineage (GTDB taxonomy): Bacteria > Planctomycetota > Planctomycetia > Pirellulales > UBA1268 > QWOP01. Next base: position 1,645 of record CANGGT010000108.1, read on the forward strand.
AAGCATCTCGAAGAGATGGATGCCCCACCGGCGGTTCCGGCCAAGGAGATGGTTCGGGGAGTCAAGGCACCGGGGGCGGCCGAAACGCTTCCCGCTCCCCCCGCCCCTCGCCCGAACGTCGAGGCGGAGCCGATCCCGTCTCCGGCCGGCGACGAGGGGACGGCTCCCGCAGGCCCTGCTCCAGCGTCGGCAACATCCCCTGCCTCGTTACGGATCCCCGGCGCCGCCGGGGCCAGGTCGACTTCGGCGGCAGCCCGATTGGCAGACGGATGGCGGACGAGGAAGGCCGAGTCGGCGCCCAAGCGGATAGAATGACGCCAGACCCCGGCCGGACGGACGCCGGATGGATGGCAGGAACGGACCCGAGGAAGGGTGGCAGGACCATGAGCACCAGCAATCAGGATCGTGCTACGACCGCAGCGGCCCCCTCGGGCGGCGCCGATCTGAGCGCCATTGCCGGGATCCTCGGCGATCCAATTGGCGACAACGTCGCCCCAGTGGCACCCCGCCGCGGCTGGCGGATTCCCTGGCGGACGCTGATCTTGCTGGCCGTCCTTGGCGGCGGTGCCGCGGGCGCCCCGTGGGTGCTCGCCCACATCGGCCGGGGGAGCAATGCCAATCCCCTCGCCGCCCTCCCGGCGCACACCGTCGAGCATGGCGATCTGACGATCTCGGTCACCGAAGACGGCAGCATGGTGAGCGACGAGAACGTTGACGTCGTCTGTGGCGTCGCCGGCGGCGCCACGATCATCTGGCTGATCGACGACGGGTCGCGAGTCACCGAGGGAACGGAGCTGGTCCGCCTCGACAGCTCGAAGCTCTCCGAGGATGTCTCGGCGCAGAAGATCGCCTTCGAGAAAGCCCGCGCCGCCAACATTCAGGCAGAGAAGGATTTCGCTGCCGCGAAGATCGCCGTCGAGGAATACACCGAGGGGACCTACAAGAAGGAGCTGCGGAAGGCCGAGTCGGACGTGACGGCGGCCAAGGAGCGGCTCCAGTCGACCCGCAACCAGCTCGAGCATGGCGAGCGGATGTTCCGCAAGGGCTACATCACCCCGCAGCAGCTCGACGCCCAGAAGTCGGCCGTGGAACGGGCCGATCTCGACCTCGGTACCGCCGAGATCTCCCTCGACGTTCTCGAGCGGTTTGCGAAGCCGAAGATGATCACGGAGCTGACGAGCAAACGCGATGCCATGGAGGCGAAGCGCGACAGCGAGCGGGCCTCGCTCGAGTTGGAGAAAGCGAAGCTCGATCGGCTCAGCTCGCAGCTCTCCAAGTGCACGCTCAAAGCCCCGAAAGACGGCCTCGTGATCTATGCCAACGAGCGCAACCGCCAGGCCGAGACGGAGATCAAGAACGGCGCGAAGGTCAACGAGGGAACGACGATCATCCGCCTCCCCAACCTCTCCCGGATGCGTGCCGACGTCGAAGTCCACGAGGCGAAGGTCGACAAGATCCGTACCGGCATGGCGGCCCGCGTCAAGCTCCAGGGGCGCGAGTTCGACGGGACGGTGACCTCGGTCGCCAACCGGCCGCAATCGAACTGGATGTCGACGGCGAAGAAATACGTCGTCCAGGTGCGGATCGACGGAGAGCCGCAGGAGGTGCGGCCGGGGGTGACCGCCGAGGTGGAGATCATCGTCGCCGATCTCAAGGACGTAATCGCCGTCCCGGTAGCCGCCGTGATGGAGAAACGCGGTCAGTATTTCTGCGCCGTGCGCAAGGGAGACTCGATCGAGCGGCGGGCCGTCAAGCTCGGGCTCGGCAACGACAAACTCGTCAACGTCACCGAGGGGCTCGAAGATGGCGACGCTCTGATCCTCAATCCCCGCAAGGCGCTCGGCGAGGATGCCGAGGAGGCCGGCGCCGGCGATGGCAAGCGAGGTCCCAAGGGGCCGGGCGGGCCTCCGGGGGCTGGTGGTCCGGGGGGCGCGGCCGGCGGGATGGCAGGGGGAGCGGGGCGTGGTCCCGGTGGTCCCGGTGCTCCCGGTGCTCCCGGTGCTCCCGGTGCTCTTGGTGGGCCCGGTGCTCCGGCAGGCGGCCCAGGCGCGGCAGCAGGCGGGCCCGGAGGAGGGCCGGCTGGCGCCGGCAAGGGGGAGCGGCCGGCGGCCACTGGCGGAGCGCCGAAGCAGCCGTGACGAGACGATGGTCCGGGGTGGGAGAACGCGGCCTGTCGATCTGCCGACGAGCGGGGGATGATCTCCCCCGGGGAAGAGACCTTTGAAGTTCCTCCAGCAACTCCGCCTCGGCTTCCGCAGCCTCCTGCTGCACAAGCTCCGTTCGGCGCTGGCCGTCCTTGGCATCCTCATCGGGGTCACGGCCGTCATTTGGCTCGTGGCGATGGGGGAAGGGGTGAGCTATCAGGCCCAGCAGCAGATCAAGGATCTCGGGGCCACGAGCATCATCGTCCGCAGCATCAAGCCGGCGGAGGAGTCGAGTCGCAGCGACAGCAACGCCCGGATGGGCATCTCCTACGGCCTCCTTCGCGAGGACTTCGAACGGATCGTCACGAACGTGCCGACGATCGGCCGGGCCGTCCCGATGCGCGAGATCAGCCGTGAGGTTCGCCACCGGGAGCAGTTCATCGACGGGATGGTGATCGCCTGCACGCCCGAGTACTTCGGGATGAACAGGCTCAAGATCGCCCGCGGCCGGGCGATCTCGGAGATCGACATGACGTCGTACGCCAACGTGGTCGTCCTCGCTCACGAAGCGGCCGTGAAGCTCTTTCCGATCGAGGATCCGCTCGGACGGGCCGGCCAGATCGGTCAGGAGTTCTACGTCAACGTCGGGATCGCCGCGGAGCGCTCGGCGGCGGCGGCGATCGGCGGGAGCCTCGATGCCCGGCAATACGACCGTGACGTCTACATCCCTCTCACGACCTTCCGGGCCCGGATCGGCGACCGCGTCTTCACCTCGCGCGCCGGCTCGTTCCAATTGGAGACCGTCGAGCTGACGCAGATCACGGCCGTCGTCGACGACATGAAGGAGGTCGACGCCACCGCCGACATCATCCGGGCGCTCCTCCAACGCTACCACAAGGTCGTCGACTACGCCGTTGTCGTGCCGAAGGAACTCCTCGAGCAGGCGGAGACGATGCGGGCGATGTTCAACGTCCTCCTCCTCCTCATCGCCGGGATCTCGCTCCTCGTTGGCGGCATCGGAATCATGAACATCATGCTCGCGACCGTCACCGAGCGCACCCGCGAGATCGGCATCCGTCGCGCCTTGGGGGCGACGAAGGGGGAGATCGTTCAGCAGTTCCTCTGGGAGACGGTCGTCCTCTCCGGCACCGGTGGCCTCCTCGGGGTGCTGTTCGGGTTTCTCTGCGGCCCGACGGTCAATGGCGTTCGCTTCGGGGTGCGGGCATCGCTCCCGGAGGTGTGGGCGGCGCTGCCGCCGAACATCCGCAACCTCGAGCCGCGTCTCGCTCCCTGGTCGATCATCGCCGCCTTCGCGATCTCCGTCGGCGTGGGAATCGTGTTCGGGATCTACCCCGCCCGCCGGGCGGCGAACATGGATCCGATCGAGGCGCTCCGTCACGAGTGAGGTCCGGATGCCCCCGAAGCAAGCCCTGACGCCGAACGCCGGCCCGCCGCCCCGCGACGTCGTCGCCGCGATCCGCGGCGTGTCGAAGGTCTACTCCCTCGGCGGCCACGAGGTGAAGGCGCTCGACAACGTATCGATCGAGTTCCGGCAGGGGGATTACGTGGCGATCATGGGGTCGAGCGGCTCCGGCAAGAGTACGCTCCTCAATGTCCTCGGCTGCCTCGACCGGCCCACCACCGGCCAGTACTACCTCGCCGGCCAGGACGTCGCGGTGATGGATGACGAGACGCTGTCGCGGATCCGCGGCCGCTACCTCGGCTTCATCTTCCAGTCGTACAACCTCATTCAGCAGTTGAGCGTCGTTGAGAACATCGAGGTGCCCCTCTCCTACCAGCGGCCGCCGATGCCCGGCGGACGGGAGAGATGCCTCAAACTCGCCGAACTCGTCGGGCTCTCGAAGCGCCTCGGCCACCGCCCCACGGAGCTTTCCGGCGGCCAGCAGCAGCGCGTCGCCATCGCCCGGGCGCTCGTCAACAATCCGCACGTCATCCTCGCCGACGAGCCGACCGGCAATCTCGACACCGCGACCAGCCACGAGATCATGGATCTCCTCGATGCCCTCAACAAGGCGGGGCGGACGATCGTGATGGTGACCCACGAGAACGATATCGCCGAGCGGGCCCGCCGGATCGTCCGGCTCCGCGACGGGCGGATCGAATCGGTCGCTGAGGTTCGCCGCGAGGCGCTCCCGGCGGGGGGCTGAGAGGGGCTACCGCTTGACGCGGCGGCGGGCCGAGCGGATCAGGCAGCCGACGGGCGCGGTTTCGGTCGTCTCCGGAAGCTTCCCGGCGAGCACGGCCGCGACCGCCTCTTCGACGTATCGCTTCCCGACGCCCGAGCCGTCGGGGGAATCGTCGAACGCTCCCATGTAAACGATCTTCCGCTCCGCATCGAGAACGAAGCACTCCGGCGTCCGTGCGGCTCCGAACGACGTCGCTACCTCCTGCGACGGATCGCGGAGGTAGGGGAAGTGAAAGTTCTTCTCCCGGGCCCGGGTCTCCATCGCCTCGAGGGAGTCCTCCTCGATCTGGTTGGCATTGATCGCGACGACGGCCACGCGCCCCCCGGTGGCGGCGTAGTGCGTGGCGAGGTTGTCGATCCGGTCCTCATGGTCGACCGCATACGGACAGCCGTTGCAGGTGAAGATGACGACGACGGCGGCATGGTGGGCAAGTTCTTCCCAGCCATGCTCGCGGCCATCGGTGCCGACGAGCCCGTGCCAGGCGGGAACCACATCACCGATCGTGCGGTCGGGATTGAAGGTGCCGGCCTCGGCCCAAGCCAAGGTCAGGAAGAGCACCGAGGCGAGCGGACGGCATGCGAGGGCCAAGCGGAAGACGGCGGGCTGAAGCAGCATCGGGGGGATCCCAGAGCGACGGAGCCAGCGCCCCCCCGGGAGTCAAAAGGGACTCGGGGGGAGGGGGCGATGGCAGGCTCTAGAATACCCCGTCAGATCCAGGTGCCGGAACCGGCGAACTCTTCCGACGGCTCGCAGTCCCAGTGGGGCCGGTGGATCGGGGTGGGGAGCGTCACCATTCCCCCCTCGGTCTCGGACACTTCGTGGAACTCGGTGGGGTGGTCTTCCGGCTTCTCGCCGTAGACTTCGTGCATGCCGGCGATGGCGGCGAGATACTCGTTGAAATGCGGATCCATAACGAAGGTCCTCCGTGACAGTCGTGCGAACCGTGCCAGAGCGAACGCGTCGCCTGAGTCAATGATACGCGGCTGGATCGCGATGGGTCGGACGGTTCTTGCAGGCGATCGACGGACCGACCCACCTGGCGGAAGGTGGGGGAGATGCGAGGGATGGCAAGCATCGCGGCCCACCCCTCCCGGGCCTGCCTCGCGCTCCCCGAACGGCTCTGGCTGTCCACGAAAAAAGTCATCCCCGACCTTTTTCCACTCGGAACACCCCTGAAAAAGCCGAGCTTTTTCAGGGTGTCGACCGCCGCATCCGGCGGCGGGGTACGTCATCCAAAAGCTTCACTGGTGGCTCCCATGCAACTCGGCTTCGTCAGCGCCATTCTTCCCGAACTCCCCCTCGACGAGGTGTTCCGCACCGCCGCCCAGACCGGCTACGAATGCGTCGAACTGATGTGTTGGCCCCCATCGACGGCCGAACGCCGCTATGCCGGCGTGACCCACGTCGCGGTCGATGGCTTCTCGGCGGCCGATGCCGAACGGGTCAGTGCCCTGGCGGCGGACGCCGGGATCGCCATCAGCGGCCTGGGCTATTACCCGAATCCCCTCGCGCCGAACGAGTCGGAGGCGCTCGCCGCCGTCGAACACATCGCCAAGGTGATCCGGGCCGCCGGCCTGCTCGGCATCGGGCGGATGAACACGTTCGTCGGCCGCGACTGGACGAAGTCGGTCGACGACAACTGGCCGAGGTTCCTCGAGACCTGGCGGCCGCTGGTGAAACTCGCCGAGGATTGCGGCGTGCGGATCGGCATCGAAAACTGCCCGATGTCGTTCACGCGCGACGAATGGCCGGGGGGGAAGAACCTCGCCACGAGTCCGAAGATCTGGCGGCGGATGTTTTCCGACATCCCCAGCTCCGCCTTCGGCCTCAATTACGATCCCTCGCATCTGGTCTGGCAGCAGATGGATCCGGTCCGCCCCCTCGTCGAATTCGCCGATCGACTCGTTCATGTCCACGCCAAGGACGCCCGCATCAACCGGCAGGCGCTCGACGAAGTCGGCATCCTCGCCACGCCGTTGGAATATCATGTCCCGAAGCTTCCGGGGCTCGGCGACGTCCCCTGGGGAAGGTTCTTCGCCGTCCTGGGTGAGATCGGCTACCGCGGGCCGGTGTGCGTCGAGGTGGAGGATCGGGCCTACGAGGATTCGCTCTCCGGCCGCCGCGCCGCGCTCCAGCAGTCGCACGACTTTCTCCGCACGCTCCTCGCTTGGCGGGCGCCGATGGACGGAGGCGAAGCATGAGCAACCGTCAGTCGTCGCTCACGGCGGAGGAGTGCCGGGGAGTGGCCGCGATGATCGATCACGCCCTCCTCGACCCGACGCTCGGTCGGGCCGACCTCGAGGCCGGCTGCCGTCTCGCCCGCGACTACGGCGTCGCGAGCGTCTGCATCGTGCCGTGGGCCGTGTCGCTGGCGGCACAGATCCTCGCCGGCTCGGGCGTGCGAGCGAGTACGACGATCGGCTTTCCGCATGGCGCCAATGCGACGGCGACGAAACTCGCCGAAGCGCGAGCCGCCCTCGCCGACGGCGCGACCGAACTCGACATGGTGGTCAACCTCTCGTGGGTTCTCGACGGCGCGTGGCAGGCTGTCGGCGACGAGATCGGGGCGATCGCCGTCGCCACGCATGACGGCGGCGGGAAGCTCAAGGTGATCTTCGAGAACGCCTGTCTCGACGACGCTCAGAAGATCCGCCTCTGCGAAATCTGTGGAGAGGGGGGCGCCGATTGGGTGAAAACGTCGACGGGATTCGGCCCCGGTGGAGCGACCGAGGCCGACATCGCGCTGATGCGCCGGCATGCCCCCGCAACGTGCGGCGTGAAGGCGGCCGGTGGGATTCGCGATCTCGACACGCTCCTCCGCTTTCGTGAGCTGGGGGCCGACCGCGTCGGGGCCTCGCGGACCGCGGGAATCATCGACGAAGCGAGGCGCCGGAGCGGTGCCTGATCACATCGCGCGGAACTCGCGCTCGGTGCGGCTGATGATGTCGTCGTCGCCGACGACCTTGTCGAGGAACGGCCGGCAGGGGTAGCCGTTCTTGTATTCATCCTGAAGCGCCTCGGCGAAGGCACCGGAGTCGATCTCGCCGAGGATCGCGCGCATCTGCTCCCCCATCTGCTCGCGGTCGATCGACAGGGCCCGCGTCATGCCTCCGAAGGAGGCGGCGAAGCCGTGGGAGAGCGTCGAGGGGAGAAAGCCGTCGCGGGCCATTTGGGCGAAGGTTTCCGACATCTCCCCCGAGAGATAGAGCTCCATGAGAAGGCCGAGCGGCGGCAGCCCCGCCTCGGTGCCGACGTGGAATGCCGACAGGAGCGCCGCCCCCATCCATGGGCCGAAGGCCTGCTCGACGAACAGATCGAGAACGACCTCCTGCTTGGCGGTCATCTCGAGGGCACCGAACTTCAGGCAGCCTCCCGCGGCGGCGAGAGCGAGGACGATCTCGCGCGCCTTCCCCGTCGCATCGTGCTCGACGCCGAGGTAGGCCATGTAGCCAAGGCCCTCGACGGTGCGCTTGCGGATCGCCTCTCCCCCCATCCGGGGCGCGAACAGGAGGACGTCGACTCCGGCCGGGGGCGTCACGAGGCCGTAGGCGAGCGCGTAGCCGGAGGCGAAGACGAGCGCCGAGCCGGGGCGGAGACGGGCGCCGATCGCCGGCATGAACTCCGGCTGAACCTCGTCGGGGAGGAGCATGAGGGCCACGTCGGCCCGGGCGGCAGCCTCGACGAGCGACAAGACCTCGAAGCCATCGGCGCGGGCGCGCTGCGACGAGGGCTCGTCTTCACTGCCGACGATCACGCTGGCAGGATTCGCACCGGTGCCGACGGCGTCGCGCAGATTCAAGCTCAGCGGCTGGCCGAGGAGGCCGTAGCCGAGGATCGCGATCGTCTTTCCACGGAGCAGGGAGGGATCGGCGTCGTGGTCACGAAACAGACGCGGATGGGGGGCTGACGGATTCAAGGTGGGCCTCGCGGTAACTCTCGAGCAATGGATCGACGAGCATGATGAACTCCCGCAGCCGCAGCGGGTTCATCCCGCGGACATGGATTCGGCCGGCGAGGAACGCCGCGCCGAGCGAGCGCCGGCCGAAGGCGGCGTCCTCGAGCGTCGAGCGGGCCATGCGGACGACGAACGGCGGATGATCGACAGGCTCGGCGACGCGGAGGGCATCCTTCGAGGCCGCGAGGCAGAGCTTCGTGTCGACGTCGGGGAACTCCCACTGGATGCTCGGCATCGCCGTGGCGAGCTTCTCCCGCTGCACCGGGGAGAGCTTCGTGTCGATCAACGCGATCATTCGAGCGAGAATCGCGGTGAAATCGGCGGGAGCGGGGCTGGCCATGGCGGGAGCGGATCCAGAAGGCGGGGGAGATCCCGAGCCACTGGCCGCGGGAGGGGGGAGCCTAGCACACTCAACTCCAAACGGGGGACAGCAGTCTTCGGCGGAGTCCCCGGGCCGAGGATGGGGCGGACGATCACGGGGGCTCGAGGAACCAGCCGCCGATCCGGGTGACATCGACCGGTTCCGGCGGCATCGCCTCGCCGGTGATCTGCCAGATCGCCCAGTAGGACGCGATGCCGCTCTCGACGAACATCGTGTCGCGCTTGGCGAACTCTCGGAGCGTCTGCAGTTGCGATGCGGCCTTGAATCGCCCCAGGCCGACCGCCGCCATCCAGCGGACGACGCCCGACTCCGGCGGCAGGCTCGTGACATCGGCGAGACGTTCGGCGAAGACCGGTGCCAGGTCGCAGTCGGGCTCGTTCTCGTGGATCAGTCCGAGGGCCCAGAAGGCCGCCGAGCGGGCCCGGTTGTCGATCTGCGCCTTGGGGACATACTCCCGGAGGAGCGGATCGGCGTCGCGGAAGCGGAGGATGCCGAAGAGCTGGTGGAGCTGCTGGGCCTGCTGGCCGAGCTTTGCCAGGGTCTCGGGCGTCGCCTGCTCCTGGAGCTGCCCACGGAGCTTGGTCGCGTAGGCGAGCAGGGGGGGGAGCGTCTCTGCGATCTCGAGCTTCCGCAGTGCCCAGGCGGCGCTGACGGCCACCTCGCCGCGGTCGTGGTCGAGCAGCGCCATGAGCCGCTCCGCGGCCGGCTCGTGATCGAGGTGGCCGAGGAGGAGCGCGGCTTGCTCGAGTGCCCGCCATTGATCGCCGGCCAGCGCTGCGACTCCCTGATCGATGACCGGCTGGCGGAGGGAGGCCTCGGCGCCGAAATCGGCAAGCGTTCGCGCTACAAAACGCCGCAAGGAAGGGTTGCGATCCCCGAGGAGGGGACCGAGGCGGCCGATGCAATCGGCATCCCCGGGGCGGGCGGTGAGCTTGGCGGCGAGGTGACGCTGGCCGGCATCGGGGACGGCAAGCGACTCGTGGGCGATTGTCAGGGCCGCCGCGGGATCGAGCTCATCGAGTCGCGCCAGTGCCGCGGTGGCGACCGAGGGCTCGGGATCGATGGCGAGGCTACGGAGGAGCGTGGCCGTGGCGTCGCCCGACTGGCGTTCGAGGAGCGCCACGGCGAGCAGCCGACCGAGCGCTGCCGGCCCTGTGGCGGGGGAGTTGCCGGGAGAGATCGCCGCCAAACCGATGGCCGTGTCGATCAGCCCCGACTCGCTCACGTTGCCAATCGCCCGCGCCGCCGCGAGCCGCACTTCCGGAGGAAGATCACGGTCGGTGACGATCCTGCCGAGCGTCGTCGCCGCCCGCGGCTCGCGGACGGTGCCGAGGGCATCGATGGCGAGCAGTCGCAGGCCGGTGGGGGTGGCCGCGTCCTCGATTCGGGCAAGCCAGCCGTCACGGCTGGGGAGATGATTCCATCGAGCCAGGGCGGGTTCGACGAGCCGGGCGAGGAGGAGGCCATCCTGCTCGGCGGCCCTGGCCAGCTCCGCGGCAGCCGAGGACGCGTCGAGGGCGACAAGCGCCCCCGCTGCGGCGCGGCGAAGCTGGGGATCGGTCTCCTCGACGAGGGCCTTGGTCAGCCGGGGCACGGTCACCTCGAGTCCCTCCATTCCCCGGCCCCGTGCCAGCCGGATCGTGTCGATCGCCAGCCGGCGCGGCTCGGCGTCGGGGCGGTCGAGGGCCTGCTCCCAGAGGGGGAGGAGCTTCTTGGAGAAGGTCGCCGCTTCCGCGGGCAGCTTCACCAGCGGGTCGAGTTGCTGTGCCTGATCGACGCCCAAATCGACCGCGGCCAGCGGCGAGGGAAGGGAGCCGACGACGAGGCACAGAAGCGCCGCGCCTGCGGCGCGGCGACGGTGGGGCGTGCGGAACGACGGCGGAACGGAAAAGTGGATGGGCATGACGACGTGCGCTTCATTCAGGGCGGAGGAGCCGCCACACCTGGAGGGCGTAGACGATAAGGGATGCCACGCAGATCGCGCCGGCGATCCTCCAGGCGATCGGGATCAATTCATACTGCGTGAAGCCCGGCATCCCGATCACGCTCAGGGCCGCGCCGAGCGGTGTGATCGAGAGGGCCAAGCGCACGACCTGTTCGCCGAACGGATCGCCGCGGAAGGCCCAGACGACGAGCGGACCGAGGTAGAGGATCATGAGCACGACGTAGACGGTGACGGTGGCGGCGGCCGTCCGCGAGTGGAAGGCTCCGATCGCCGCCGACAGGGCGAGCGTCATCGCCACCGCCAGGAGCACCGAAACCAGCGCCAGCATGACCTGATTCCACATCGTCGGCTTGATCGTCGTCATCACGAGATAGCCTGGCAGCGTGGCAGCGAGGACGAGGAGCATCGTCCACGCGACGCTCGTCAGCTTGCCGGTCGCGATCCGCCATCCCGGAAGGGTCGTCGACCGGAGAAGGCTCCAGCCGCCCCGTTCCCGCTCCGAGGCGATGAGGCCAGCGGCGAGGCTGGGGGTGAGGAGGACGACCAGCGCGATCTGGAGGATGACGAGCAGGCCCCCGATCGTCTCGACGCCCCAGTCCATCGTGCCGTTGGTGGCCGCGAGGGTCATCAGGAGCGACACGACCGCGCATCCCGCGGCCAGCCGGAGGAGCCAGTGGAAGCGGCCGAAGCGGCGCGTGCGGAACTCCTTGACCATGATCGGATTGAGGTAGAACGGGATTCCCGCCTTGCGCCGCTGCGGATCGACGAGGAATACCAACCGGCGGACGATCCGCACCCACAAAGACTGGTCGTCGGTGATCTTGCCGGCATCCCGGGAGCGATCGAAGAGCCGGTGATCGAGTTGGAGGATCGTTGCCACCGCGAGCACGGCAGCGAGGCCGAGCCCAGAGGCGAGGAATTGCCACACCCCCGAATCCTTCTCGAGAAGTCCGCCGCCGATCGCCCCTCCTTGGCCGACGAGGTGCATGACGACCGGGAGCGGCGAGAGCCGGCGGAGCCAGTCGGCAATCGTCGCGGAGAGGCCGCTGGTGCCCCGGGTGAGGGCGTGCGGAGCGAGGGTGAGAAAGGCGACGGCGAACACCAGCCCGTAGGTGACGCGGACGGCCGCATCGGCGGAGGTGGCCCGCGTGCTCACGAGGAGACCGATGGCGATCGAGAGGATCGCCATCACGAGAATCACGGCGTAGAGCACCGCGATCTGCCGCCAGGGATCGACGCCCCCCATCGCGTAGACGGCCGCCGCGGCGGGGAGCGTCGTGCAGAGGACGAGGCCGGCGAAGGCGAGGACACCGAGGAACTTCCCCGCGTAGATCCCGATCGGCGGTATCGGCGAATTGAAGAGGAGCAGGAGCGTCCCCTGATTGCGCTCGCGAACGATACTCGATGCCGGAAAGGCGGGGACGAGGAGGAGGACGCCGCCGAGCAACGCCGCAGCGAAGACGAGAAAAGCCCCGCGCGAGCCGGTGCCGGAGAGGTCGACGATCCCACCTGCGGGCCAGCGGGCGAGAACGAGGAGCGAAAATGCCGCTGCCGCCGCCAACAACGCGGCGAGGGCCCGGGGGGAGCGGAGGATGCAGAGGAATTCGCGGCGGAGCACGGGGATCATGCGGCGGGCGCCTCCCGGCGGGTGACGGAGAGGAAGGCATCCTCGAGATCCTTGGGGATCTCACGGAACTGGCTGACGTCGATCTTCCGGCCGACGAGTGCCGCGAGGATCGCCGCGAGGTCCGGATCGCTCCGGGCGGTGTCGAAGCGGACGAGGCTCTCGGTAGCGTGGGCCTTCACCCCCTCCCGTTCATCCTCATGGAGCGCCTCGCGGACGGCGGCGGCCGCTCCCTCCACCTGCGCCGGGCCGCACAGCTGGATCTCGAAGGTTCGCTTCTGCCGTA
>CANGGT010000109.1 GCA_947453375.1 Planctomycetaceae bacterium
CCTCTTCGGGATCGGGAACGAAACCGCTCTCCGGCCGGCAGGGGTAGTGAACCGCCTTCGCCCCATGGATCACGACCGATGCCGTCCAGAGCGGGTAGTCGGGGCTGGGAACGAGGACCTCGTCGCCGGGGTTCAACAGCGCCCGCATGGCGATCATGATCAGTTCGGAGACGCCGTTGCCGATGAACACCTCGTCGGCCGTGACATCCATCACGCCCCGCGTCTGCTGCTGCATGACGACCGCCTCGCGGGCCGGAAAGATTCCCTTCTGGTGCGAGTAGGGATCGGCCTGGTGGAGATTCTCCACGATCGCCCGCCGCATCGATTCGGGCATCCGGAAGCCGAAGGCGCCGGGGTTGCCGATGTTGAGCTTGACGATCTCGTGCCCCGCCCGCTCGAGCTGTTCGGCGCGGCGCGCGAGGGCCCCGCGGATCTCGTATTTGACGTCGTGGAGGTGCTCGGAAGCGCGGAGAGGGGGTAGGCTCATGGCGGGGGATTGCCGTGGGGCAGATGTGGCGAAGGGGCCGCAGGGCGCTTGAAAGTCCTGCAAGCCTAGCATCACGGCCCGGTCGGCGGCAGACGCCCGGATCGGCACCCGGAGGCGGGGCTTTCAGGGGCGCAAAAACCCCGCGTGACATTCTTTTCGGGATCTCGCCTCGGCTTTCAGTGCCCAGACATCCCAGGTGTGGGGAGGTTGCGATGGAATTCCTTCTCTTTCTCGGTGGCATTCTCCTTCTTGGTGTCATCCTTGCGCCCATCGCGACCCTTCTGGCAGTCTGGAGGCTCGAGAGAGAGCAGGAGGCTGGCTTCCGCCGGGTCACTCGGCGGCTCGACGACCTGGAAACCCTCCGCCGCCTAGCCGCAGTTACCCCTCCCGGCGTCGCCCCACGCTCCGCCGAACTCCTTCAGCCCTCCATCGCCCCGGCCAAGGCGGCGGCCGATACTCCTCCCGAGCCGGCACGCCCCCCGATGCCGTCGGCCGAGTCGGTCGAAGAGCAGTCCCGACGGGAGCCGCCGCCACTTCCCGAACGCGCGGTGGCGCCGTCGCCGGCTCGCGGCGCCACCAACGATGAGCCAGCCGATGCCGGGCGTCCGGCGTCGCTTCCTCACAAGTCATGGACCCCGCCGCCACCGCGACAACCCAGCGCCTTCGAGAAGGCCGCCGGGGAGACCCTCCGGAAGATCTGGAACTGGATCATCGTCGGCGAGGAGCACGTGCCGGAGGGGGTGTCGCCGGAGTTCGCCGTCGCCAGCCAGTGGCTCCTGCGGATCGGCGTCATCACGCTCCTTTTCGGGATCGGATTCTTCCTCAAGTATTCGATCGACAACGGCTACCTGGGCCCCGCCGCCCGCGTCGGGCTCACCGTGATCACCGGCCTCGCCATGCTCGTCGGCGGCACCCGGCTCCTTGGCCGCCGCTACCACGCCCTCGGTCAGGGGCTGATGGGGGGAGGGCTCGCCGCCCTCTACTTCGCCGTCTTCGCCGCGCATCAGATGTTCGATCTGATCGGAGCCGTTCCCGCCTTCGGCCTGATGGTCCTCGTCACGGTCCTCGCCGGCGGGATCGCCGTCGCGTTCGACTCGATGCTCGTCGCCGTTCTGGGGATCATCGGCGGCTATGCGACGCCGTTCATGCTCGAATCGACTCCGACGAGCCTCACGCCGCTGTTCACCTATCTCCTCATCCTCGGCTGCGGCGTCCTCGGCCTCTGCTTCCGGAAGAACTGGCCGCTGGTCAATATGCTCGCCTTCGTCGGCACCTGGGGGCTCGTCGTTCCGGCGATCCGCAATCCGGCGCTCTACGCTCCGGAACAGTTCCTGTCGGTGTTTCCCTTCCTCGTCGGCTACTTCCTCCTCTTTTCGACCGCCACGTTCCTTTTCACGATCGTCCGCGGGGCGAAGTCCAACCTCTTCGATCTTGTCGCCCTGTTCGTCAACGCCGCGGTGTTCTTCACGGTCGGCAGCCGGATGATCGACCAGGCCTACGGAGAGGCGTACGGTCGTCAGCCGGTCGCCCTCCTCGCCGTGGCGATGGCCGCCTTCTACGCCGCCCACGTCTGGATCGTGTTGAAGCGGGGCATGATCGACCGCGAGTTGGTCGTCTCGTTCCTCGGCCTGGCGTCGTTTTTCGTCACGATCACGATGCCGCTGGTCCTCTCGCGCCAGTGGGTGACCGCGAGTTGGGCGATCCAAGCGGTGATCATGCTGTGGATGGCCGAGCGGCTGGGGAGCCGATTTCTGCGGCTCGCCGCCACGGCCGTTCTGGGGCTCGTCCTCTGCCGGTTCTTCTTCCTCGATCTCGGGAGGACGTTCCTGGCTCGTCCTGCGATCGACGACATGCCGTTGGGCGAGTTCGCCGTCACCCTCCTCGGCCGGATCATCTCTTTCGGGATCCCGATCGCAAGCCTCGCCCTCGCGGCCTGGTTTTTCAGGCGCGCGGCTGCTGCCGAAGCTGGCGCCGCGGCCGATCGCGATCTGCCGATCGTTGCCGGCAACGACATCGACGCCGTACCGCTGCCGTCGCTGGTCGAGGTCGCGGTGGCGGCGATCGTCGCGATGACGGTCATCTACCTCCACCTCGAGGTCGACCGCACCGTCGGATTCCTCCACAGTCCGCTGCGCCTGCCGATGCTCACCATTCTCTGGATCGGCGGGGCGATGTTCCTCTTCACTCGGATCCGGGCCTGGGGGGAAGGGATCGGGATTCCCCTGTTCGTCGCCGCGGTCGCCGCCGTGCTCCTCAAGCTCTGCCTCTGGGACCTGCCGTCGTGGGGACTCCATCAGGATTTCGTCTACGCCGGCGGATGGTCTGGCCATGCGGCGCTGATGCGGCTGGTCGACTTCGGGGCGGTCACCGGGTTCCTCGTCGTGGTCACCGCGCTGTCCACCACCCGTCAACCGCTCGCCATCCTTCAGCACGCGTCGGCCGTCGCCGCGGTCGCCACGCTCCTCTCCTGGACCACTCTCGAGGTCAATTCGTACCTTGCCACCTTCGCCCCAGGCCTCCGGGCGGGGGGCGTGTCGATCACCTGGGCGCTCTTTGCCCTCGCCTTCCTCATCACCGGCATCCGTCACCGGCTCACGGCGCTGCGCTACTGTGGTCTCGCCCTGTTTGGAATCGTCGCGATCAAGGTGTTCACCAGCGACCTCGACAGCCTCGATTCCTTCTACCGGATCGTCGCCTTCCTGATCCTCGGCGTCCTGCTGCTCTTTGGTTCCTTCCTCTACCTTCGCTTCCGCGAGACGTTTTCGGTCGAGCCTTCCCCGGCGCCGGGAAGCGCCCCCGCTTCGACCACCGAAGCCCACCACGACACGGAGAACGACGCATGACCCGCAGACCACCCCGCTCCCGCTTCTTTGTCGTGGCCCTCGCCGCGCTCGGCCTGCATCCCGCCCACGCCGCGCCGGTTGACCAGCTCCGCTATCGGCGCCCGATCAGTGTCGAGGCCTCCGTGGGGGAGGAACTCGTCGCCGTCCGCCTCGATGCGGACGTGGCAGCCGCAACGGAACCCGGCTTTCCCGACCTTCGCGTCATCGACGGCGCCGGGCAGGAGGTGTCGCGGATCATCCGTCGGGCGGCGGTCGTGAAGATGCGGAGCGTGAGGCGGTCGTTCCCCGTCCAACAACCGCGGCTCAAGCCGCTCTCCGGCGGCGGCCTCGAGATCGAGTTCACGATCGACGCCGAGAAGGACCCCCACTCGATCGATGGATTCCGGATCGAGACACCGCTTCGCAACTTCGAGCAGCGTGTCCGCGTGCAGCGGCTCGACGAGGCGGGCGCCTGGAAGCCGGTCGGCGACGACACCCTCCTCTTCGACTATTCGCAGTACATGGATACGCGCCAGGTCGACGTGCCGTTGCCGAAGGAGCCGCGACTCCCCGCCGGCGGCACCTGGAGAATCACCGTCGACGAGCCGACGATCGAGCAGCAGTCGACCCTCTCCGAAGTCGTTCGCACCCTCGAGGGCAAGGCGGAGACGAGTCGGAAGGAGAAGACAACCGTCGCCCGCCAGCCGTTTCGGATCGATTCGATCCAGGCCTGGCACGTCGACGACGCGGCCGAAGTCGAGGTCGCCGGCGGCATCGAGGTGCCGATCGCGGAGTTCCGCGTCGAAGAGGAACCGGAGGAGAAGCGGACCAGGGTTCGTGTGACGAGCGGCCGGCAAGCGATCACCAGCTTGCGGCTCTCGGTTGCCGACCGCAATTTCGGCAGGCCTGCCCGGGTGGAGGCCCAGCCCCCGGCCAGGAATCGTGAAGCCGGCAGCCGCCCACGGCAGGTGCTCGGGTCTGCCCGGATCCACCGCATCGATCTCCGCGGCATCCGTTCCGAGGAGCTTGCCATCACGATCCCGGAGTCTCGTGACGCCGCCCATGAGATCGTGATCGACAACGCCGACAGCCAGCCGCTCGAGATCACCGGCGTGACGGCCATCGGCCCGGCCTACGAGGTGGTGTTTCTTGCCCGGCCGGGGAAGGCCTACCGGCTGGCCTATGGCGCCGAGAGCGTTGAGGATCCTCCCTTCGCAGCCCCGCACTACGACACGGTGGCGATCGACGTCGGTCTTGCCGCCGGGAAGTTGCCGCTCGAGGGGACGCTCGGCGCGGTCGAGGAGATCTCCGTCGTGCCGGTCGAGCGGCCGTGGCTCGCCCGGCTGCTGGGAAATCCCTGGCTGATCGGCGGGACCATTCTCCTTCTCGCCGCACTCCTCGGATGGTCGCTGTTCGCGGCGGCCAAACGGCTCGACGCCAAGGAGTAGGCGAGTAGGTCAGACGGTCTGGCGGAAGCTCGGGAGGACGGGGAAGTCGAAGACGACGACGCGTTCGAGGCAGGGGACGACGATCGCCTTGACGCGCTCGTGCTCCGGGTGGGGGAGATAGGTGTCGCGGGCCGCGGCGTTTTCAAACGTCATGATGAAGCCGTGGGTGAAGCCGTCGTCGAGCCCTTCGGGGCTGTCGTACGCGCCGTGAGTCATGTCGAGGAGGCCGGGGATCCGCCCCACCATCGCCCGCATCTCGGCGAAGCAGTGATCGATCTGGGCGGGGATGATCCCGGGCTTGAAGGCGAAGACGCCGAAATGCTTGACCTGCGACATGGGACCTCCGTGGGGCAACGCGGCCCCGACGCGGGGCGATCGATGACCGCCGCAGATGATACCGCCACGGGAAGCGATCGCGAGGCAAGGGCCGGGGACGATGATCGCCGAGAGCCCGGGGCGCGGTGGCTAACCGGTCGTCCGCATCCCGGCCGCGATCCCCTGGACGCAGAGGCGGAGGAGGCCCCGCGGCTCGTCCTCGCCCGTAGCGGGAGGGGCGGCGCGGCGGCGGCGCATGAACTCGATCTGAATGAGATTCAACGGATCGACGAAGGGATTGCGCATCTCGATCGACCGGCGGAACCACGGCGTCGTCGCCAGGAGTTCGCCGCCGCCGACGATGTCGAGGATTCCCTGCCGGGCCCGGTCGCGCTCCGCGGCGATCCGCTGCCAGATCCGCCGGCGGACATCGGAATCGTCGGCGAGCTCGGAGTAGCGCTGGGCGATCGCCATGTCGGCCTTCGCCAGCGCCAGCGTGGCGTTGTCGATCGTCGCTTGGAAGAAGGGCCACTGCCGGTACATGTCGTGGATCCGCTGCCAGCCGTGGCGATCGTCGTATTTGACTTCCGTCAGCGCCGTCCCCAGGCCGTACCAGGCGGGGATCATGCAGCGGCTCTGCGTCCAGGCGAACACCCAGGGGATCGCGCGGAGATCGTCGAGCGACCGGCCCGCGTCGCCGCGCCGTCGCGACGGCCGCGAGCCGATGGGGAGGTTCTCGATCTCCTCGATCGGCGTCGTCTGCTCGAAGTAGCCGATGAAGCCCGGCTGGTCGACGAGCTCCCGGTAGATCGTGTATGACCGCGCCGCCATCTTCTCGAGGAGGTCGGTCCACTCCGGCCTCGGCGTCGTCCGCCGGGCGGTCGAGGCGATGAGCGTCGCCCAGGTGACCTGTTCGAGATGCCGGCCGGCGATCTGGGGATCGTCGTAGCGCTCCGCGAGCACCTCCCCCTGTTCGGTGAGCCTGAGGCTGCCGTCGAGCGATTCCGAGGGGAGCGAGAGGATGCCGCGTGCTGCCGGCCCACCGCCCCGGCCGAGCGAGCCGCCGCGGCCGTGGAAGAAGGTGATCTTCACGTCCCGCGCCGCGGCCGCTTCGTGGAGCCGTTCCTGGGCCGCCTGGAGGCCCCAGCAGGCGGCCAGATAGCCGCCGTCTTTCGTGCTGTCGGAATAACCGACCATGACGATCTGCCGGTTGCCGCGGCTGGCCAGGTGGGCCGCGTAGTCGGATTGATCGAGGATCTGGGCGAGGGTGTCGTGGCCGTGGGCGAGGTCATGGATCTTCTCGAGCAGCGGCACGATGGCGATGTCGGTGGCGGCTACCTCCTCGCCGCGCGCCCGCGCCCGCCCCTGGGCCCAGCGCCACAGCCAGAGCACGGAGAGGACGTCGGCCGGAGCGCGGGTGAGGCTGACGATCGCGCCGCCGAGACACTCCGGTCCGAACCGGACGACGGCCCGGTGGAGGAGCTCGAAAAGCGCGAGGGTGTCGATCGAGAGCGGATCGAGGCCCGCGCTCGGGATTTCATCCGCGGTGCCGAGCGAGGCCACGAGCATCGCAAGCCGGCCCTCGGCATCGGCCGCTTCGTACGCCCCTGGGGCGCAGCGGCCTGAGGCGGCGAGGATCTGCCCCATGATTCCCTCGTAGGCCCGGGCATCCTGGCGCACGTCGAGCTTCGTCATGTGGAGGCCGAAGGTGCGGACGAGGTCGACCCAGCGACGGGGAAGCGAGTCGTCGGGGAGGAGGTGGTCCGCACCGAGAGCCGCGAGGAGGTCTTCGGCGTCGGCGACGAACGCGGCGTGCGACGGGTATGCCCCCGGCACCGAGCCGCCGTCGAGACGGAGCTTCCGCGAGGCCTCGAGCCGGAAGCGGATCATGCGAATCCAGCGTCGGAACGTCTCGTGGGGGGCGAGAGGAAGGAGGGCTTCGCCGAGCCCCTCGTGGGCGGCCGCGAGTGCGTCAAGCTTGGCCGCGAGCGACCGGGAGCCGGCGGTCAGCTCGTCCGACACCGTGAGGAGATCGTGGAGCCGGGCGCACTGTTCGAGATGGCGGTCGATCGCCTCTTCGCGGAGCCGGTGGAGGGTTTGGCTGGTGACATCGGCGGTGACGAAGGGATTGCCGTCGCGGTCTCCCCCCATCCACGAGCCAAAGGAGAGGAAGGCGGGCACGTCCTCGAGCTCCCCCGGATACCACTCGGCGAGGCCGCGGCGGAGCGACTCGTAGACCCCGGGCACGGCCTCCCAGAGGCGCGGCATGAGCGACAGACCGCGCTCGACCTCGTCGAGGACGCTCGGCCGCGTCGGGCGGAGGAAGGCGGTCTGCCAGAGGACCGCCAGTTCGCCGCGGACATCGGCCTCGAGCCGGGCCCGCTCACGGGGGAGGAGATCGGCCCGGTCGAGCTCCTGGAGCGCGTGGCGCATCCGCCGGAGCTTCGAGCGGATCGAACGCCGCTTTGCCTCGCTGGGGTGGGCGGTGAAGACGAGCTCCACCGAGAGCCGCTCGAGCGCGGCGGCGACATCGTCAGCGCGGAAACCGAGCGACTTGAGTTCGCCGATCGCCGCAGCCGGTGATTCGGCCGGCGCTTCCGGATGGCGGTCGCGTTCCCGCTCGCGGAGGACGCGGACGCGCTGCCGATCCTCGGCGATGTTGGCGAGATCGAAATAAATAGAGAAAGCCTCGGCCACGAGTCGGGCCTTGACGACGTCGAGCCCCTCGATGCATTCGGCCAGCGCCGCCTCGGCCCCCTGCTTGCCGGCCCGGCGGTCGTGGGCGAGCGTCCGAATCCACTCCACGAGTCGGGCGACATCCTCCCCCGCCTGATCGACGATCACCTGTCCGAGAAGGGAGTCGAGCAGCCGCACATCGCGGAGGAGGAGGGCATCGTCAGGCACGGGCTGTTTCCGGGAAGAGGGAAGAGAGCGGTGAGGGAGGGAAAGCCGACGAGGAGAGCCTTCGGAGCGTTCATGGAGGCGCCGCCACCGCCGGACGGAGCGACGCCCACACACCGGACCGTCACCCCTGCAAACTCCGCGCCACGGGCTATGGAATGTTCTCTGAACGGAGGATCGAGAGATTTCCGCAGAATACCCTCCGGCAGGCTTGAAGGCCCGTTTCCCGGCTGCCCATCGAAGGGCAATCGCTGCCACGCAAACAGGCAGCTTCGGCAGCCTGCCGACTGGTAAGCTGCGAGCCTGCTCCACCAATCATCCCGCGGGGACGCTTGAGCGTGCTGCCGGTCGTTCGCCTGCCCAATCCCGACAGTCTCCCGCCGTCGGCCGCCCGACCGTGGGGTATTCCCGATCTGGCGATGCTCGGCATGGCCCTCGTGGCCTGGGGCTGGCTGCTTGCGGGACTCCGGGACCGCCCTGCCGAACTCGCCGCCCTCGCCGTGGCGGTGCCGCTCCTGGCGGGCGTCGGGCTGGCGGTCGATCGGTTTCTGGGACCGGCCTGGGGGGCGGCGGGGGTCGTGGCGATGGGGATCGTCGGCTTTGCAGCCCTCGTGGGGCTCACCGGCGCGAGTCCACAAACCCTCGCCGGATTCATTCTCGGGCTCGTCAAGCCGGTCGGCTGGACGGGGGATCATCTCCTCCTCCGGGTCGTCCCTCTGGTGATGCTCGTGGCCCATCTTTGGCGGCCGTCCTGGCCGGGGGCGCTCGTGTCGGCGCTCGGGGTGAGCGCGTTTCTGGGGATCGGGCTGATGATCCTCCATGCAGCCGGCTGAGCGGCGCGGGGCGATCGCTGGTACACTCGATCTCCCGCCTGCAATCACACCGACCACGGCCCCGCCTGCCGACCACGGCTCTGCCCATCAACGAACGGCCCGCCTCTTGACCATCGATCCCCCCGTCGCCGCGGAGCCCGCGGACGGCGCTTCGGCCCTGACGTTCGCGTCGCTCGGCCTCTCTCCCGAACTCGTCCGCGCGGTC
The DNA here is from genome assembly GCA_947453375.1 of Planctomycetaceae bacterium. Lineage (GTDB taxonomy): Bacteria > Planctomycetota > Planctomycetia > Pirellulales > UBA1268 > QWOP01. The sequence goes on from CANGGT010000109.1 coordinate 9,012, forward strand.
GAGAAACTCGGCTGGCTCGTTCCTTCCCCGATCCAGGCCCGCGCCATCCCGGCGCTCCTCGGCGGCTCCGACATCGTCGGCCAGTCGCAGACTGGCTCGGGGAAGACGGCGGCGTTTTGCATCCCGGCGATCGAACGCGTCGATCCCGCCTCGAAGAAGACGCAGGTGCTGATCCTCGTGCCGACGCGGGAACTGGCGACGCAGGTCGCGGCCGAAGCCGAGAAGCTCGCCTCCTTCAAGAAGGGGATCCGGACCGTGACGGTCTACGGCGGAGCCTCCTACGATCGGCAGTTCGCCGATCTCGGGCGGGGCGCGCAGGTCGTCGTCGGCACGCCGGGAAGGCTCGTCGATCTTCTCGGTCGCGGCAGCCTCGATCTCTCGGCGATCAAGGTCCTCGTCCTCGACGAGGCCGATCGGATGCTCGACATGGGCTTCAGCGAGGATCTCGAGAAACTCCTCGCCGCCGCGTCCCCCGAACGCCAGACGGTGTTCTTTTCCGCCACGTTTCCGCCGGCGATCCGCGGGCTCGTCGACCACCATGCCCGTTCTCCCCGCGAGATCCGCGTCGAGCGGGCCCGTGACGCCGGCCCGCCGGCGGTCGATCAGGTGTTCCACGAGGTCCGCCACCACGCCAAGTCGGCCGCGCTCGGCCGGCTCATCGATTTCCACGATCCGCGCAGCGGCCTCGTGTTCTGCAACACGCAGCGGATGGTCGACGAACTCGCCGATTGGCTCCTCGACCGCGGCTGTGCCGCCGAGCGGCTCCACGGTGGCATGGCCCAACCGCAGCGGACGCGCGTCATGGAGGGCTTCAAGCGTGGGGCCTTCCGCTGGCTCGTGGCCACCGACGTCGCCGCCCGCGGGATCGACGTCCACGACCTCGCCCTCGTCGTCAACTACGACCTCCCGATCGATGCCGAGGATTATCTCCATCGGATCGGGCGCACGGGGCGTGCCGGCCGGAACGGTCTGGCCGTAACGCTCGTCTCGGGAGGCGCCGGATACCGGCTCGGGCAGATCGAGCGGGCCCTCGGGATTCGCGTCCGCCGCGAGCCGGTGCCGTCGGTCCGGGACGTCGCGGCCAAACGCACGGCCGTGGTGATCGATCGGGTTCGCGAGGCGCTTTCTGCGCCGCCCGGGCCGCCGTCGTCGTCGGTCGTCGAGCAGCTCGTCAAGGAAGGGCATGCCCCAGAGGCGATCGCCGCGGCGCTGGTCGCTTGTTACGCGCCGGTGCCGCCTCCGGCGGATGACCGCGAGGAGCCACTCGACGCTCCGTCGCACCGCCCGCCGCCGGGGCGCCCCTTTGGAAACGGCCCCGGTGGGAAACGGCCGTTCGCGAAGCGCCCCTACGGCAAGAAGCCTGGCCCCGGTGGCCCCTATCCGCCGCGCGGCGGCGATGGCGGCGCACCTGCCGGCGGTTACGCCGGAGGGGACGATGGTCCCCGTCCGCCCGGAAAGCCGTCGCGGAAGTTCGGCCCGGTGGCGGGGGGAGGGGATGGCCCACCGCGCGCCCCGTGGGGGAAGAAGCCCTTCCCCAAGAAGAAGACCTGGAAGAAAAAGAAGCCCGGCCCCGGCTGACGCGATCTGTCTCCTCGAGCGGTTCTCGTCGGGGCGGCACGCTTGACGTCTCCGTCTTGGCGACCGTCGGGCTGATCGCCTATGGTGCCGGGCCAAGGGCCTGAAGCCGCCCCGATCAACCGCAACGCGAGAACCAACGCGCATGGACGCGATCAAGTCGATCCTCGACGTCTTCCTTCACGTCGACGACCATCTCCACGCCCTCCTCGACGCTTGGGGACCGTGGACCTACGTCCTCCTGTTCGCGATTATCCTCTGCGAAACGGGCCTCGTGGTCATGCCCTTCCTCCCGGGCGACTCGCTCCTCTTCGCCGCCGGCGCCATGGCGGCACTCTATCCCGACGACCTCGGCCTCGTCACGCTCCTGGTTCTCCTTTCGATCGCCGCGATCCTCGGCGACACGATCAATTACTTTCTCGGCCGGTGGATCGGCCCCCGGGCCTTCTCCCTCAATACGTGGTTTCTCAAGCACGAGCATCTCGAGAAGACGCAGGCCTTCTACGACCGCCACGGCGGGAAGACGATCGTCCTGGCACGCTTTGTGCCAATCGTGCGGACGTTTGCCCCGTTCGTCGCCGGCGTCGGGAAGATGCACTACCCGACGTTCCTCTGGTTCAACGTCGTCGGCGGCCTTCTGTGGGTCGTGCTCTGCACGGTGGCCGGCTACTTCTTCGGCAACATCGACGCCGTCAAGAAGCACTTCGAGTTGGTCGTGATCGGGATCGTCCTCGTCTCGGTGCTGCCGCTGGCCTGGGAATGGTGGGCCTCGCGGCGCCGCGGTCACACGGGCTGACTCTTTCCGCTTTCGCCTGCTAGCCGGTCGTGACCGGCGCCGCGCCCCACACCGTCCGCTTCGCCACCGACCACCAGCCCGGCTGGTCGAGGCCCAGGTAGGGATTGTCGGGGGGGAGCGTCCGCGCGAGATGGCGGTGCGCGGCCTCGAGGTTGTGGTAGGGGAGCGAGGGGAAGAGGTGATGGAGGGCGTGGAAGCGGATCGCGAACGGGAAAAAGAGGAGCGTGAGCGGATCCTTCCCGGTGAAGTTGCACGAGTCGAGGATGTGGTCCTCGACCGAGACCGGCGTCCCGTTACCCTCGAAGTGGTGATCGGCGAGCTGCCGCATCTGGTTCATGAAGAACGTCGCCAGGGCGAGTGCATAGAGGAGCGGGATCCGGCTCATCGGGGCGAGACCGAGGGCGATCGTTGCCGGAATCGCCGCGGCCCGGAGGAAGCAGAGCACCTCGACGCAAAGGATCGCGCGCCGGTCGAAGGGGGTGAGGCGGCGGCGGTAGCGCGTGTTCAAGGTCAGGGAGCTGCCGCGTTCGAGGACGAGCTCGCGGAGGCGCGGGTGAAGGAAGGAGAGGGGGGCGAGGAGGAAGCGGAGGAAGACCAGCAGGGGGAAGACGAGCATGAAGGCCGAATAGCCGAGGAAGCTCAGCAGGTTGCCCCCCTCCATGACGTTGGCGACGTATTCGGGGTCCTCGGGTGTGCCGTACATCTTCATGCTGTGGTGGTCGCGGTGCTGCCGCGTGAAGAACGGCGACGGGGTGAGCGTGAAGGTGCCGACGAGGACGTTCCAGGCCACCTTGAAGACGCGCATCTCGTGGGCGCCGAGGTGACAGACCTCGTGGACGAGCGAGCCGAGCCGGTAGAGCCAGAAGGCGGCGATCGGAAAGGCGATCAGCTGCGGCCATGAGCCGAGCGGCGACATCAGGTAGACCGTCGCCGCCGAATAGGCACAGACGATCGAGAGAAGAAAGTCGGCCCAGTAGCGCCACGGCTTCACCCGGAACGGATCGTCGCTCGCCGTCCGCAGGGCATGCCGCACCTCGCTGACCCACTGGGGCGCACCCTGGTCACGGGCCGGGTCGTCGCGCCCCTCGTCATGGCTCCGGGCGGAGTCGAGGGGGGCAGGGGGGGCAGTCGTCACCGGCGGCATGGGGCGCTCCATCGGACGGGGGCCTGGCAGGTGGCGGGAAAGGCTTCGATTTCGGAGCCCCTCCCTGCATCGCGGATGCCCCTGCTCGGGCCAGAGCAGACCAGAATCCGGCCTGACCGGATACCCCGACGGCCGCCCGACGGAGGATTTCGCCTCGGTTTGACGAGGGAACGCCCCCTTCCCCCGAAAGATGGGAAAGTTTGGTGGAGATTGCCGGCCGAGACATGGCCCCGCACCTCCTCAAAAGGAGGGAGGGGCGGCAATGAGGGCCTTCATCTCCCGCACGGCCTGGCTGAAGCCGACGAGGACGGCCCGGGCGACGATCGAGTGGCCGATGTTGAGCTCATGCATACCGTCGATCCGGGCCACCGGGACGACGTTGCGATAGGTGAGACCGTGGCCGGCGTTGAGGGTGAGGCCGGCGGCGCGGGCATGGGCTCCGCCGAGGGCGAGCTCGGCGAGGGTCTCGCGCTGCTCGGCCGCGGTGGTGGCGTTGGCGTAGGTGCCGGTGTGGAGCTCGACGGCCGCGACGCCCAGGGCGACGGCGACGTCGATTTGCCTCGGCGAGGGATCGATGAACAGGGAGACGGCGATTCCCGCGTCGTGGAGCCGGCGCACCGCCTCGGTCGTGGCGGCCCGATGACTGACGACGTCGAGGCCTCCCTCGGTCGTGATCTCCTCACGGCGTTCCGGGACGAGCGTCACCTGATCGGGCTTCACCTGGCAGGCGATGGCGACCATCGCCGGGGCGATCGCCCCTTCGAGGTTGAGCTTCACCTGAACGGTGCGCTTCAGCACTTCGAGGTCGCGATCCTGGATGTGGCGGCGGTCTTCGCGGAGATGGACGGTGATCGCGTCGGCCCCGCCGAGCTCGGCGAGCGCTGCCGCCCACACCGGGTCTGGCTCGACGGTGCGGCGGGCCTGACGGATCGTGGCGACATGATCGATGTTGACGCCGAGCGTGGCCATGGAAGTTCCAGGTGGGGCGAGTGGACTGAAGGCGCCGTCGAGGATACCAAGAACAAGCTTCTCGAGGCTCATCCTGGGAGCGGCAACCCCTCCGACGATCTCGTTGGGAATAAAAAAGGCCGGCCCCGGGGTGCGGGGCCGGCCCTGTGGTTTTCCGACGGGTCTGGCGGCAGTTCAGTTCTTCTTGAGAAGAATCACCGAGTTGCCCCGGCTCGTTCGCACCTGGAGCATGACGCCGTCCTCGAGCGACTCCTGCTCGACGGCATCGGCGAACTCGGTGATCGTCGACACCGGCTTCCGCCCCACCTTGCGGATGAGCATCGAGGGGCCGATCCCCGCCTCGTCGGCGAGCCCCTGGTCGTCGACGCGTTCGACGACG
>CANGGT010000110.1 GCA_947453375.1 Planctomycetaceae bacterium
CCTGCGCTCCGTCCCCGGCGGGCCACCGCCCCCCCCTGGCGGGCAGCTCGGGGCTACGATCGGCCTGGCATCTCTTTCCCTCCCCGTCGGGGCCCACGCCGATGACTGGTCTCGTGACCGATCCCGCCGCGCTTCTCCATGACACCGGCCCCGGGCACCCGGAGTGTCCCCGGCGGGTGACGGCGATCCTCAATCGGCTCCGTGCCGACGGCCTCCTTGAAGCTTGCGTCGCACTGGCGTCGCGCCCGATCACCGACGCCGAGCTCGTTCGCGTCCACACGCCGGATTACTTGAGGATCGTGGCGGAGGATGTCGCCGATGGGCTTGTCGTCCTCTCCACCGGCGACACGGCGATCAAGGGGGAAGCGACGCTCGACGCGGCCCGCCGCGCCGCCGGGGGACTCCTGCTCGCGGTCGATGCGGTCTGCACCGGCCGCGTGGAGAACGCCTTCGCGGTCGTCCGTCCCCCTGGCCACCACGCCACTCCGTCGAAGGGGATGGGATTCTGCCTGTTCAACAACGTGGCGCTCGCCGCCCGTCACGCTCAAACGATTCACGGCCTCGAACGCGTGCTGATCGTCGACTGGGATGTCCATCACGGCAACGGCACACAGGATGCTTTTTACGAGGACGCCAGCGTCCTCTTCTTCGACACGCATCAGTCACCCCTCTACCCCGGCTCAGGGCATGCCGATGAGACCGGCCGCGGTGCGGGGGAGGGCTTCACGATCAACTGCCCCTTCCCGGCAGGTGCCGGGCGGAGGGAAATCGTCGGCGCCTTTCGAGAACGCCTCGTGCCGGCGGCCGACCGCTTCCGCCCGCAGCTCGTCCTCGTGTCGGCCGGCTTCGACTCCCGCGAAGGCGATCCCCTCGGCCGGTTCACCCTCACCGATGCCGACTTCGCCGAGCTCACCGGCATCGTCCGGGAGATCGCCGACCGGCATGCCGGAGGGCGGATCGTGTCGACGCTCGAGGGGGGCTACGACCCGGCCGGGCTCGCCTCGGCCGCCGCGGCCCACGTCAACGCGCTGCTGTGACGCTCATGTGACGCTCCTATGACCAGAGGCCCCCAAGGCCCCCGGCAACCTCGCCAACCCCGAAAACCCCCATTCTCCCCGGCTCGACGAGCCTCGCTCGCGGGCCTGAAACCGTTGAAAAACGGCCAAAAACGGCCTCACTCCGCCCGGCCGGGGCGTGGTACGCTCCGACCGAATGAAGGCCACCGCGTCAGGAGATGAACGCATGAGATCCGCCGCTTCGGTCCGTCGCCCCTCCCGTTCCGGTCGCCGCCGGCTGCTCAGCCTCGCGGCGCTCGTCATCGCCGCGCTGACAGGCCCGGCCACCGGAGAAGCGCTGGCCGCCGATGCAAAGGTGCCTGTCGTCGTCGCCTTCTACGCGACGCCGCTGGAGGAGCCGTGGAACATGGTGATCCACACGGCGCTAGAGATGGAGGAGCGGGCCGGCAAGATCCGCTACACCTGGAAGGACAACCTCGCCGGGGTCGCGCCGATGGCGGCGGCGATCACCGCCAGCCTCGCCACGAAGCCCGACATGATCGTGGCCGATGCGGCCGATGGCGATCAGGAGATCCGTGCCATCGCCGCCGCCAATCCCGGCATCAAGTTCGTGATCGGCACCGCCGCCGAACCGCAGGCCCCGAACATGTCGATCTTCGATAGCGACTTGGCGGAACCGGCGTATCTGTGCGGGATCCTCGCCGGCAGCCTGACGAAGTCGGGGATCGTCGGCGTCGTCTGCGGGAAGGCGGAGCCGCACGTAAACCGGACGATCAACGCCTTCATCGCCGGGGCCCATGACGCCAGCGCCACGGTGAAGGTGAAGGTGACATTCATCGATTCCTGGTACGACCCGCCGAAGGCGAAGGCTGCGGCACTGGCTCAGATCACGGCTGGCGCCGACGTGATCTACGCCGAGCGCGAGGGGGCGATTGCCGGGGCGGAGGAGAAGGGGGTGTTCGCCTTCGGAAACCTCGTCGACCAGTTCGCCGAGGCTCCCGAATGCGTGATCACCGGCCCGGTGTGGAACATGACGCCGCTGGCCGACTACATCGTCAAGAAAGCGTCGCTCGGCGTCGTGCACGCCGAAGATCTCCAAGACTTCTCGACCCTGGCCCGAGGCGGGGCGGCACTCGCTCCCTTCCACGGCTGGGAAACGAAGCTGCCGCCGGAGACCCTCGAAGTCCTCCGCGAGAAGGACCGGGCCCTGAAGGCGGGGCTGATGACCCTTGAGCACAACGCCGCAACCCCGAAGGGGGATTGAGGTCTGCGTGCAGACAGCGTCCCGGACGGGCACACCCTCCGCACGTACGCCTTGGCAAGCGAGGAGATTGCGTCAGACGCGCCGCTGCCTGCCGACGTCGTGCGTGCCGCCGTCCCCTATCCGGAAGACGCCCGGCCCGTGTTCGTCGGGCACTCCAGGCTCAGCGGCCCGAGGCCGACACTCCTCCGCCACAACGTGGCCTGCCTCGACTGGAGCGTCGCGAAGGGTGGGTTTCTGTGCGCCTACCGCTGGGACGGCGAGCCGGTGTTGGACGAGAAACACTTCGTGGGGTGCGATTGACCCGAGCAGGCCTTACCCTGGGGGGAGTCGACCCCAATCGGTTTTGCCAGGACCGTGCCCGCATCGCTCCTCCTCACGACGGATCTTCCGCCATGCCTCGCGTTCGCCCGCTCGTTCCCTGGCTCTGCGCCGCAGGCTTTCTTCTCGCTCCCACCCAAGTGCCGGCAGCCGACCCGCCGCGGGCCGACCTCGTCATCGCCGACTTCGACGGCGAGTCGTACGGCGCGTGGACGGTCGAGGGATCGGCGTTTGGAAAGGAGCCGGCCCGGGGGGCCCTCCCAGGGCAGATGGCCGTCGACGGCTTTCTGGGAAAGGGGCTCGTCAATTCGTTCCTCGGCGGCGACGACAGCACCGGCACGCTCACGTCCCCGCCGTTTCGGATCGAGCGGCCCTTCATCAGCTTTCTCATCGGCGGTGGCAACCATCCCGACAAGCTCGCCCTCGAGCTTCTCGTCGACGGAAAGCCGGTTCGCACCGCCACCGGCGGCAACGACCGGCCGGGGGGGAGCGAGACTCTCCTCCGTGAGTCGTGGGATGTGGCGGAGCTCACCGGAAGAACCGCCACGCTGCGGGTGATCGATGCCGCGACGGGAGGCTGGGGGCACATCAATGTCGACCAGATCGTCCAGACCGACACGAGACCGAAGGGGATGCTGAAAGATCCCCGCCGCGAGTTCGTCGCCGAGACTCGCTTCCTCCAGATCCCCATCAAGAACGGCGCCGCGAAGCGCGTCGTGACGCTCCTCGTCGATGGCGAGGTGGTGGTCAGAAACGACATCGAGCTTGCCGACGGCGCGGCCGACTGGTGGGCCCCGATGGAGATCTCGGCTTGGCGGGGGAAAAACCTCGCCCTCGTCGTCGACAAGCTCCCCGAGGATTCTGCCGCGCTTGCGTCCATCCAGGCGACCGACACGTTCCTCGGGCCAGGCTCGCCCGATCCCCTCTACACCGAGCCCCTCCGCGGGCAGTTTCACTTCTCTCCGCGCCGCGGCTGGAACAACGACCCCAACGGCCTCGTCTTCTTTGAAGGGGACTATCACCTTTTCTTCCAGCACAATCCCTACGGCTGGGGCTGGGGCAACATGCACTGGGGGCATGCGGTGAGCCGGGATCTCGTCCACTGGGAAGAGCTCGGCGACACCCTCGCGCCCGACGCAACAGGGCCGATGTTCAGCGGCAGCGCCGTCGTCGATTGGAAGAATACGAGCGGCTTCGGCAAGGAGGGCAAGCCGGCGCTCGTCCTCCTCTACACCGCCGCCGGCAATCCGGCCGTGCAGTGCCTCGCCCACAGCCTCGACGGCCGCACGTTCACGAAATACGAAGGCAATCCGGTCGTCGGCCAATTCACCCCCGGCAACCGCGACCCGAAGGTGTTTTGGCACGAGCCGACGGAGCACTGGGTGATGACGCTCTATGTGGAAGAGAAGGCACCGAGCGGACAGGGGGTCCACACGATCCGCTTCCTCACCTCCCCCGATCTCAAGACCTGGACGAGCCAGAGCACGACGGAGGGGTTTTTTGAGTGCCCCGACTTCTTCGCGCTTCCCGTCGACGGCGATGCCGCGAACAAGCGATGGGTGCTCCTCGGGGCGAGCAGCGAATACCAGGTCGGCTCGTTTGACGGGAAGGCGTTCACGCCCGAAACGCCGAAGCTGCCGGGGCACCGCGGCCGGGGCTTCTATGCGGCGCAGTCGTTCAGCGACATCCCGGCCAGCGACGGCCGGCGGATCCTCGTCGGCTGGTTCCAGACCGAGACCCGCGGCATGCCCTTCAACCAGTCGATGTCCGTTCCTCTCGAACTCGGGCTCGTCTCGACGGCCGACGGCCCGCGGATGACGTTCACGCCCGTCGAGGAACTGACATCCCTCCGTACTGCCTCACAGCGGATCCCCCTCGACGTGCTTGAGCCTGCCGACCCGAATCCCCTCGCCGACGTGGCCGCCGAGCTTGTCGAGATCCGGGCCGAGTTCGAGCCCGAGCGCGGCAGCGACGTGGCCTTCCGTGTCCGCGGTGTCGACGTCGTCTGGGAGTCGAAGACGGAGGAGATCGTTGTCCACGGTCATCGGGCTCCCGCGCCGCTTCAGGGGGGCCGCCAGACGCTCGTCATCCTTGCCGACCGCACCGGCCTCGAAGTCTTCGCCAGTGGCGGCCTGACCTACGTTCCCATGCCGGTGAATCTCCGCGCCGACGACCTCGTCTCGGCCGTCAAGGCGATCGGTGGACCGGTCCGCTTCAACTCGCTCGAGATCCACGAGCTAGGGTCGGCCTGGCCAAAGGGAGCGCGGGGGCCCGACCGATGACCACACCGCCGCTGCTTTCGATGGAGGGGATCGCCAAGAGCTATCCCGGCGTGCAGGCGCTTGCCGGCGTGAATCTTGAGCTTGGGAGTGGCGAGGTCCTCGCGCTCCTCGGCGAAAACGGCGCCGGGAAGAGCACGCTCATGAAGATCCTCGGCGGCGCCGTCCGCCCCGACGCCGGGCGAATCGTCATCGACGGCGTCGAGCAGTCGATCCGCTCCCCACTCGACGCCCTCGGCGCCGGCGTGGCGGTGATCCACCAGGAGTTCAATCTCGTCCCGGCCCTCGGCGCCGCCGACAACATCTTCCTCGGCCAGGAGGTCGCCCGCGGCCCGGCCGGCCTTGCCTGGATCGACCGTGGCGCCCAGCGGCGCCGTGCCCAGGCTCTCCTCGCCCGGCTCGGGGCCGACTTCGACGCCGACGCCCCCTGTCGCACACTTTCGGTGGCGCGGCAGCAGCTCGTCGAGATCGCCAAGGCACTCGCGGCCGGGGCGCGGATCCTCGTCATGGACGAGCCGAGTGCGGCGCTGACGACGCCCGAGGTCGCGGCCCTCCATGACGTCATCAGAGAACTGAGGCGCGAAGGGACGGGGATCGTCTACGTCAGCCACCGCCTCGAGGAGATCGCCGCGGTCTGCGACCGCGTGGAAGTGCTCCGCGATGGCCGCAATGTCGGCGGCGCCTCCGTCGCCGCCGTCAACCGCAGCGACCTCATCCGGATGATGGTCGGCCGCGAGCTCGTCGAGGAGTTTCCCCGGCGCAGCGGCACTCGCGGAGACGTCCGCCTCGTCGTCGAGGGGCTGACCGGCGGCACGGCGGTGCGTGGCGTGTCGTTCGAGGCCCGTGCCGGGGAGGTCCTCGCGCTCACCGGCCTTGTCGGCTCGGGACGCACCGAGGTTCTCCGGCTCCTGTTTGGCGCCGACAGGCGCGATTCCGGCACGATCCACCTCGATGGCCGGCCGGTCGACCCGCGTTCCCCGCGCGCGGCGATCGCGGCCGGTATCGGCCTGCTGCCCGAGGACCGGAAGCTCCAGGGGCTCGTCCTCGGGCTGTCGGTGCGGGAGAACTTTTCCCTGCCGAGTCTGGCCCGGTTTTCCCGCGCCGGCGTCGTGCGCCGCGGCGACGAGCAGACGGCTTGCGCGGGTGCGATCACGGCGCTTCGCATCAAGACGCCGCGGCAGGAGACGGCCGTCCGCGGGCTCTCCGGTGGCAACCAGCAGAAGGTGGTGCTCGCCAAGTGGCTCGAGCGCCACTGCGAAGTGCTCCTCTTCGACGAGCCGACGCGCGGCGTCGACGTCGGGGCGAAGGTCGAGATCTACCAGCTCATGAACGACCTGGCCGCCGCCGGGAAAGTCGTCATCATGGTCAGCTCCGATCTTCCGGAGGTGCTGGGGATGGCCGACCGGATTCTCGTCATGCACGATGGGCGGATCACCGGACGGATCGACGACGCCGCAACCGCCACACAGGAATCGATCATGGAGCTGGCCGTCACATGACGCACGACGCTTCCTCGATGGTTCGGACGCACCCTGCCGGGAACTTCCTCCGCGGCGCCCTCGCGAATCTCGGCATGACGTGGGTGCTCCTCGCCCTTTGTCTCCTCTTCAGTGCGCTCACCTGGAGCGAGCAGCAGCCGGGGGGAGCGGCGGCGGCTCGGGGCGTCGCCGACGACATCCTTGCCGCCCACGCCACCCCGCAGCGTGTCCTCGTGGCGGTGCGCGGGCAGCCGGACGACGTCGCCTATGCCGACATCCTCGCGGAGATCCTCCGGGAGCGGGGCGCGACGGTCGTCGCCGTCGTGAAGGGGGAGCCGAAGGAGGCCCGTGCGGCGCTCGCTGCCGCGAATGCCGCGGCCAAGCCGCTCGACGTCATCGCCGGAAGTGCGGCAAGCGCCGCCTGGGCCCTGTTTACCGATCTACCGACCGATTTCCCGGCGCTCGGCAGTCCATCCATCGTCCAGCCGCGCCCGTACGCCTGGCCAAACTTTCTCAAACTCGAGAACCTCCTCAACATCGCCAACCAAATCGCGGTGATCGCGATCCTCGCGGTGGGGATGACGCTCGTGATCATGACCGGCGGGATCGATCTCTCCGTCGGGAGCATGATCGCGCTTGCCTCGGTGGTGACGGCGGTCCTCGTTCGGGATTTCGCCGGCGGCGTCGAGGCGGACACGCTCGGCATGCTGCTTGCCGGCCTCGGCGGCGTGGCGGTCGGGGCTTTGGCCGGAGCGCTCTCGGGGGGCGTGATCGTGGGCTTCGGGATCCCGCCGTTCATCGCCACGCTCGCGATGATGCTCGTGGCGGGGGGCGGGGCCTCGATGCTCGCCAAGGGGCAGAGCGTCTACCAGGTGCCCGACAGCTTCATGTGGCTCGGCCGCGGCGCCGACCTCGGCCTCCCCAACGCCGTCGTCCTCGTCCTCCTTCTCTATGGCGTGGCGCACTTCGTGATGACGCGGATGACGTTCGGTCGCTGGCTCCTCGCCGTGGGTGGCAATCGCGAGGCGGCGCGGCTCTCGGGGGTGCCGGTGGCGGGAACGCTTCTGGCCGCCTACATCCTCTCCGGCGCCCTGGCGGGCCTCGGCGGGGTGGTGATGGCCTCGCAGCTCAAGAGCGGCTCGCCGAACTTCGGGCAGATGTACGAGCTCTACGTCATCGCCGCGGTGGTCGTCGGTGGGACGAGCCTCGCTGGCGGCGAGGGGAGCATGATCGGGACGCTCGTCGGGGCGTTGATCATCGCCGTCATCCAAAACGGCATGAACCTCGTCGGCATCGAGAGCTACACGCAGCGGGTCGTCCTCGGCGGCGTGATCCTCGCCGCGGTGCTCCTCGACCGGCTCAGGAGGCGGTGAGTACAATTTCGCCATGCTCAGCCAGGAAACCCTCGACGCCTACCGCCGCATGACCCCCGGGGAACGGCTGGCGATCGCGCTTGAAATGACGCAGGCCGACCTCCCTGCGCTTCTCGAAGGGACTCCCTCGGTTGTCGACCGTCGTTTTGAACTGATCCGTCGCGAGAACGACCTCCGCAACGCCCGGATCCTCGCGGCGCGCGCCGCCATGAAAGCGACGGAAGCAGCCCGTGATGAGTGACCTGACTGCCGTGATCCGCGATCGCCCCTGAACACTGTCACGATCCATCTCCGTGCGTTGATTGCAGGGAAACCATGTCGACGCGTCTGGTGGTGCGCAGGATCGTTGTGACCGTGAGCCTCATGGGGGGCGTCTTCATGGCGGTGGAGTATCTGTGGGCCTTGCTCGCCCCGCCCCCGCCGCTCCAAATCTCCCCCACGACCACGTGGATCACCGAGCCGTTGGCACCCGACGGCCTCCCCGATTACTTCCAGGCGATGCTCGCGCTCGAGCCGCGCGCGATCCCGGCAGAGAACAATGCCGCCGCGGCCGTTTGGGAGCTGATTCCCACAACGATTTTCTCCGAAAACGCCATCGACCACTCGGAGGCCCACCTCTCGACCGCCGACCAGCTCCCGGCCTCCGAACGGCTGGTGATGCCGCCACCCCCACCGGACGGGATGGATGCCGGAGAAGCCGGGCGGGTTCTCGAGGCATGCTCGCGAACGCCGTGGCGCGCCGCCGACCATCCCTGGCTGGCCCATTGGCTCGAGGAAAACCGGTCGGCTCTCGACACGCTCACCGCCGGTGCCCGCCGCGAAGGATGGTGCCCGCCGCGCTGCCTCCCCGCCGACCGACCTCCGACGGACAGGTTCGGACCGACGTCCCCGCTGCTGATGTCACTCACGCTCCCCGTAGAAGGGGCTCTCCGTTCGTTTTCCAATGTCTTGCTCGCCCGATCGATGCTCCGCCTCGGGGAGGGCGACACCCCCGGAGCTTGGCACGACATCGACACGCTCCTCCGCTTCGGCGACAAGATCTCCGACACGCCGGGCCCGCTCGTCTCCAGACTGGTGGCGATGGTTCTTTTCACCCACGCCTCCCGCGCCACCCAGCGACTGATTGCCGAAGGCCATCCCGACGACGCGCTGCTCGCCGAAATCCAAGGCTCGCTGCGTTCGGCGATCGACTGGGCGCCCTTGGCCGCGGGCATCGACGCCTTCGAACGGCTGTCTTTCCTCGACGCGATCACCTCCATGTTCGCCAACCCGTCCAAACCGGCATCGTTGTTTTCCTGGGGCCCGATCCGCATCCTCGCGGTCGAGCCAAACGTGCCGCTTACCGACTCCAATCGGTACCTGGCCGCCATGGTCGACGCGGCCAACCAGCCGACCCGGGACGCACGTAGGCGGGCGTCGCAGGAGATCGAGGACGAACTCGAGGCCCGCAGGAACGCCCCGCGGGGCCGTCGGCAGTGGTTCCAGCCCTGGCATGAGGTCGTTTCGGAGGGAGTGAGCAGGAAAACGTTGGGCTTGCTGCTCCCAGGCCTCAAATACTCACTCGAAGACGACGATCGTGCCCATGCGGCGCTCGTTCTCGCCGACTGCGCCGCGGCCCTCGAGCGGTATCGCCTCGCGACGGGCCAGCCGCCGCCGAGCCTCGCCGACCTCGTCCCCACGTTCCTTGCCGCGATCCCCGTCGATCCGTTCACCGATGCACCGATCGGCTACCGGAACGCTGACGGCCGCTGGACGCTGTGGAGCGGCGCGGATCCAGAGGAGGACGCCGTCGATGATCTCGTCATCCGCGGGCCCGGGGGTCGCATGCCGCTTGAATCAAAGTCGCCCGATCCCCCGCTACCCGATCCCTCTCCAGAATCGCCGTCGCCCCCGTGATCCCCGCTCGCTTCACAGCCCGGCGCCGGAGAGGAACTCGTGCCCCCCTCCCGCCCTTAAGTCTTCGGCCCCTGGCTGGGCGGTCTCGATCCCGAAGGCTCAAGGCGTCTCGTCGTCGCCGCCGTTCATCGAGCCGAGCGCCGTCCACACCTCCGGTGCGATATCGTCTCGAACCGTCCGCACCGAGCCATCCGCAGCCGTCGCGACGACCACACCGGGATGCCGGCTCCGCGCCGCCACGAGCATTCCCGGCCATCCACCGGGACCAGGCTCGAGCCCATGCTTGCCAGGCTTCTTCGACGCGACCACCGAGATTCCGTTGCCGCCATAGCGGTCGGCGCCGGGCCAGTTTGGCGGTCTTGAGTGGGAATACTGCACGCCGAACTCGCACCACCAACCGTCCCGTGGGCTGAGATCGCCATTCCCGGCCAACCGCTCCGCGAGCATGATCGTCCGGGAGGCGCCATCGGTGACGTTATCGAGCGATCGCTCGACGCCGAAGAAGTTAAACACCGATCGCCCGGGGCGCGTCCGCAGTGGGTCGGTGGCAAGGACGGTGGGATTGGCCGTGGTCCGCTGGCCGCCGTTCCGCTGATGCTTTCCGAGACAGTCAACGTTTGCCTCGGGTTCGACGGCGAAGCCATGCGGGCTGAAGCAGCCGACGTAGTTGCTCTGCGTGTGATCGACGATCCCGAGGGCCGGCACCGTGATCGGGACGTGGGTATCGGAGGGGCAGCGATAGACGGGAATCGTCTCCCGGAAAGCCCGGAACGACTCCGCCGTGCCAGGTGCGCCCGACCAGGTCTGCGGGCCGATCATGGCCGCGACGTCGGCATGGCCGAGCCAGGGGAGGAGCGTAAACGTCCAGAAATAAAAGCCCGTGGAGGACGCACAGCCACTCGCCTCGTCGCTGAAGCCGACGCCCGTCGGGAAGCGGTCGTGCGACTCGTGCCAGGCGAGGATCGCCGTGCCGATCCGGGCCTGGTTCCCAGCACATTCATTCCTTCGCCCCGCCTCGCGCGAGGCGTCGATCGCGGGGATCATCACGCCGAGGAAGAGCACCGCGACAACGATGACGACGAGCAGTTCGACGAGCGTGAAGCCGCTGCGGGAGGGGGCTGTAGGCCTCGTGCCCCGGCAGCGGCGATCGATCGGCATGGTCATGCGTGAGCCGGATCGAAAGGTCGAGGGCAGGGCATGGCGGTCCGTGACATCGGAGTCTAGGAAGCAAGCCCGCTCATGTCGCGGGGGCTGAATCGATCAGCTTCACCAGGCTATCAAGGAGCGGCTTCTGGTAGTGGCGAATCCGCTTTCTTGCGTCGCTGAGCGTGAGAAACTCCGCCCGATCGACCTCGTGGCTCGCGCAGACCGGCCGAACATCGTCTCCGACGCGGCCGGTGAAGCAATGGACGGTCTTCCGATCGCCACTCGCCGTGACGCTCCCGAGGTCGACGAGCGTCACGGGAGCCGTCACTCCGGTTTCCTCGAGCGTCTCCCGCCTGGCGGCATCAATCAACAGTTCGCCCTCGCGGGGAGCCCCCTTGGGGATTCCCCACGGAACGGCGCCACCTCCGCGGATCGCGGCACGAACAAGAAGTACCTCGATCGCCCCGCCCTGGCCACGATAGAGAAGCGTGCCAGCTGAGATCGGAATGGCTTTCAGGCCAACGCCGCCCGGACGAGGTGTCTCCAGCTCCCCGGCATCACGCACGAATTGGCACCAGTCGCACCCCGGTGATGCCGTGGGCGGCGCATCGGCGTCGAGGCACTGCTTCGCGCGGATCACCAGGGCCTCCACCCAAGAATCGTCGCCGTCGTAAGGGATGACCGTCATCCGGAAGCGCACCATCCGGTCGAAACGCTCGGCGGAGGCGTCGCCGTTGGCATACACCCAATACGCCCGATCGGAGACACGAAATCCGTTGCGGCGCAGGAGCCACTGGTAGATCTCGAATTGCCGCTTGTAGCTGCCGTGCCAGTCCTGGTCGAGCGCCGTGATTTCGTCCTTCTTCGCCGTCGCCTTGTAGTCGACCACGATGAGCTCACCCGCAGGATTCACCCACACGTCATCCACAGCGCCCGTGATGAGAAACCCGGTTCGCTCGTGAAGGTAGCGCACGCCGGTGAAGTTGTGCCGCCACTTGGAAAGCTCGGGGTGCGCAAACGGCACCGCATCGACGCCGAACTCCGTCATCAGCGGGTGTGGCTCGGCGCGCTCGCGATGAAAGTCAAACTCCCGCTTGAGCAGCGTGTCGACGGCGGAGTTGATATTGAAGGGAAATCCCCCCGGCCGACCGACCCCCAGCCGCTTGTCGAGATAGAAGCAGCGTGGGCAGTCATGGAGGAGTTCGAGGCCGCTCCGCGAGAGCTTGAAGGGCTTGTCCGAGGCGGGATCGTAGGGGGGGCGCGCCATTGGCGATACTTCATCCGGAGACAAACGGAGCGGACCAAGACATTATGGTCAGCTGCGGTCCGATTGAAGATGGAGACGTCGTTTCCCCTTCCACAGCGAGCGTCGCCGAAAAGGGGGCCAAAAGTTTTTCCCGCAGCCACCGATTCAGCCATTGATCCCCCCAGCCCGGGTCCGATAATCCCTCGCATGGACGCCGCGGCCCCACCTGCTATATCCCCCTCCCAGGCCTGCTATGGGGCCACGCTCGAGCGGCTCCGGGCCGGTGATCCGGCCGACCGGCGGGCCGGCGCCGACGAGCTCGTCGGGCTCGTGGCCGAGCGGCTCCGGTACATGGCCCGGCGGATGCTCCGCGGATTCCCCACCGTCCGTCGCTTCAGCGAGACCGACGACATCGCCCAGGGGGCGGCGCTGCGGCTCCACCGCGCCCTCGCCACCGTCACGCCGGCCTGCCCGCGGGAGTTCCTCGGCCTGGTCGCCCTTCAGGTGCGCCGGGAGCTGGTCGATCTCGCGCGGAAGTTCGCCGGTCCGGAATCGCTCGCCCGCCACCTCGACACCGACGTCGTCAACGACGGGGAGGCCGCCGTCTGCCGCAGCGAGACAGCAGGCGACGAACTCGCCGCCGACGAGCGGGAGTCGCTCGGGCGCTGGGTCCGGTTTCACGAGGTGGCCGCCGAGCTCCCCGATGAGGAACGGGCCGTGTTCGACATGGTGTGGTATCTCGGCGCGACCCAGGCGGGGATCGCCGACGTCCTCGGGTGCTCCGAACGAACCGTCCGCCGCCGCTGGGAGTCGGCACGGGAGTTCTTCCAGACCCGCTTCCGGGGCGACCTGCCGTAGCAGCGAGGAGCGGTCACGTGGCGATCGAGCAACGTCCCGACGAGCATAGCGCCGACGGTCAGACCGTCGAGCGCGACCCGGCCGACATCGACGGCTTCGATCTCGAGGGGCTATGGCAGCTGTGTACACCGTCGCCGGGGAAGCCCCGCCACGATCCGCTCCTCGGCGTGGAATTTGACGGCGTGCGCCTGTCGCGGGTGCTCGGCGAAGGAGGGATGGGGCGCGTCTACGAGGGGGATTCCATCGATGGCTCGGGGAAGGTGGCGGTGAAGGTGCTGCGACCCGGGCTTTGGTCGGGCGAGCTGCTCCGCCGCTTCGCCAAGGAGTCGCAGATCCTCCGCCGCCTCGATCATCCGGGGATCTCGAAGATCCTCGCCGTCGGCGCCTGCGAGGTCATCGGCACACCGGTGCCGGCGATCGTGATGGAGCTCGTGCCCCGGGCGGAGCCGATCACAGACTGGGTGCGGCAGCATGCCCCCGACCTGGACGGCCTGAGGACCCTCTTCGGGAAGGTCTGCGATGCCGTCGCGCACGGTCACTCCCAGGGCATCGTCCACCGCGATCTCAAGCCGGGAAACATCCTCGTCGGCGAGTCGGGCGATCCGAAAGTCATCGACTTCGGCGTCGCGCGGGGGATGTCGATGGGGAGACCGGAATCGACGCTCACCGCGCCGGGC
>CANGGT010000111.1 GCA_947453375.1 Planctomycetaceae bacterium
TCAGCGGCTTGCCGATCGCTTTGCCAATCTCCTCGACCATCGCGCTGAAGGCCTCTGCAACTCGGGCATTTCCCTCGTTTTCGACTTCCTTCAACTGCTTCTCAAACTCGCGTCGCTCATCCTCAGACAGGCTCATGCGACGCGAGAACTTCTCGGTGGCGATGACGATTCCCTCGACGCCCGACGGGACCTCGAGCGAGTCGTTCTTCACGTCCTCGCCGGCGCGGCCGAAGATCGCGTGGAGGAGCTTCTCTTCGGGGGTCAGTTCGGTCTTGCTCTTCGGCGAGACCTTGCCGACGAGGATGTCGCCCGGTCGGACGAAGGTGCCGATCTTGACGATGCCCCCTTCGTCGAGGTTGTGGAGGGCCCGTTCGCCGACGTTGGGGATGTCGCGCGTGAACTCCTCTCGGCCGAGCTTCGTGTCACGGATCTCGATGTCGTACTCCTCGATATGGATCGAGGTGTAGACGTCGTCTTCCACCAGTTCCTCACTGATGATGATCGCGTCTTCGAAGTTGAAGCCGTCCCAGGCCATGAAGCCGACGAGGACGTTGCGCCCGAGGGCCAGCTCCCCCTTGTAGATCGCGGCACCGTCGGCGAGCACCTCACCCTTCTCGACCTTCTGACCGAGATTGATGATCGGCTTCTGGTTTTGGCAGGTCCGTTCGTTGAGACCGACATACTTCCGCAGGCGGTAGATGTCGGGGGCGACCGCCCCACCCGGAGAAACCTCGATCCGCTCAGCGTCACAGTACGTCACGGTCCCCTTGCGGGCCGCGCGGACGATGAGGCCGGAGTTGGCCGCGACGTCCCGCTCCATCCCGGTCGCCACGACGGGCGGCTCGGTGACCAGGAGAGGAACGGCCTGCCGCTGCATGTTGGAGCCCATGAGCGCGCGATTGGCGTCGTCGTGCTCGAGGAACGGGATCAGCCCCGCCGACACGCCGACCATCTGGCTCGGCGCGACGTCGATGTAGCCGACCTCATCGGCGCGGACGAGGACGAAGTCGCCCCGGTTTCGGGCGATGATGTTGTCGCCTTCGATCTTGCCGTCGACCACCGGCGCGTCGGCCGGGGCCAGCGTCGCCTCGTGCTCCTCGTCGGCCCGCAGCCAGACGACGTCGTCAGTCAGGCGGCACTTGGAGACCTTGCGGTAGGGAGTGACGAGGAAGCCGTAGGAATCGACGCCCGAGTAGATCGCCAGGCTCGAGATGAGGCCGATATTCGTCCCTTCCGGCGTCTCGATCGGGCAGATGCGTCCGTAGTGGGAAATGTGGACGTCGCGCACCTCGAAGCCGGCACGCTTGCGGTTCAAACCGCCCGGACCAAGGGCCGAGAGACGACGCTCGTGGGTGAGCATCGACAGCGGGTTTGTCTGATCGACGACCTGCGAGAGTTCACCCCGGCCGAAGAAGTATTCGATGGCCGCGGAGATGCTCTTGGGGTTGATGAGCGAGCGGGGCGTCATTTCCGTGACGTCCTTGAGGCTCATCCGCTCCTGGACGGTGCGGCGGAGCTTGAGGAACCCCTTGCGAAGCTCATCGCTGGCGAGTTCGTCGATCGTCCGCAGACGACGGTTGCCAAGGTGGTCGATGTCGTCCACCTCGACCTCGTTCTCTCCCTCGGAGAGGCGGAGCATGTACTTGATCGCAGCGATCAGGTCGTCGGGGCGGAGCGTCATCTCCGTTTCGGGGACCGACAATCCGAGCTTGCGATTGATGCGGAAACGCCCGACGCGACCGAGGCGGTAGCGGTTGGTGTCTTTGAACTTTTCGTCGAACAGTGCCCGGGCCTTGTCGAGCGCCGGAGGATTGCCGGGTCGGAGCCGCTGGTAGATGCGAACGAGAGCGTCCTGGTGGCTCGGTGAAACGCCAGTGCGGCGCTTCGACTCGTCGGCGTCCTCGCGGAGGCTGTTCATGATGAGGGGCACCTTCTGCTCCTCCATCACCTCCACTGCCGGCAGGCCGGAAGTGCAGATCAGCTCAGCCTGATCGTGGGAAATCTTGCAGCCGGCCTCAATGATGATCTCGCCAGCACGTTCGTTCGGCGAGCCATCTTTGTGCTTGGACGGGTAGACGATGTCATCGACCGCAATCCGTCCTTCGATCTTGGGAACGTAACGCCCGCCGTCAGCCTTCACCTTCTCCGGCTCGTAAAAGAGCTTGAGGATCTCGGCATCGTGGGTGTACTTCTCGTCCATGGCACGGAGGAGCGTCAGGGCGGAAAACTTTCCGCTCTGGTCGATCCGCACCTGGAGCGTGTCCTTTTTGGACACATTGAGCTCGATCCAGCTGCCTCGTTCAGGGATGATGCGGCAGTTGTGCGTCTTGCGATCGGTCGACTCGGTGTCGGCAACGAAATCGATACCAGGGGAACGGTGCAACTGACTCACGACGACGCGTTCGGCACCGTTGATGATGAACTCACCACCACCAAGCATGATGGGGATGTCACCGAGATAGACCTCTTCCTCAACGGGCTGATCGCGCGTAAGCCGCAGCCAAACCCGTAGCGGCCGACCGTACGTGAGGCGGAGCTGGCGGCATTCGTCGGGATCGTAGCGGGGCTTTCCGAGTTCGTAGCGGACGTACTCGAGCTTGACGGTGCGGTCGTAGCTCTCGATCGGGAAGATCTCGCGGAGGACACCCTCGATCCCCTCGTCCTTGCGCTTCGACGAAGGGGTGTCGTACTGGAGAAAGCGATCGTAGAAGCGGGTCTGGATTTCCGTCAGGTCGGGGATTGAGTGGCTCGCGCGGCTGCTTCCGTAGCGGCGGATCTGGGTGGGCTGGAGGCGGCGGACGGCGCGAGTGGCCATGGGCGAATCTCCCAAAAGAACCGTGGCGAAGGAACCGAAACAAGGATCCCGAAGCAAACAGACCGACCGAAACAACCGAACGAACAGACTGGCAATACCGAAACTGAAAGACCCCCGGAAGGCTCCGGGGACCTCGAGGGCTGGCTGGGTTCAGAGCAAGGCCGGCAACGCTTCCCCGCCCCGACTCGGGAAGGACAGCGCCGCCGCCAGCAGGGACACCCACCCACCGAGGCGGCAGGGGGCAACCCAACGGGAGGCGACCATCCGTCTGGAGAGCCGGGAGAAAGGAAGGGCGTCGTCCCACCGCAGGGATACGGCAGGCGTGGGCTGACGAAGGAGGAGGCGCATGCCGTTCCCGCGGGACCACCGTTCAATGGATGACCGTCGGGAAATCGCCATGCAAAAACTATACCGGACAGCGGCCGGAAGACCAAGCCTCCGGCCGCTGTCTCGGTAAATCAAGCAAAAATCACTTGACGGCGACCTTCGCCTTGGCCTCTTCAAGCTCCTTCTTGAGCTTCTCGGCGTCGGCCTTGGAGATGCCCTCCTTGACCTTTGCCGGGGCGCTCTCGACGAGATCCTTGGCCTCTTTGAGGCCCAGGCCCGTCGCAGCGCGGACGACCTTGATGATGCCGATCTTCGCGTCGGCCGGGAAGCTCTCGAGGACGACGTCGAACTCGGTCTTCTCGGCAGCCGCCTCGGCAGCTCCCCCGGCAGCACCCGCACCGCCCGGAGCGGCCATCATGACCGCGCCACCGGCAGCGGGCTTGATGCCGTGGACTTCGTCGAGGTAGTCGGAGAGCTCCTTGGCGGCCTTGAGGGTCAAGGACACGATCTTGTCGCCCAGGTCCTTCGTTTCTTTGGTGAATTCACGCGTCGCTTCAGCCGTTGCCATCGCTCGAGATCCTTTCCCTTCAGGAATGAGGCCGGCGGGAATGCCGCCGGCTGTGTGTCATGGGTGGTCGGTCGTGCACGCCTGCCTCGTGTGGACCACGTCCGGGGCAGGCATTCGTTGGAAAATGGGGAACCTATAGTCATACCATGAACGCGGGCCTTGGGAAGCCCATGCCATGGAGTTGGTCCGGAATCGCTGCCTCAGGCCGCCGGAACCTCCGGAGCTGCCGCCTTCTCCAGGTCGTCGACCCGAGAGCTGATCTGGCCAGCCAACGTCCCACCTGCCCCGAGGATCTGACCCGAGAGCTTCGAGCCCATCGAGCTGATCTGACCGGAGAGAATGGAGAGTTGCTCGGCACGGGAGGGCCATTTGGCAACGCTTTTGACGTCGCTCGGTTCGAGCCGGGCGCCGTCGAGGGCACCGCCGCGGAACTCGACTCCGTCGTAATCCTTGATGGCCGAGACGCGGTCGAGTTCCTTCGCCAGATCGACGACATCCTCACCGCCCCAGGCAATCGCGAGCATGCCCTCGGACTTGCCGAAAGCAGGAGCCAGCGGGGTGTCGAGGGTCGCCCGACGCGCCAGGCTGTTTTTGATCAGTTGGAGTTTGATCTTCTTCTTCCGCAGCGTCTGACGGAGCTGCGTGGTCTTCGTGCCGTCGAGACGGCCGAGGCTGAGAACGATCACCTCGTTGACGCCCTTCAGGCGTCCCTTGAGATCATCGACGAGGAGATTCTTGACGAGCTTGCTCATGGCGGATTTGGGCCCTGATCGGGCGGCTTTGACGGCAGTGCGGCCGCGTGGGACTGAAACGAGCCGGGATGGAGGAAAACTGAAGATTGAAAGGGAGTGCTGAAGCGGAGACGGGGGGTATCGATCGGAACCTGAAGCCCAACGGGCTTCAGGCGGCGACCATGACGCCCGGGGTCATCGTGGCGGAGATCGAAACGCTCTTCACGTACTGACCCCGCACGCTGTTGGGCTGCAGCGACATGATGTGATCGATGAAGGCCTTGATGTTGTCGACGATCTTCGCCGTATCAAAACTGGCCTTACCAACCACGGCATGGACGATACCCGTCGGATCGTTGCGGAACTCAACCTTACCCGCCTTGTACTCGCTGACAGTCTTGCGGATGTCGGCGGTCACGGTACCGGCACGGGGGCTCGGCATGAGGCCGCGGGGGCCCAGCACCTTTCCGAGCGGTCCGACCAGACCCATCATGTCGGGAGCTGCGATGCAGACGTCGAAGTCGGTCCAGCCTTCCTTGATCTTCTTGGCAAGGTCGTCGGCGCCGACTTCTTCGGCCCCGGCCGCTCTGGCCTCGTCAGCCATGTTGCCCTTGGCAAACACGACGACGCGCTTCGACTTGCCGATACCGTGCGGCAGCACGATGGAGCCACGGACGATCTGATCGGCCTGCTTCGGGTCGATGCCTAGACGCATGTGGATCTCGACCGACTGGTCGAACTTCGTCGGCGGCATGCTCTTGATGAGCGCGACGGCGTCGGCGACGGGAAGGGGAGCTTCGGTCTTCGGCAACTTGGCGAGCATCGCCTTCATGCGCTTGGTGACTGCCACGGCTACGGTCCTGGAAGTGTTCGGGGAGAAAATCGGGGAATGGTTATCTGCGTGAGCGGAAATCCGAAGGTCAGCTTTCGACCGTGATTCCCATGCTGCGGGCGGTGCCCTCGATCATGCGACGGGCGTGATCGGCATCGCTTGCATTGAGGTCGTTCGTCTTCAGGCGGACGATCTCGTCGAGTTGGGCCTTGGTGACCTTGCCGACCTTGTCCTTGTTCGGCACGCCCGAGCCCTTCGCAAGGCCCGCAGCCTTCTTGAGGAGCGCGGCCGCCGGAGGGCTCTTCGTGTAGAACTCGAACGAGCGATCGTTGTAGACCGTGACGACGACCGGGATCGCCATGCCAGCGGCTTCGCGGGTCTTGTCGTTGAATTGCTGGACGAATTGTCCGAGGTTGATGCCGTACCGGCCGAGCGACGTGCCGACCGGGGGGGCCGGGGTGGCCTGCCCGCCTGGGATCTGGAACTTCGCCTGACCGACCACCTGCTTCGCCATGACTCTGACCTCTACCCCTTCCGCGGGACTGCTTGGAAACGTTGTTGCTTGTTGTTTGTCCGGCCGGTCCTGCACACCAAGGCGTCCGTGCAGGATGGACGCGAAACTCGCTCAGAACGGTCTGTGACGAGTCTCAGATTCCTTCGATCTGCCAGTATTCGATGTCGACGGGGGTCGATCGGCCGAAGATGCTGAGCATCACGGTAACGCGACCGTTTGCCTCGTCGATCTGCTCGACCTCGCCCTCGAAGTTCTCAAAGGTACCTTCGGTGATCTTGACTCGATCGCCCTTCTTGAAATTGATCTTCAGTCGCGGCGCCTCATCCGGCTTGACGGCCGACTTGTTGAGGAGTTTGTCGACGTCGGCCTGGAGCATGGGGCTCGGCCTTCCGGCAGACCCGGTGAAATCGCCGATCCCACCGGTCTCTCTGACGAGATACCACGTCTCGTCATTGAGAATCATGTTCACAAGGATGTAGCCGGGATAGAGCTTGCGGGAAACAACGCGTTTTTTGCCGTTTTTGAACTCGGTAACCTGCTCCTTCGGCACGATAACCTTGCCGAAGAAGCGGTCGAGTCCCTGCATCCGGATACGGCGCTCGAGGGTATCGCTGATCGAATCCTCGCGGTTGCTTTGGACTTTGAGGATGTACCACTTCTTGTCACCAGCAGGAGCCACATCCTCGTCGGCGGCCGAGGCCACCGGCTTCGCATCATCGCCCCCTGCAAACGGGTCGGCGAGTTCGGCCGGGGTGCCATCGTCGTCGTCAGCCTCGACGGCCGGTGCGGCATGGGCAGTGCCCGCATGATGCGCGTCGGGCGTCCCTTGGCCCGCGGCGTGCGGGGCCGGTGACGCGACGGCGTCGGCTTGGGGCTCGGCTGGATGTTCGTGCTTCGACATGCGTGGGGATGTCCGGGTATGTCACCCGGACCCTTGGGTCTCGACCGCGTTCAACGGAATCCCTGGATCGCCCGGAGAATGAACCACCAGAACAAGTCGTAGGCGGCGAGAATGAAGGAGAGAGCGAAGATCATGAAGATGACGACGGCCGAGCTGCGGGCCACCTCGCCGAGCGTGGGCCACGCCACCTTGGCCATCTCCGACTCGACCCCGATGAGAAACTCCGCAAACCGGGGCAGATTCACTGCCCGGTAGGCAAGCCAGGCACCGGCGAGGAAAAGGAGCAACGGTAGGACAAAGCGGACCAGGCCGTAATCGTCAGACGGTCCCGCTGGGGTCATTGGCCCGCCGGCTGAAAACCAAGCCGGCAGGATCTGGGCGAGCCTCCAGACAGCAACCGCCCAGGCGAGAGCCAGGGCAACAAACGTCACCTGACGGGTGACGCGCCCCTGGCTCCGCTTGTAGACGGCCGCGCTGAACAATTCTCGCCCCAGCGAACTGAGGGCGGTTTGGTTTTCTTGCATGCCTGCCATGGTCGGTTCCGTCCGGCTCGGGCGATCCGTCTGATGGGCCTGGTCTGTGGGGGCGACTGTTTCCGGGTGGGGCCTTCCCCACCGAGATTTACCAACCTCGATCCGTACCAACCACCAACGTCTTCGATCCAAACTTCTGAGGATGTGGCCTGAGCCAGATCCCTCAAAGCAGGGGCGGCGGGGATCGAACTCGCAACCTCTGGTTTTGGAGACCAGCGCTCTGCCAGTTGAGCTACGCCCCTGTGATTCCAGGCGCCGGCCGTGCAGCCGGCGCCTGGAACGATACAGGTTCCGTGATCAGTCGAGGATCTTCGTCACGACCCCCGAGCCGACGGTCTTGCCACCCTCACGGATAGCGAAGCGGACACCGTCGTCCATGGCGATCGGGACCATCAACTCGACTTCCATCTTCACGTTGTCGCCCGGCGAAACCATCTCGACGCCGCTGAGGAGCTTGGTCGAGCCGGTGACGTCGGTCGTCCGGAAGTAGAACTGCGGGCGATACCCGGCGAAGAACGGAGTGTGGCGGCCACCTTCCTCCTTCGAAAGGACGTACACCTCACACTCGAACTTCTTGTGGGGCTTGATCGAGCCCGGCTTGGCAAGCACCTGACCACGCTCGATGCCTTCGCGGGCGACGCCACGCAGCAGGCAGCCGACGTTGTCGCCGGCCTGACCACGGTCGAGGAGTTTCTTGAACATTTCGACGCCGGTGACGGTCGTCTTTTCGGCCTTGTCCTTGAGGCCGATGATCTCGACTTCGTCGCCGACCTTGACCTCGCCGCGCTCGATACGGCCAGTCGCCACCGTGCCACGACCTTCGATCGAGAACACGTCCTCGATCGCCATCAGGAACGGCTTGTCGAGCTCACGAACCGGCTCCGGGATGTAGGCGTCGACGGCGTCGAGAAGATCACCGATGCACTTGTTCTTCTCGGGGTCCTTGGGGCTGTCGTAGGCCGGCTTGCCGGCGCCACGGATAATCGGCACATCGTCGCCGGGGAACCCGTACTTGGTGAGCAGTTCGCGGATTTCCATCTCGACGAGATCAAGCAACTCCGGGTCGTCAACGAGGTCGACCTTGTTGAGGAACACCACGAGCGCCGGCACGCCGACCTGCTTGGCGAGGAGGATGTGCTCCCGCGTCTGCGGCATCGGACCGTCGGCAGCGCTCACCACCAGGATCGCGCCGTCCATCTGGGCGGCACCGGTGATCATGTTCTTGATGAAGTCGGCGTGGCCCGGGCAGTCGATGTGGGCGTAGTGCCGCTTCTCGGTCTCGTATTCGACGTGACTGACGGCGATCGTCACCGTCTTCGTGTCGTCGCGGACGGTACCGCCCTTGGCGATGTCGGCGTAGCTCTTTGCAATCGCCAGGTTCTTGGCAGCCTGAACGGCCACCAGCGCGCCGGTGAGAGTTGTCTTGCCATGGTCGATGTGACCAATGGTGCCGACGTTGACGTGCGGCTTGCTCCGCGTGAACGTGTCCTTAGCCATGCTTTCTCCCTCGATCTTCCTCTCTGGTGTGTGGCTGCAGGCGGCGCCTGCCCTGGTCCCTGAAATCCTGCATCAAATCAAACTGTCCGATCGATCGACGATGCCCCGCCTGGCCAGGTCTGACACGGAGCATCGATCGATCTTGTGACGGGCGTCCCTCCGGCAGGCCGGAGGGATGAAATCTTTTCGGTGTTGGGGGCGATGTGGTCGCGGCGACCGCTGGGAAGCTGCTGATGGGACTTGAACCCATGACCTCGTCCTTACCAAGGACGCGCTCTACCAACTGAGCTACAGCAGCGGTGTGCGTCGTGGCCTCGGTGGACGGGCGCTTGGCAGCGCGGCGTCGTCCTGGCGAGGACGCGGATCGGTCGGTCGTGGCGGCATTCGCTCCGTAAAAAAAAGAAACGGCGTGTTCGGTGGGGATGTTGGGCGGAGGCGTTTTTGTTCGTCGGCGGCCTGGAAAGCGGGTAGAGGGAATCGAACCCTCGTCTTTAGCTTGGAAGGCTATTGCTCTACCATTGAGCTACACCCGCGTGCGTTCGTGCGGGCCGGCGATGAGGCCGCTCCTGCCCGCTTGTGCCTCTGCTGGATGGTGGCTGCCGAGCCTCCTGGTGTTGGTTTGTTGCCTGATGGAGTGGGGGAATTGGCCGCGGGAACGCGTTGCTGAAACTCGGAATTGGATCGTGCTGCTCGCGAAACGATTCGGCGTCGGGGCATGGGGTGGAAAGTGGGGAGTGCAGGATTCGAACCTGCGAAGGCAGAGCCACTTGATTTACAGTCAAGCCCCTTTGACCGCTCGGGAAACTCCCCTCATGTGTTGGTGATATCGGTTCGGATTCAAATCTCCCCGAATCAAAACCTGTCTCGGGAGCGCCACCGTTTTTTTCGCACCGGCACTACCGTTTTTCCGAACCAGCTCCGCTCCGCAACGGCCTTTCTGAAACGGGCAAAACCCCTCAAAAAGGCCATCCGGACGGATCAGCAGGACGATCACCGAGGAAATCCCATCCTGTCGTGGCTTCACGACGGGATGAGGGTGCTTTCGGACGACGACGACCTCGATCGGACGAGCGCCTCCTTGGCAGTGGAGTGAGCTAGCGGCGGGAGTTGAACCCGCAACCACCTGATTACAAATCAGGGACTCTGCCAATTGAGCTACGCTAGCCAGACCGTCCCGGGACGGGAAACACTTGAGTGTACGGATTCGGGAATCGCATGCAAGACGGCCCCGCAACACATCGGCCGGACCGGGGCGAGCCTGCTGGCAAAGGGGACGAAAGCGTGGGAAACCGCGTGATTTCGCTCCCTTTTCAGCGGAATGTGACCGCCAAAATCGAGAGGTCGTCGGCAAGGTCTGCCCCCCCGGAGAGGGTGTTTGTCTGCTCGACGACGGTGTCGAGGGCCGTTTCGCCCCCCCGTGGCTGGGAGGCGAGTAGTTCGCAGATCTGGTCGAGCGTCCCCATCGAGCCGTCCGGCCGGGGGATCTCGAAGGTTCCGTCGCTGAAAACGTAGAGCGTCGCCGACTGGGGAACGTCGACTTCCCGGGATGAGAAGTCGAGCCCGTCGATGGCACCCACGAGGGGATTGTCGGACTCCAGGAGGATCGGGTGCGACTTTCCGGACGCTTCTCCTCCCGGCTGGATGAGGAGGGCGGGCGGGTGTCCGCCGCCGGCCCAGCGGAGCGAGCGGCGTCGGCGGTCGTAAACGCCGTACCAGATCGTGAAGAACATGTCGTTGTGCCGTTCCATCGGAAACGCCCGGTTGAGCGCCGCGAGGACGGCCCCCGGATCCCGGAAGTCGGTGTTTGGCAGCGCCTCGCCGCGGACGGCGTTGAGGGCCGACACGCTCAAAAGCGCCGCGCCGACACCGTGGCCGCAGACGTCGAGGAGGTAGATCGCGACATGATCGTCGTCGAGGCGGTGATAGCCGAAGGCGTCGCCCCCCAGATCGGCCGAGGGGATGAATCGCCAGTCGGCACGGATTCCTGCCAATTCGCCCGGCGGGGGGAGGAGCGAGCGGACGTAGCGGGCGGCGCTGGCGAGGTCTTCGGCGAGCACCGCACGACTGATCCGCAGTTCTTCGAAGGCAAGATTCCGCTCGAGCAGGGCGATGTAGCCGCGGGAATGATGGCGGATGCGAGCGACGAGTTCGACCCGGTCGGGGAGTTTCACGAGGTAGTCGTTGGCCCCGAGCGCGAATGCCTCGGCCTTCACCGACGCCTCTTCTTTCGTCGACAGGACGATGATCGGCAATTCCCGGAAGCGTTCGTCGGCGCGCAGCCGGCGAAGCACCTCGAGCCCGTCGATGTCGGGCATGACGAGATCGAGGAGGATGACCGTCGGAGCCGTTTCCGCAGCCGTGGCAACAGCCGAGCCGGGGTCGCGGCAGTAGTGAAAATCGATCGCATCCTCTGCGGCCAGCATCCGTCGGATCGCCTCGCCGATGATCGGCTGGTCGTCGACGAGGAGAACCACACCACGACGTGGGGCGGCGGCGGAGAGGGGATCGGAGCGGCGGAGCGGGGGCTGAGGGACGTCCACGGCGACGACTCGCTGAGCACGGACGGGGAGGGCGACGGGCAGCGCCCGTGCGACTCGGACGAGCCTACCAAAAAGACGATCGTCCCCGGTGACGCCCGGGGAGGGGCAGGGCGCCGAAGTCCGGACGGCGGATTCGTGGCATACTACCGTCCGTGGTGCCAGCGAGCCTTGCCGAAAAGGCAACGCACGGCGGAGCATCACGGGAGCCAGGGTCCATGATGTTCTCCGGTGCGGCCTTGTCGGTCGCCGTTCTGTTCGGTTCGCTCGAGTCCCAGGCCGCATCCACTCACGCGATCGTTTCGCTGCTGGTCGTCCTCCAGCTTGCCGCCCCGGCCTTGGTCCTTGTCCTCGTCGGCCTGCCGGCCCTCGTCGATCGGCCGCTCTCGGAGCGGAGCACCACGAGGCTCGTCGGCGGCGCGTTCACGCTCGCCTTCCTCGCCGGCCTGGCGACGCTCGCGGTCCTCGCGATGCGCGGCTTTGCCCCGGAGCAGGTCCACCTCGGCACCTGGTTCTCGGTGGGGCACCACGACGCCACCATCGATCTCGTCGCCGACGGCCTGTCGGTGCCCTACGTCTGTTTCTCCACCGGCCTCTGCGCGCTCGTCAACGCCTTCGCCGGGAAATACCTCCACCGCGAGCCCGGCTTCACCCGGTTCTTCGTGCTGCTGGCGCTCTTCGGCACGGGGATGAACCTCATGGTGCTCGCCGGGAGCATCGATGTCCTGTTCGCGGGGTGGGAGTTTCTCGGCATCTCCTCGACGATGCTGATCGGCTTCTTCCACGAACGCACCAATGCCCTCAAAGCGGCGCTGCGGGCGTTCACGACCTACCGGATCTGCGACGTCGGGTTGCTCGCCGCTGGCGTGATGATCCATCGGGCGGTCGGGTCAGGGGACTTCGAACGGCTCTTCGACGGCGTCTGGCCCAACGCCCACTGCCTCGTCTCGCCCGGGAATGCGACGCTCATTTCGCTCCTGCTGGTGTTCGCAGCGATGGGGAAGAGTGCCCAGGTGCCGTTCTCGAATTGGCTGCCGCGGGCGATGGAGGGGCCGACGCCGTCGAGCGCTATCTTCTACGGGGCCCTCTCGATCCATGCCGGCGCTTATGTTCTCCTCCGCTGCGAAGCGCTCCTCGATGCGGCGCCGGTCGCGCGAGGGGCGCTGGTCGTCATCGGCGCCTTCACGGCCATCCACGCCGCCCTCGTCGGTCGCGTCCAGACCGATCTCAAGAGCATGCTCGCCTACGCCTCGATGACCCAGGCGGGGATCATCTTCGTGGAGATCGGCCTCGGGTTCCGGGTCGTGGCGCTGGTCCACATCGTCAGCCATGCAATTCTCCGCAGCCTGCAGATCCTCCGATCCCCGTCGGCGCTCCATGATCGCCACGAGCTCGAGGCTGCCCTCGGCGGTCATCCCGGCGCGGCGTCCTGGTCGGTTGTCCGGATGCTGCCGGAGCGGACGCAGGCCTGGCTCTACCGGGTGGCTCTCGACCGCGGCTTCGAAGAGATGGTGTTGTCGCGGTTTGTCATCGGGCCTGTTTGGAGGCTCCTCGAGCGACTCGGAGGGGCCGAGCTGGCGTGGATCGATTGGCTCGGAACGCGCCCAGCGGACCGGGGGCGGGACGCCGCCGGTCGGCGGATGCAGGGGGGACGGCGGTGAATCTCCACGGCCATGACATTCCGCTTCTGGCGGCGCTGATCGCGGCCATTCTCGCCCCGCTGGCCGCCGCGATCCATGTCGGCCGCGGCGGGAGCCAGGGGGCTCCCCGGACCCCGGCGATGGTCGCCCTCCTCGTCTCGCTGGTCGCCGGCTTGACGATCACGCTGTTTTGGATGAGCGGTCCGGAGGTGACCCTCGAACTCGGTCAGCGGCTCGGCGGCGGCTACCTCGTCCATGTCGACGGGCTCACCGCCGTGCTCCTGCCGTTTGTCGCGCTCGTGGAACTGGCGATCGTGA
Source organism: Planctomycetaceae bacterium (assembly GCA_947453375.1). Taxonomy (GTDB): domain Bacteria; phylum Planctomycetota; class Planctomycetia; order Pirellulales; family UBA1268; genus QWOP01. The sequence continues at coordinate 13,214 of CANGGT010000111.1, forward strand.
TGGTCGCCCCGAATCGGTTTCTCGACGGCCCGGCGACGGTGCGGATCCTCCTCGGTGCGGCCACGACCCTCGCGCTGTTCTCCACCGCGCACCCGCTGGTCCTGATCGTCGCCTGGGTGGTGACGGCGCTCCCCACGTGGTGGAGCACGCGGGCGACGCCCGGCGGTCAGACGGCAGCGCGGGTCTACGCGATCATGA
>CANGGT010000112.1 GCA_947453375.1 Planctomycetaceae bacterium
GTCGATGATGTGGATGAGATTACGGCGCCCATGGATATAGGGCCGCATCTTCGGGTTCCAGCGGCTGGCACGATGGCCAAAGTGCACGCCGGCTTCGATCAGTTCCTGGGCCAGGACGTTCGACACGCTCATCACTCGTGGGGTGGGGAGAAAGGGTGCAGGCGGACGGAGCCTCGACGGACCTCCGCGATCGCGGGGGCAGTCCCGCAAACTATTCGTATTTTCCGCCCCATGTCAACGCTCACCTGCCAAGACCGGCCTTGAAGGGGCATCGCCAGGGGCACCGCTTGAATCGTCCCGCTGGGCCAAACTACACTTGTCGAAGTTTGTGGATGCCGTTTTCGGCCTGTTTTCGCGATTTTGCGGGACCACGGCCCCGGGGACGATTCCATTCCAGGGCCGACGGAGCCCCGGTCCGGCCAGCTGTTTTTTCGTCGGATTCCCTGGTTTTCCAGACGGAGCCGCCGGTTTTTTCAGACGGATTCCGTGCCGATCGTCCCTTTCACGACCGCCGCATCCCCCCGAAACAGCCCCGTCCTCCGCTCGATACGCCACGTCTTCGGTACCGTAAAACGTCCGTTCCTTCCTCACTCCCCCCGGTTTCCCCCCAATGCGTCACGTCCTTTCGGCCACCGTCCAGAACGTTCCTGGCGTGTTGGCCCACGTCTCGGGCATGCTCGCCTCCCGGGGGTACAACATCGACAGCCTCGCCGTCGGTGAGACCGAGGACCGGCGTTTTTCCCGGATGACTTTCGTCCTCCGCGGTGACGACCGGGTCCTCGATCAGGTCCGTCGTCAGCTCGAGAAGATCGTCACCGTCGTTCGCGTCGATGACATCAGCTCTCGCAACTACGTCGAACGCGACTTGATGCTCATCAAGGTCGCCGCCAGCGCCGGCTCGACCCGCACCGAAGTCAAGGAGCTTGCCGAGGTGTTCCGCGGCCGGGTGGTCGACGTCGCGGCCGACAGCGTCGTTGTCGAGATCTCCGGGACCGAGAAGAAGATCGAGGGCTTCATCGAGCTGATGCGTCCGCTCGGGATCCTCGAGCTTGTCCGCACCGGCCGGATCGCGATGGTGCGGGGGAGCCCGCCGACCCGCGAGCTCACTGAGGCTGCCGATGGTGCCCGCCCCGCCGACGAGGCGTCGGTCCGTGAATCGCTCGCCTGATTCGCAGCCTTCTACACGTTTTTTGGACGTCCGGGCCTGTTGCCCCGCCGTCCCTTTCATTCGATCGAGCCCCCGTACCAGCCTCTCCCCCCAAGCCTGATCCCGAGGAGTGATCCCTTGCCCGCCACGATCTATTACGACGCCGACGCTGATCTCAAGGCCCTCGATGGCAAGACCATCGCCATCATCGGCTACGGCAGCCAAGGGCATGCGCAGGCCCAGAACCTCCGTGACAGCGGGCTCAAGGTCGTCGTTGCGCAGCGGCCGGGCGGGCCGAATTACGACCTCGCCAAGAAGCACGGCTTCGAGCCGATGAGCGTCGAGGATGCGGTCAAGCAGGCCGATCTGATCAACATCCTCCTCCCCGACGAGCTCGCCGCCGACGTCTACAAAGCGTCGATCAAGCCGAATCTCAAGAAGGGTGCCGTGCTGATGGCCAGCCACGGCTTCAATTTCCACTTCGGCCAGATCGAGCCCCCTGCGGGCCACGACGTGATGCTCGTCGCCCCGAAGGGCCCGGGGCATCTCGTTCGCAGCGAGTATGTGAAGGGTGGGGGCGTTCCCTGCCTCATCGCCCTCGGTGCGGGGGCCTCGCCTGAGACCAAGAAGCTCGGGCTGGCTTACGCCAAGGGGATCGGCGGCACCCGTGGCGGCGTCATCGAGACGACGATCGCGGAGGAGACCGAGACCGACCTCTTCGGTGAGCAGGTCGTCCTCTGCGGCGGCGTCTCGGAGCTCATCAAGGCGGGCTTCGACACGCTCGTCGACGCCGGCTACCAGCCGGAGATGGCCTACTTCGAGTGCCTCCACGAGATGAAGCTCATCGTCGACCTTCTCTACCAAGGCGGGCTCGAGTACATGCGCTACAGCATCTCGAACACCGCCGAGTACGGTGACTACACCCGCGGCAAGCGGATCATCACCGACGAGACGCGCAAGGAGATGAAGAAGATCCTCGAGGAGATCCGCTCGGGCGAGTTTGCCCGCGACTGGATCCTCGAGAACCGTGGCGGAGCGGCGATGTTCAAGAGCACCCGCCGCCGTGAGCGTGAGCACAAGCTCACCGAGACCGGCCGCAATCTCCGCAAGATGATGAAGTGGATCGAGGCGAAGGAAGTCTGAGGACTTTCTTGTCCGTGACCCGTGGGAACGCTGAGGGTTCCCCGGGTCGGCGCGGACTGTGCCCATTTTGTCGAGTCTCGAGACGTCGTGTTTGTGTCGCCAGAAGAGAAACGGAAGAGCTGACATGACCCCCGAAGAACGCCAGTCGCGGACGCTCTACGAGCAACTCACCCCGGGCGACCGGGTCGAGGTGATCCATGGCGTCCAGATCGGCTCGAGCGCCGCTTGGAGCACGACGACGGTGGGGAAGGTGTTGCGGCGCGAGCGCCGTCGTCACGGCCTCCACTTCCACCGCAACCCCGACGACAAGGTCTTCAGCGACGTCCTCATCCTCTCCCGTGACGATGGCGAACTGACGACGGTGACGATCGACGAGTTCACGAAGTTGCGGAAGCTGTGATCGCAATCCCCAGGGCTGGAGGCCCGGGTCCAGGCCGCGCGTGAGTGTCGGGGTCGCCCGTGCCCCGTCGCCGGACGTTCGCTCCAGCCCTCCGGGCTTGCGCTCTCTCCGTGCCGCCTGCGCTCCGCCATCCCTGGCTCCGCTTGCCGTCAAGGCCGGCTCTCGGAGCACGGGCGACCCCTCGCGATGCCCCAGGGATGGTTCAGGGCCGAATGCCCGCCAAGCGACTGAGCCGGACGCTCGTGGTTCGCGTGAAGCCTCAGCGTCAGGCCACGCGGGCGATGACGCACTTGAGGTATTCCCCCTCGAGGCAGCTGGCGCTCACGGGGTGATCGGGGGCGGCGCCACGGCATTCGAGCATGGCGATCTGGCGGCCGCTCCGCTGGGCCACGGCGGAGAGCATCTCGAGGAAGTCGTCGCGCGAGACGCTCCCGGAGCAGGAACAGGTGACGAGGATCCCACCCGGCTCGAGGAGATCGATACCGACGCGGTTGATGCGGTGGTAGGCGCGGAGAGCCTCGTCGATGGCGCCGCGGCTGCGGGCGAACTTCGGCGGATCGAGGATCACCATGCCGAACTTCTCGCCGGCGGCCGCCAAGCTGTCGATGCGCGTGAAAGCGTCGGCGGTCTCCACCGTGACGTTCGCTGCGCCGTTGAAGTCGGCGTTGGCCCGGGCGAGCGCCGTCGCCTTGGCGCTGCCGTCGACGGCGAGCACGCTCTTGGCGGCGCCGGTGACAGCGCAGGTGACGGCGAAGCCGCCGGAGTAGCAAAACAGATCGAGGACGCGACGATCGCGGGCCAGGAGCGCTGCGGCACGCCGGTTCTCGCGTTGATCGAGGTAGAAGCCGGTCTTCTGTCCCTCGGTGAGGTCGACGCCCCAGGAGAGGTTGCCCTCGCGGATGAACACCGGCCCGTCCGGTGCGATGCCGCGGACGACCCGGTCGGGGAGATGGAGCCCCTCGAGCTTCGAAAGGCCACGGTCGGCACCGCGGAGGAGGATCCCCGCCGGCTTGACCGCCTCTTCGAGGGCATCGCAAATCGCGTCGAGCCGGCCCGCCATCGCCAGGCTCGTCACCTGAACGGCGAGATGATCGCCGTAGCGATCGACGATCAACCCGGAAAGATCGTCTCCTTCGCTGTTGATCAGCCGCGCGGCACCGGAGCGATCGTCGAGCCCGAGCGCCCGCCGGAGGGCGACGGCAGCATGAATCCGCGATCGCCAGAAGGGGGCGTCGAGCGGCACGTCGGCTTCGAAGGCATAGAGCCTGACGCGGAGCCTGCTCGAGGCATTCCAGATCCCCCGGGCGATGAACCGCCCCTCGTGCGTGGCCAGATCGACGACATCGCCGTCGGCGGGCTTGCCCTCGACGCGTTCGATGGCGGTATCGAGCACCCAGGGATGGCGGCCGAAGAAAGGTCGCGCCCGCTTCGCCTTCACGACTACAGTCGCCGTGGGCAGACCGGGTTCGTCGGCGGCGCGGGACGCCGGCGGTGGGGGCGGCTCCACGGAAGGCCGGTCATCGCGACGGCGCCCCTCGGGGGCGGAGTCGCTCCGATGGCGGTGGTCTTTGGCATCCTGCCTTGGGCCCGATCCCGGCTTCCTGCCGGGGCGGCGCCTACCTTCAGGCATGCACGACCTGCTTTGATTGCCCGGGGAGGACATGGGGGGGCGGCAGTTCGTCGCTCCCCTGATCCTCCTTCACGGTGGTCCGGCCGTTGCGACGGGCCTTGTTGCGTTCGATCCTCAGCACGCTCCAGCTGAAGACGGCGCCGAGCGGGCCGGAGAGGAGGGCTGGCATGAGGACGAGGTTGCCGACCAGGGCGATCGTCAGCATCGCGAGCATCATGTATCCGAAACGCTGCGTCGGGCCGAACGGCGAGAGCGAGAACACCGACAGGCCGATGCCGATCACGCCCCAACTCTGGTACATCGCCCGAGCACAGCCCTTGTAGGCGAGCATCGTCGCCTGCTTGCGGTCCAGTCCGTCGGCGATCCCGCGGCGGAACCAGAGCATGAAGTGGACGACGTCGTCGACGGTCACGCCGAGCGCCACGCTCGGCGCCATCACCGTGCCGATGTCGATGAGGAGATGGCCGTCGGCATAGGCCTTGAGGAGGTGGTTGCCCCAGCCCATGGCTCCGAACACCATCACCGCGGGGAAGGCTGCGGGGAGAAGGAGCACGAGGCCCGCCGATGCCGCTCGGCAGAGAAGGATCATCACCGCGACGATGATCGCGAAATCCCAGATGAAGCCGATCTTGAGCCCGTCGAGGAGCGAGTGCTGCGCCTTGTAAACCAGTGGCACGAGCCCGGTGTAGTCGACCGAGACGCCGTCGATCCCCTTCTCGGCCAGGCGGGCGAGGATCGGGTCGATCTTCGTCTGGAGATCGGCCTTGAAGTCGGCGTAGTCGACTTCTTTGACGGCACTGACCCGAGCACTGATCCGCCACAGCTCCTGCTCGCGGCCATCGTCGAGGACGGCGTCGCGGAGGTAGTCGCCGGCAAGGAAGTCTTCGCGGTGGGCAAGGAGCCGCCGATTGAGGACGTTGCGTTTCGTGCGGGCCCCGAGGCCGAAGGCCCGAGCCGCCGCGCCGCCGATCCCCTCACCGCCGTCCCCCGTGTCGAGGCTGCGGCCGAAGGTGACGGTGGAGAGCGAACTCCCCACCTCGGCAAGAACGCCGATCTCCGACTGGATCTCGCCGACGAGTTCCATCCGTTCGAGGAAGTTGAGCGGACAGGTTTTCTGATCGATGCGGACGAGGATCTCCATCGGCACAAGCGGGCCGAGATGGGTCTCGAGCCAGCGGTAGTCCTCGCGGATCCGCGCCTTGGGGGAGAACAGCCGCATGAGTTGCACGCTGCTCTCCACCTTCGTCATCCCGTAGCCCACCCCTGCCATCACGAGGAGACAGGCGGCGGCGACGAGCCCGTTGTTGCGGGTGATCCACTCACCGGCACGCCACCAGCGGCTGTTCTCCATCGAGCTCAGATCGTTCCCCTCGCCTTCGGCCGTCGGACTGACGAGCTTGGGGGGGAAGAGTTCGAGCGCCGCGGGCATGAAGAAGACGAGGATCAGGAAGCTCACCACGACGCCGACGGCCGAGAAAATGCCGAACATCCGGATCGGCACAAGCTCGCTCACCGCGAGCGTGGCCAGACCGACGGCGGTCGTGCCGGTGGCCAGCGACAGGGGCAGGAGTGCATGGTGCACCGAGCGTCCGGCGGCCCCCTCTTGGATGCCGGTTTCGGCGATCTGGTCGCGGTAGTAGTTCGCCAGATGGATCGCCCCACTCGTGGTGGCGACATAGACCAGCGACGGCATCGTCAGGAGGATCGCGTCGACGGGGTAGCCGGAGTACCAGACCACCGCCAGGCTCGCGAACATGCTGTAGACGCCGGAGGCGAGCACGAGTCCGACGAGCAGTTTGCTCTTGAGGCTCCACCAGCTGACGAAGAATCCGACGACCAGCGACAGCCCGAAGAGGATCGTGACGCTCGTCTGGCCGGCCTTGTCGATCGAGACGTTGTCGACCGGAGGGCCACCCATGTGGAGTGATGCGGCCGGGATGCCGCATTCCTTCGTCGCCACTTCCTGGATGGTGTCGATGGCGCCGTGGAGATTGGCCCGGGCGGTGTCGGAGAGAGTGAGGACGAGGCAGGTCTGACGCTGCTCGGGATCGTCGGGGAGCGATTCGCCCGTGGCGGACTTCGGGGGAGCCCCGATGATCGCCCCGGTGAGACGCTCGATCGCCTCCTCCCGGTCGAGGTTGAGCGGCTCGGCCATCATCAGATCGACGGCCCGAGGGCCGGTCTGAGCCGACTTGTAGTAGAGCGGCCGGTCGATCCGGGAGGCTTCCTCTGGCGGTGGGAGGAGTTTCTTCGCCAGCAACTCCAGCCGGGGATCGGCCATGGTGCAGCCGTCCCACGAGACGAGGATGAACTCCTCGCCCGCGAAGTTGCGGCGGAAGAACCGGTAGACCTGGGTCTCCGGGTATTCCAGCGGCAGCCAACCCTTGACGTCGTTGCGGTTGTTGCCCTTCGCCTTGACCGCCCCCACCAACACCAGTGGCAGCAGAAACAGCAGGACCGCCATGATCGCGACGCTGTACCGCTGGTAGAAGTTGTTGCGGGAGTGCGTCATCTCGCCGTGGTTACCCGGGGCCGAGGGACAGGCGGAAGCTCAGGGAAGCGTTGTCCCAACACGCAACCGTACAGGGCAAAGGCGAGCCAGTCCATATCGCCCGCCCCCGCCGATTCTGGGTTCTGTTCCAATCGACCGCGCGCAAGTGATTCTGAGCGAAGAACTTCCGTCGTGTGCAGGGTTTTCCCAGCCGGTACATCCTGCCCGCCCTGCCACCTTGAAATTGGGCAAAAAAGGCAGAATGGGACCCTCGTAGTGGGGGTGGCTAGCATTTGCGGTTGCTCAAGCCCCCCCTTCCGATCCGCGGAGAAAGAGCGCCGGATGACGGCTTTCGCAGCCTCTTAGCCGGCAGTCGACGGGCGACCCTTGTGGCTTCCGTCGCAGAAGGGCTTCCGGCCAGAGAGGCCACAGCGGCACAACGCCAGCGGCCGGCCGTCGTCAGGGAGGGCAAGTTCCTGTCCCTCATGATCGGTCACGCGCAGGCCAATCCCGAGTGCCAGGCTGTCGGGAGAGATCTCGACGACGAGCGGGCCGTCGAGCCGACAGCGCACCGTCACGCTGCGCGGGGGGAGCGGGCGTCTCGGCTTCGGGCTGCTGGTGTGGGGGGGCTCGTCGGGAGTCATGGTGTCGGCTGGGATGGGGGGGAGCTGACGCTCTCCGGGGGCTGCTCCTCCGGATCGTCCCCCTCGGCGCCGACGCCTGGGCCGAGTTCGCTCGGGGATGGGGGGCGGAAGCCGGCCGCGGCCGGGGGTGGAGCCGGGGCCGGCCGCCGGGCGGCGAGGGCGACGTTCACCACCACCGCGAACACGACGCCGGCCAGGAGCGCGACGGCGAAGCCTCCCCAGAGCCGAGCGGAGGGATGGGAAGCATGCGTTTCCCCGAGATCCTCCCGGGCCTCGGCCACCTCCTCGGTGACCCTGTCCGATTCGATCCGCTTCCATTCCTGGGCGACGGCTTTGTCATCGGCGTTTGGCATCGAGACCCGGGGCAGGTCCGCAGACCGCGCGGCAGGTGTTTCCGGTGAAGTGTGGCGTTTGGGCATGAGGAGACCTGAAGGAGGCGGAGGTCAGCGACTGGTGGGAGGAGTCTGCACGCCGGGATGGCGACGGTCAAAAGTCCGGCTCCGGTGCCCCGCGGCATTCCCGTCGGAAGCCGTTCGCCCCGGGCCGTCGGGGGTGCCGTCCCAGGGGTGTCGTGGCGGCTGGCGGCTGATCCACCACCACAGCCCGGCGGCGAGGGCGAGGAGAATGATCGACACGACCTGCGAGATCGAGAACGGCGTGCCGAGGGCCGGGGCCTCGTCGATCCGGATCATCTCCAGGAGGAACCGCGAGATCGGATGGAGCGTGAGCACCAACGCGAAGACGGCCCCGTCTCGCTTGGCCAGCGGCGTGAAGGCGACCGCCAGCCAGGAGAGGATCGCGGCGTCGATCGTCGCGTAGAGCTGCGCGGGGTGAACCGGAAGGCTCCAGGGGCGCGCTCCCGCCAGCGTCGGCGGAATCAGGCCCCGCGCCGCTTGGTCGAGCCAGGGGGGGCTTTCGGGAGGAAAACGGACAGCCCAGGGAAGATCGCAGGGGCCGCCGTAGCAGCAGCCATTCAGGAAGCAGCCGATCCGCCCGATTGCCAGGCCGAGAAGAAGCCCCGGCGCGATGCAGTCGGCCAGGCGCGGCAGTGATAGCCCCCTCCGGACGGCGAACCGCCATGCCGCGAGCGCGGCAGTGGGGATCGACCCGAAGACGGTCAGCCCTCCGGCGGCGACATTGAGCACCCCGGGGATCCCTGAGAGCAGGCTCCGCCCCGGGGGAAAGAACTGATCGTGGTATTCGATGACATGGAACAGCCGGGCCCCGACGATGCCCCACAGGAAGACCTCGAGGCCGAGGGCGAGGATCGTGTCGGCGTCGTAGCCGGCGCGACGGCCGCGCCGGATCGACAACCATGTCCCCGCCGCTGCTGCCAGGAGGAGCATCACCCCATAGCCCCGCACCGGTACCCCCGCGCCGTCGTCGAGCGCCGGAAGCAACCAGACGATCATCGCGCCGGCAAGCGCCAGCGGAAACCCGAGGCCGAGAATCGCCTCACGGGCTCCGCTCCTTCGCCACGCAACGAGGAGCCCGAGCCCACCGGCCACGGCCCACAGCGCCAGCAGCGCGCCGAGACCGAACAGCGGCACTTCCCAGAGACGCGTGGGAATATGGAAGAGCGTCGAGTGCACGGCGAAGGGATCCCGGTCGGGACGGCTGTCCCGCAGCCGGATCGGTCGTGGATGACTCTATCCACGGACAGTCAGGAACGCGGCGGGAGGAGGGCGTTGTCGAGGAGACGCGTGGTGCCGACGCGCCCCGCGACGAGGGCCACGGCGGCTGCTCCCGGTCGCGGAGCGAGGAGGGTGTCGGGATCGACCACCCGCGCGTAGTCGATGGGAATGTCACGGGATTGCAGCGACGCGCGGATCGTCTCCTCGACCGCTGCCACGTCGTCCCCTGCCTGCCAGCGCTCGGTGGCCGCCACGAGCCCCTCGTGGAGCGCCACGGCCCGACGGCGCTCCTCCGGGGAGAGATAGGCGTTGCGCGAGCTCATCGCCAGACCGTCGGGTTCGCGGATGGTCGGGCAGACCTCGATGGCGATCGGGATCGCAAGATCGGCGACCATCCGCCGCACGACGACGGTCTGCTGCCAGTCCTTCGCCCCGAAGTAGGCGACATCGGCCGGAACGACGTTGAACAGCCAGCAGACGACCGTGGCCACTCCGGCGAAGTGTCCGGGCCGGACGGCCCCTTCGAAGTCGGCGGCCGGAGCCGCGACCACGACGCTCGTGGCATGTCCTGCGGGGTAGGCGGTCGATGCCTCCGGAACGAACACCCACCCGGCGCCCTTCGCCCCGACGAGCGCCAGGTCGGCCGCGAGCGTTCGCGGGTAGCGGGCGAGATCCTCTCGAGGACCGAACTGCTTCGGGTTGACGAAGATCGAGACGACGACGTCGTCGCACTCCGCGGCAGCCTGCTCGACGAGGCTGGCGTGACCGGCGTGGAGCGCGCCCATCGTCGGCACGAAACCGATCCGCCGGCCAGCGCGGCGGGCGGTAAGGATCAGGTCGCGCATCTGTCGCGGATCGGCGATGACGATCGGCGTTGGTCCCGGTTGCCCGCTCATCCGGCTGCCTCCACCGCCGCGATCGCCTCGTCGATGGCGCGGCTGAGGTCGTCGGCGGCGACGACGACCACGGCGTGGGGGCCGCGGTCGCCGGCCTGCTTCCCGCAGCGCAGCCGGGTGAGGAGCAGATCTTGGAGCCGCACGAGATCGGCACCATGATTGGCCTGCATCCCGGCGTCGATCGTGCTGGATGAATCGGCGGCGCGATCGGCGAGCGTCTCCGGTGAGGCCCGCAGCATGATCGCGACATGGGGCGTCACCGTCTTGGCCGTCACGGCCATATGCTCGGCCGCATACCGCCCCAGGGCCGCGGGGGAGAGCGTGTCCTCGGCGGCCACGAGGTGCGAGCCGAGCCAGTAGTCAGCGACCGTGCCATGCGGATCGTCCGGCCAGGTGGCTCTCTCCAGCGGCCGGGCGCAGGCCGAAAGCGCGGTGCTCCAGGCGGCGTCAGACGTGCCGCCGTCCGGCAGCTCGGTGCTCCGGCGCCAGGGAAGCGCCGCCGGCGCCTGGACGAGCCTTGCCAGGGTCGCATCGGCGACGGCATCGGCCACCTCGGCGGCTCCCGATCCGGGTGCGCCGACGATGGCGACATGGAGATGGGCCTGCGAGATGTTGTCGAGGAGGTCGGTGAGGCTGCAGCGCGAGAGTGGATGACGGAGGTCCGGGGCGATCTCGACGGCGGGTTCGAGGACGAACCGGCGCGTCGTCATCCGCGGGTGGGGGATCGTGAGGGCCGAGCCATCGACAACCTCGTTGTCGAGGACGAGTTGGTCATAGAGAAGGATGTCGAGGTCGAGCGTCCGCGGGCCCCAACGCTCCGTCCGGTCGCGGTGGAGCGTGTTCTCGACGGCAGCGAGCACCCCGAGGAGTTCGCGCGGACCGAGTTCCGTGTCGATCAGGCAGGCGCCGTTGAGGAACGGGGCCTGGTCGGGCGGGCCACCGATCGGTCGGGTCTCGCGGTGGCGACTCACCGCGCGCATCGTGATCCCCGGCATCACCCCCAGCAGCTCGATGGCCCGATCGAGTTGCTCGCGCCGGGCCCCCTGATTGGAACCGCATCCGATCAGGCAGCAGGCCATGTCGCACTCCCTGCAGGTCCGGCGGGCGATTGCCCCCGCTGCGTGCGGGGGAGGTCATTGGTCGACGGTGTGTCGACCCGTTCGCGTGATTGTTCTCCGCGCGTGGTCCCGCCGGCAAGCGCCGCCAAGGGGAACTCCTGCCTGCCGAAGCCAATTGGAGTCCGAATTGAAGAGGCTCGGCGGCGACAGTTCGCGGCATCCGGCCACGACCTGCACGACCCTCGGCTGTCAGGCCGAGAGGCTTTTCAGCCTCGCCGACGTAGCCGAAGACGACCCCGCTGTGGGGCGGTAAGACGGGAAAGGTGGGGGGGACATCCAGGCCACGACCAAGGTCGTCGACATTCGCTCCCTCGTGTCGTCGCCCCCCAAGCTCTCATTCCCGCCGCACGGCGATCCGGACATCGTTCCGGTTGCCACCGCGCTGATCTGTTGTGCTGCCCAACGTCCTCTGGCCGCCGCCATCCGCCCCGCGTCGGGCCCAGCCGCTCCAGAAAGAGAGACGAAGGCCACGAGGGCAAATGTGACGGACCAGTGCCGATCCTTCGGCGGATCGATCGCGATGCGTGAGGGTGGAACCATTCCTCCGACAAGCACCGCGACCAACCATGGGCCATCTCGATTTCCACAGCCGCTCATCCACTTCGATACGGATTCGATGCGGATCAGCGACCGTCCAATCGACGTTGCGGCGCCATTCTGTTGGGTGACGCTTGGTTGTCAAGCAGGAAGCTTCACAGCCGCGCCATACGCGGAAAACAACGATGCCGGTTCGGTGCGGAAGCGTCGACGGCGTTGCCCTGAAGAGGGTTGACAGCAGCGCCAGCATCGTTGCCTCGCGTCGGGCTGCGGCGGAGCCCTTGTCATTCAGCGCCCCGGCGGACACAACTGTCGGAAGTGCTGGGGCACCGGGCGACGCCTCGGGGCTCTGTCGGCGCGACGTGCCACAGGTCGGCTCGACGAACGTCGATCGGTTCATCGCCACGGTTCGAGGTGTCGTGTGTCAGGGTGTCCTTGATGGCTTCACGCGACGATCGCGAGGATCGAGGAGATCGTGACCGGCGCGAGGCGGCGCCGTTCGAGGAGGAACTCGACAGCTTGCTGCACGAGGTCGACGCCGATCTCGGCGGCGTCGGCGCTCGCCTTCAGCCGGTGCCGGGAGCCTCCGAAGACGATGGCCGCTCCACCGACACACCGGCTGCCGCCGACGGCTACTGGGCCCTGTCGCGGATGCCGCTGACGAGCCTCGTCTTCATCCTCCCGCTCGTGCTCGCCTACGAAGGGGGCGTTTTGTTTCTGGGGAGGAGTTCGCCGCGGAACGGCGCCGACGTGTGGCTGCGACATATCCTCGATGCCCTGGGATTCGGCGAGTATTTCCTCCTTCCGGTGCTCACGATCCTCGGACTGCTCGCCTGGCAGCATGTCGAATACGACCGCTGGCGATTCAGTCCGTGGGTGCTTGTCGGTATGGCGGCAGAGTGTCTCTTTCTCGCGGTCGTGCTCGTGGGCCTGGCGCGGCTGCAGAACCGGCTCTGGCCGCTCCTGCTCGGGCCGGGCATGGAGGGTATCTTCGCGCGATTCATCGGGTTCTGCGGGGCTGGGCTCTACGAAGAAGTGCTCTTCCGACTCCTCATGCTGCCGGCCGTGGCTTGGGGGCTCGAGCGTCTCGGCACGCCGCCGTCGTCGGCGCTTCCGTGGTCGGCCGTGCTCACGAGCCTCTTGTTCAGTGCGGCCCACTACGTCGGGCCGCTGGGCGACACCTTCCAGCTCTACAGCTTCACCTTCCGCACCATGGCCGGGCTGTTCTTCGCCCTTCTCTTCGTCGTCCGGGGCTTCGGGATCGCGGCGGGCACGCATGCCGCCTACGACATGCTCGTCGCCCTCCTCCCCTGACGATCCGCGCCCTGACAAACCGCGAAAAAAATGCAAGGCGTTTTTTTCGGGGCCGCTCATGGTCGCGTCCCCCTTCGGCCGGCCGATCGCGGTGGTCGGGTTGGTGACCGCGGCGTGGATTTTTATACTTTCGGTCCCGGTCCTCGAGTGCGGTGCACCGAGGGGGAAAGTCGACGCCGGCTTTTTCCGCGGGCAGTTCAAAGGAGAGTCGCCCGCGTGCTGTCGGCCCGTCCCAAAGTCACCGACCTCGTCATGCAGCTCTACGGGCGCGTCCTGCACCCGGAGCTGTTCGAGATCCATGCCACGCGCTCGATCGAGCGCGGCGGCTACTCCGCGAGCGTCTCGATCACCA
>CANGGT010000113.1 GCA_947453375.1 Planctomycetaceae bacterium
CCTCGCCGAGGGACAGGTCGTCTCCGAGGTCGTCACGATCCAGGCCATCACCGCCAACGGACTCACCGCGCAAGCCGTCATCGCCTTCACGATCACCGGCTCCGCCGATGCCCCAACCGTCTCCGTCTCTCCGGCTTCCAACGACCTCATCAAGGCGGATACGGCGGTCGATAGCGTCACCACGGCCACGGCCACGTTCACCATCGCAAGCATCGATAGCGCGGTCAGCTACGACACCGCCTGGCTTGAACTCAACGGCTGGGTCACCGCCGACAGTGGCCTCACCTACGCCCTCGCCGTCACCTATGGCACCGCCACCCTAAATCTCGCCACCAACGTCGTCACCTATTTCCTCGACAACGCTCTCGCTGCCACCAATGCCCTCGCCGACGGACAGATTGCCTCCGAGCTCATCACGATCCAGGTGATGACCGCAAGCGGCCTGACAGCCCAGGCCACGGCTGAGTTCACAATCACCGTGAACTCCGAAACGGTATTGGATCTTGCCGAAGGTAGCTCGAACTGAATCGTTGAGCCGTGTGGCAACCGATGCGTGGTCGACAATCGGCGCCACCCGAAAGCTTCAGCGATCCTGCTTCGGCTCGCCGTCACTCCTTCGGTGGCCTGCCCCGCCTCGGTGGTTGCGCGACAGGTTCGCCATCCAAGGGCTTCCAGCGCCCATGCTCCTGGAGAACTCGGCGGAGAAGAAACTCCACCTGCGCGTTGACGCTCCGCATGTCGTCGTCGGCCCAGCGCCGCAGGGCGGAGAGGACCTTCGGGTCGAGCCGTAGCAGAAAAGCGTCACGGGGCACCGATTGAGCCCTCCAGGGGCAAGGACGTTTATAGACGGATCAGTTGTAGAGCGTGCCGGTGTTGACGACCGGCTGGGCGTGGCGATCGCTGCAGAGGACGACGAGGAGATTCGACACCATCGCCGCCTTGCGCTCGTCGTCGAGTTCGACGATCTTCTCCCTCGAGAGATGATCGAGGGCCATCTGCACCATCGTCACGGCCCCCTCGACGATCTTCGAGCGGGCGGCGACGATGGCCGACGCCTGCTGCCGCTGGAGCATCGCCGCTGCGATTTCCGCGGCATAGGCAAGGTGACTGATGCGGGCCTCGATCACCTCGACACCGGCCTGGTCGAGCCGCTCCTGGATGTCGGTCCGCAATTGCTTGCAGATCTCCTCGGTGTTGCCGCGGAGCGACATCTCGTGATCCTCGCTGTCGTAGGGATAGCGCATCGCGAGCGACCGCAACGCCGCCTCGCTCTGCACAGCGACGAAGTCTTCGTAGTCCTGGACATGGAAAGTCGCCTCGGCCGTGTTCACGACCCGCCACACGACGACCGCCGAGATCTCGACCGGATTACCGTGGAGATCGTTGACCTTCGATGGCCGGCCGTGCGTCCGCCCCTGTTCCTCAACGACCTTTCCCGCGGCATCCTTCTTTTCGGGTGTCCGCGAAGAGCCGGTCTCGAAATTGCGGATCCGCAAGGAGATCGGCTTCTTGGTGTAGAAGGGATTGGCCCAGAAGAAGCCGGTCTGGCGGACGGTCCCCACGTACTCTCCGAAGAGGGTACAGACGCGGGCCTCGTTGGGGCCGACGGCCATCAGGCCGGACAGGGTCAAGATCCCGGCGAGGACCGCCGGCACAATGAGAAACGGGATCAGCAACGGCATGCCGGAGAAGATCAACGCGGGAACGATCACCGCGGGCGAGGCCACGAGCACCACCCCCTGCCACAAACTGCCCCAGCCGGAGATCGGCTGCATGTGCACTTCTGCGATCGTCACCGCAGGACTCGTCGACGGGTTCGGTGTGTTCGAGTTCATGGCTCTCTCGGATGGAAGGAGCGGGGAAGACTCGCCGCCGAGATTTCGCGGCGACATCTAAATGATATCACTTTTTCCCGCCGCGTCAACGTGCGCCCTGAGCGGGGGCCAGCAGCCGTCGCCGTTCAGCCGGCGACCGGGGGCGTCATGACTCGTTTCCCCATCCAGGCGACAAGTGCCTCGGGGACGGCCACCGAGCCGTCGGCCTGCTGGTAATTCTCGACGATGGCGATGATTGCCCGGCTCATGGCGATCGCCGTACCGTTGAGGGTGTGGACGAAGTGCGTCCCCTTCTCGCCGGGCTTCCGGTAGCGGATCGCCAGGCGTCTGGCTTGATAGTCGGTGCAGTTGGAGGTGCTCGTCACCTCTCCCCATTCCCCCTTCTCACCGCGCCCCGGCATCCAGGCCTCGAGGTCGTATTTCCGGTAGGCCGGCCCGCCGAGGTCGCCGCTCGGCGTATCGATCACCCGGTAGGGGATCCCCAGGCCGTCGAACAGCTCGCATTCGAGTTCGAGGAGCTCCTCGTGCAGTCCATCGCTCTGCTCGGGAAGCGTGAAGGCAAACATCTCGACCTTCGTGAACTGATGGACACGGTACAGCCCGCGTGTGGCCCGGCCATGGGCACCGGCCTCCGTCCGGAAGCAGTGGCTGATCCCGCAGAGGCGCAAGGGCAATTCCGCGGCCTCGAAGATCCGCTCGTGCATCGCCCCGCCGAGCGTGATCTCGGCGGTGGCCACGAGCGACAAGTCGCTCCCAGTGATGGAGTAGATCTGCGTCTCCGGGCCCCGGGGCATGAAGCCGGTTCCCTCGAGGATCGAGTCCCTCGCCACGTCGGGAGTGGTCATGACGGTGAACCCCTTCTGCTGGAGCAGGTCGACGCAGTACCGCGTCAGCGCCAGTTCGAGGAGCACGCCGTCGTTGGTGAGGAAGTAGAATCCGTGGCCCGCCACCTTCGCGCCGGCATCGAAGTCGAACAGCTTGAGGCTCGCTCCGAGATCGACGTGGTCGAGGGGCTTGAAGGCAAACTGTGGCAGCGGCGTCTTCCCCCGTCGGAACTCGACCGCCGCGTCCTCGCCGCCGGTGGGCGCCGAGGGGTGCGTGAGGTTCGGGATCGCCCGGAGGATCGCGTCGGATTCGGCTACGACCTCTGCCTGCTTCGCCTCGAAGGCGGCCACCTCCTCGCGGAGTCTCCGCCCCTCGGCCTTGAGGGCGTCGCGCTCGGCGGCGTCGGCGGCCTTGCCGATCGACTTGCTGACCAGCCCGGCCTGCTGGTTGATCCGGTCGATGTCTGCTTGGAATTGCCGCCGCAGCCGGTCGAGCTCGGCGAACCGTGCCACGTCGGCGTCAGCCCCGCGCTTCCGGCAGTTTTCCGTGATCAGGTCGATATTGTCGGCGACGAAACGGCGGTCGAGCACGGTCAGAATCTCCGGGGAGGGGGGCCGGCAGGGCCGGGCCGTCAGGGGCCGCTGCCCGCGAGGGCTCACGGGGCAACCGCGACGTATACTTCCGTCGTGGTCCGCCGACCCGGGGAAGTGTGCCAGACCGATGCCCACCGCCGCCAGTGCTTCATCCGAGCCCGCCCCCACCGAGCCCGACTCGGCGGCCACGGTCGCCGTTGAGGAGGCCGCCGCCCCCGCCGACCAGGACAAAGCCGCCGATGACCGGCCCCGCCGGCAGCCGCGGTACCATGTCATCCTCTGGAACGACGACGACCACACGTACCAGTACGTGATCGTCATGCTCCGCCAGCTCTTCGGGCATCCGCCGGAGCGGGGCTGGAAGCTCGCCAAGGAGGTCGACGACCAAGGGCGAGTCATCGTGCTCACGACCACGATGGAGCACGCCGAGCTGAAGCGGGACCAGATCCACGCCTTCGGCGCCGATCGTCTCATCGCCCGCTCGAAAGGCTCGATGTCCGCGTCGATCGAACCGGAGCGCTGATCGCGCTGCCGTGCCGCGGGACATCCCCACGGTTGCCCCTCCCTTCTTGCTGGAGCTTGCTGGTGTCCACCCCTAACTCGGCCGGGTATGTCACGGATGTCGCCTACGTGCCGGGCTTCTACCCACACCTCGCCCCCAAGGCGCTGCGTCATGTCGCGCTCCTCAACCGCATCCAGCCCCCCGCGGTTGCCGACGGCTTCAGGTATCTGGAGCTCGGCTGCGGTCTGGGCCGGACGCTGACAACGCTTGCCGCAGCAAACCCCCGGGGATCGTTCGTCGGCGTCGACCTCAATCCGCAGCATACGGCTCAGATCTCCCGCGACATCGAGGTCGGCGGGCTCTCCAACGCCCGGATCGTCACCTCCGACTTCTCACAGCTCCCCGACGATCTCCGCGACTTCGACTTCATCACGCTCCACGGCGTGTGGAGTTGGGTCGCGCCCGATGTCCGCACCGACATCCTTCGCATCGCCTCCGAGCGGCTCGCCCCTGGCGGGCTCCTCCTGCTGAGCTACAACGCCATGCCGGGATGGGCCCATCTCCAGCCGATCCGCGGCATTCTCCGGCAGTACGCTGCCCTGCGGCAGGGAGACAGCGCTCAGCGGGCCCGCGACGCCGTCAACTACCTCGCCTACATGCGAGATCAGAAGGCGAAGTACTTCGTCGACAACCCCAACGCCGCGTCCTACGTCGACACGATCCGCGGCCAGGATCCCCGCTACCTGGCCCACGAATACCTCAACGAACACTGGACGAGCTTCTACTTCGCAGACGTCGCCGGCCAGTTCGCGGAAGCCGGCCTGAGCTTCGTTGGCAGCCTTCCGGTGCACACGAACTTCTGGGATCTGTGCGTCGCGCCGGTGTTCCACGACCTCTTTCGCACCACGACCAACCGGCTCGTGACCGAGGCCCACAAGGATTTCTGCGCCAACACGATGTTCCGATGGGACGTGTACGGAAAGCAGCCGACCTTCCTCCCTGACGTCGCCGCGCGTCTCCGCGCCGCCGACGATCTCTGGTACCGCAACCCCAAGCCGGGCGTGCAATTGCCGATCACCGTCAATCTTGGCGTGGTGAACTCAACCGTCGACGGTGGCCTTTACGGGACGCTCCTCGGCATGCTCTCCGGCCGCGGCATGCGAATGTCGGAGATCATCGCCGACCCAAGGCTGTCGTCATCGACCGACCTCGAGATCGCCAAGGCTGTCGATGCAGGGGTCGGGATGCAGTTGTTCGAGGTTTCGTCCGGACCATCACTCGAAATCGACCGCACCGTTGCGGCAACGCGGATCGCCATGTCGTCAGCCTTCAACCGGGCGATTCTGACCGGTGAAATGTTCGGTGGTCGCGGCGTTCCGCTGGCTAGCGCCACGAGTGGGTCAGCGATCACGATCGGGGATCTCGACGCCGCGATTCTCACCACCTGGCTCGAGGGAGGCTCCGACGACCTCGCGGCGGGAGTCGACGCGCTGATGACCAAGCACGAGCGCGTGATCAACCACGAGGGGAAGCCGATCACCGATCCTGCTGAACGGCGCAGCCGGCTCGCCTCGGCCTGCGAGGGCTTCCGCGGCAACGTCCTCCCAGTCCTCGAGGAGCAGGGAATCGTCATCCGGGAGGGCTGATCCTCCAGACGCCCCAGACTTCCTGTTCATCCCCGCCAGCCCCGCATCCGGCTGCGGATACCCCGCAGATTCGGCAGCCTGCCGGTCGCTGGGATGTTCGATCGCGATTCTCATGCCCTGCGTGGAGTGTGCCGAATAAACCGGAGACTCGGGTCGTTCCGGATCCACCGATCGCGACGGACTTTCGATGTGCACACCCTCTACCGTGACACGCGGTACGCTCCCGGGAGGCTTTTTCCTCTCGATGATGGCGTGCCTTTGCCTCCACGCCATCCAGGCGGCAGGCGCGGCCCCGGAAGGCGGACCCGAACTTCGCGGCGACGTCCCACCGGTGCCGGCCGACATTGAGCCGGCCGACATTGAGCCGGCCGCCGAGGCGCTCCCGCCCCGAACTCAAAGCGGCGTCGAGTCCCCCACCCAAGTCTTCTCGGGCCCGTTGGTCGGCGCCGCCACCGATCCCCAGCGCTATTTCGTCTTCGACGCCCTGGCCATGCAGCGCAACAACGCCCTCAAGGATGGCCCGCTGGTCGTGGAGAACGTGACTCCCCAGTTCACGGCCCTGCAGACAAACATGCTGCAGAGCACGGTCGCGCCTGGCGCCCGCCTCCTTTACGGCGATTACGGCTGCGACGGAATCGGCTGGGAGACCGGCTACCTGGGTCTGTGGAACATGTATTCAAGGGCGCGCATGGAGAGCCCCAACAGCCTCCTTCAAGCTCCCGATGGCCTCGGCTTCGCCTCGACAGCGATGCGGAACGGTTCCCAGGCGGATTTCACCGGGATCACCTCGCTGCAGTCGTTCGATGCGAATGTCGTCTTCCATCAGTTCGACGGCGGCTGGAATCCCCGCTCCCAACGCCCCTCACAGCGGGTGAACTGGTACGACGGGGGCCACCTCGACTGGATCACCGGCTTCCGCTGGGCAGGGCTCGACGACGTCGGCGTCCTCGGGTTCACGCCGGCCGGAGGGGCAGCAGCCAACACCTACACCGCCCACACCTCTTCCAACCTGTTCGCCGGTCAGGTCGGCGTCCGCGGGAGGATGGAGTTCCAGGAGTGGGCCCTCGAGAGTTGGATCAAGGTCGGCCTCGCCGGGACGTCGCTTTCCCAGACCCAGTCGTTCCAGGATCAGCTCGCTCCGCTCGATCCCTATCGCCCCACTGGATCGTCGTGGAAGGGGGGCGTTGGCATGATCGCCGATGCCAACCTGTCGGGCATCTGGCGGATCGACGACACGTGGGGATTCCGGTTCGGCTACAACCTTCTCTGGCTCACCGGGGTGGCGCTCGCCCCCGATCAATACAACTTCTCGGCGAGCACTTCCCCGGCGACGGCGATCGACAACACCGGCAGCATGCTCCTGTCGGGTGCCAATGCGGGCCTCGAAGCCCGCTGGTAGCGGGCCTCGACAACCCGATCAGGTTGTCGAGAGCAACTCGACGTCGAAGACGAGCGTGGCGTTTGGCCCGATCTTGGGCGGGCTGCCGGCAGAACCGTAGCCGAGGTTCGCCGGGATGACCAGTTGCCGACGGCCGCCGACATTCATCGTCGACAGCCCTTCCGTCCAACCGGCAATCACTTGATTGAGGTTGAACGAGACGCCGCTGTTGCCGTCAAACCGGGTGCCGTCGAGGAGCCAACCGGTGTAGTTCACCTTGACCGCCGCGGTCGCGGAGGAGGGTCTCGGTCCGGTGCCGGCGACAAGATCGCGGAAGAGCAGCCCGCTTGCCGTCATCACCATGCTGGCGTAGGGCAGGGCGACCGACGCCGCCGAGGTCATCGGCGATCCTGAAACGGCGGTGTTTTCCGCAGATTTTTCCCAGACTTTCTTCACCAAATCGTAGTTGTAGACCCGCGCCGTCCCAACGTGAAGCCGATCCTGATTAGCGATGACCTGATCGACAAGACCGTCGCCATCGGTGTCGGTAGCCGCGATCAACACCCCCACCGGCTTCGACGTCAGGTCGCCAAAGACAGCGATCTCGGAAAGCGGCGTCGTGGCGGCGCCCACCTTTCCATCAATGACTTCGATCTTCGACTGTCCACCACCCTGCGGCGCGATGAACAGATCTGCCACCGCATCGGCGTTGAACCGTCCAGCCACGATATTCACCCCCCCCTTGAACGGCGAGGGGAACGGCGACACGGTCTTTACAACCTTCTCAGCGGTGCCGGAAAGATCAAGCACCTGCACCACGGCCGCGACGCCAGGCCCGCTGCCCACGACGAGTTCATCCCGTCCATCGACTTTCGTTGCGTCGGTGGTGACGCCGGAGGCGAACGTGCCGAAATCCGCCGCGGCAAGCCTGACACCGGCGATCGAACCGGCAATCGAGGGCGTGAACGACTGGTAGAGGGCCCACGGCTGGCTCGGTTTGAGCGTCGAGGTGTAGACCTTCACCTCTCCCTTCCCGATGTCCTTGGAGAACGCGACATCGTCGGTGCCGTTGCCATCAAAATCCCCGACGGCAACGTGCAAACCGCTGCGGTATGCCGCACCGAACGGCTGGAGCGTGTACTTGAAATCCTTGACGAGCGTCACCTTGCCGGCATCGTCGATCTGCTGAACGTACACGACCGCTTCCCCGGTCCGACCGTACCCGGGAACCGCGATGACCTCAGCCTTGCCATCGGCATCGAGATCGCCCAATACCGCCCGCACGCCCCCCTTGAACTTCGCCTCAAACACGTCGGCCGAAGCGACCTCCGCGGCAGTCGCCGGGATCACCAAGCGGAGCTTCGACGTACTCGCCCAGCCGATGTCGCTCGTCATCGCAACCGAGGTGGGGACGAACTTGAGCGATGAGGTGGCGATGTCATTCGTGGCGTTTGTGTCGCCCGGCGCCGAAATGGTGGCCTTGGAGACGAGGGCACCGGTCTCGTCAGCCGCGATGTTGGCGATGACGGTGAAGGTGACATTCGACCCGGACGGCAACGTGATCTTGGCCGACGGGGCTCCGGCACCGGACAACGGTCCACTGGCTCCGCCGAGGTAGTTCGCCGACCAGACCGCCCCGGAGACCTGGCTTCCCAACGACGTCGTGAGGTCGGCGTTTTGCGCCGTGTCAGACCCGATGTTGGACACCGTCAGGGTGTAGATCGTCTGCGAGGCCTCGGTGTAGTAGGCATGGGGATTCAGCAGCGACACGAGGCAGTCGGCAGCGAGCATCATCCTCGGCTCGAGCATCTCCGTGCCATGCATCCCCACGCCGAGTGTCTCCCAGTGCCCCGGACGCTTCCGCAAGCCCTGCCTCGACATTCGGGCCCGTCGCGCCGCTGACGGACGCCTGGAAAGATAGCGACGGAGGGCGTGGGGAAAGCTGGCAAACATGAGAAAGGCCTCCGGCGGGTGGAAGATCCTACGTTGAGAACTACCCCCGGGTTCGGTGGCGGTCAACTTTTCGGTGGATTCAATTGCAATCACCCCCAAAAAGCCCCTCGGTCCCACCGCCCGGCCGCTTGCATCGCTGCAAGGGCGAATCAGACTCGACCGGCGCGCCCCTTCTCGCAGGATCCTCCCCAGGAACCGGAATCGATGTCCTTTCCCCGTCTCATTGGCCCCCTGGTTGTAGCATTCCTCCTCACCGTCGCCGGTCCGGCCCGCGCGGTCGACCTGTCGGGATCATGGACAGGAAGCTGGGAAAGCACCTCCACCGGTCACACGGGCCCCCTCCGGGCCACGTTCCGCCCCTGTGGCGAGGGACGCTGGGCGGTCGACTTCTCCGGCCGCTTCTTCAAAATCTTTCCCTTCCGCTACTCCGTCACGCTCCGGGTCATCGAGGACGGGGGGGACGAGGTGATCCTGGCGGGAAGTTCGTGGCTCGGCCGGATGTTCGGGACGTTCTGCTACCGCGCCGAAGCCGACGCCTGCCGGTTCGAGGCCCGCTACACCTCGAAGAAGGACAACGGGGTCTTCCGGCTCGAGCGGGCCAACTGATCGGGCACCCTCGACGCCTTGCGGGCCGATCGTTGCGGAACGTCGGGATCTCACAGCGGCTCCGCGCGGGCCTGGTTGCCCCCCTTCGGCGCCAGTGACTTCCCCTCGAGGAGCGTGTCGAGCTGCTTGCGGAGCTTGGCTTCCATCCCATCGCCCGCGCCGACGTGGACGGCCTGAACGATCCCGTCCCGACCGATGATCACCGTGTGCGGGATCCCCTCGACCCGATAGGCCGCCGAAGCTGTGCCTTCGGTGTCCATGACCACCAGGGCATCGATCGGCTCCTCGGCGAGGAACTTGCGAATCGTCTCCGGATCCTCCTTGACGTTGACGGCGCGGAACACGATCCCCTTGTCGGCATACTCCTTGCAGATCTGCGCGACGACCGGAAGCGAGGCACGGCACGGGCCGCACCAGGAGGCCCAAAAGTCGAGGACGACGATCTTGTCCTTCTGCATGGCCGGATCGAAACGGGCGCCATCCGGCCCGACCAGCGAGAGCGGCATGCCGGGAAACCCGACGGTGGGGTGGAGCGATGGCCGGGCTGCGGCGAGCCGATCGCGACGGGCCTGATCGGCGAAACCGGTGAGCGAATCGACCTTTTCCCAGCCATCCTCCGGCACGAAGGCGAAGTCGGCAGCCTCAAAGGCCGGATCGCAACGCCATTGGTCGAACACCACCGTCGACGAGAGATCGACGTTCTTCCCACCGAAGAACAACTGACCGATCGCCGGGACGAACT
Source organism: Planctomycetaceae bacterium (assembly GCA_947453375.1). Taxonomy (GTDB): domain Bacteria; phylum Planctomycetota; class Planctomycetia; order Pirellulales; family UBA1268; genus QWOP01. The sequence continues at coordinate 10,081 of CANGGT010000113.1, forward strand.
TCACCGGCACCGGCTCGTCGCCGGTCGCCACCCACAAGTCCCAATTCCCCGACTCGGCCTTGGCCACGAGGTGCGTGCACGACCTTCCGTCGATCTCCTCGGTGCCGGCCACCGAGAGCTCCTGCACCCCCTCGAGGATGGCCGTGGCCGGATCCTCGCCGAGCAGTGCCTTCGTGACGACGTCGGCCCCGCCGACGGCGAGCATCGCGCGGAGATGGGGATTGTCGACGAGTTCAGAAAGGCTCGCGGGAGCCGGCGATGACTCGTAACGGTTGGCGTCCTTCTGCTTCTGATGGATGACGAGCGACTGTCCGTCACTGATCACGGTGCCGCTCCCCGGCTGGTCGCCGGTGAGGACCACGGCCAGTCGATTCGGGCGTTCGACGCGCACTCCATGCGTCATCTCGCCGGCGAGCTTCTTGGCGGCCTCGTCAGAGACCGTCGTGGTGCTCACCTGGCGCAGCGTGAAGCGATTGGTGGCGCCGAGGAACTTCGCCATCCGGTCGATCACCTCCCGGGCCTCGGGCGCGATCGACACCGGACGCGGCGCGGCGGCCGCCGGGGCTGCCGGCTTGGCCACGCCGGGGGCTGCGGTCCCGCCGCAGCCGGCCGACACAAGGAGCACGGCTGCGAATCCTCCGATCCCCCAGGCCCGCATGCCGCTTGTCAAACGATCGGCTCGAGTTCCCGTCATTCGCATGACACCTCCTCCTTCGTCGAGATTCCGTGAAGGGGATCACTCCCCCAGCCTGCGGTTTCAACGCCCTGCAGGCGAGTCGTCACCAGAATACTCCCGACGGGCCGGCCCTGCCGCCGGATCGATCGCCGGAATCGATCGATCGAGCGATCGGTATACTCCGCCGGAGGGGGAACCTTTTCGGGGGAGCAATCGTATGTCGATCGGAGTCACATGCCCGAAGTGTGCCTGGTCCGGCCGGGCCAAGGACGAACTTGCGGGGAGGTCGGTGAAGTGCCCGAAGTGCGCCACCCCTTTCCGGGTCGGTATCCGCACCGAGGGTCAGAAGGCCGCCGGTCAGCCCACGGCGTCCCGACCGCCGGCGCTCCCTCTGCCCCCTCCCGGGCGGTTCTCCCCTGCAGAGGCGGTGGCTCTGGTCACCGGCAACATCCGTCCGGTTGGAACGACGCTCGGCTACCGCCTGTCACTGGCTTTGGTCGGGCTGGTGATGATCCTCTTGCCGCTGATTTACGTGGCGATGATCGTCGGCGTCGGTTGGGGAGTGTGGTGGCATCTGGTGCACGATGTCGGGATGCTCACCGACCACAAGCTTCGCGGCAAGGCCGCCTTGATGGTGGGGCTGGCCTATGTCGCCCCGGCGATCATCGGCGCCGTCCTCGTAGCCTTCATGCTGAAGCCACTCCTTGCCCGCCGGCCGAAGGACCCCACCCCCCGTTCCCTTCGCCCTGAGGACGAGCCGACGCTGTTTGCCTTCGTGAACCGAATCTGCGAAGCGGTCGGATCCCCCCTGCCGAAGCGGATCGACATCGATCTGCAGGTCAACGCCTCGGCGTCCTATCGACGCGGTCTGGTGAGCCTGATCGGCAACGACCTCGTGCTGACGATCGGCCTGCCGCTCGTGGCGGGGATGACGGTCGAGCAGTTTGCCGGCGTTCTCGCCCACGAGTTCGGCCACTTCACCCAAGGCGCCGGGATGGGCTTCGGTGCTCTCATCAACCGGATCAATGGCTGGTTCGCCCGCGTCGTGTGGCAACGCGACGCTTGGGACATGTGGCTCGAGGAATGGTCGAAGTCCGTCGACATACGGATCGCCTGGATCCTCTGGCTCGCGCGGGGGTGCGTCTGGCTCACGCGCCGAGTCCTCTTCGGACTGATGTGGGTCGCCCACGCGGTCTCCTGCCAGCTCTCCCGCCAGATGGAATACGACGCCGACCTCCACCAAACCAGGCTCGTCGGCGGCCAGGTGGTTGCCGACACGTTCCACTCCCTTCCACGTCTCTCGGTGGCCGAACAGAAGGCCTGGCAACTCCTCCAGGAGAGTTGGTTCGAGGGGGTCCTCGCCGACAGCGTGCCCGACCTCGTCGTCGAACTCTCCCACCGCCTCTCCACGGAGGAGCAGGGGAGAATCGAGAAATCGGTGGCCGAGGAGAAGACCGCCCTCTTCGCCACCCACCCCGCCGACCGGGAGCGCATCGCCCGGGCCGCAGCCGACGGGGCTGCGCCGGTGCTCGCCTGCAGGGAGCCGGCACACCGGCTGTTCGCCGACTTCCCTCGTCTTTGCCGGACTCTTTCCATGGCGAGGTACACCGAGGCCCTTCCGGGGAAGGTCGCTTCGGAGCAGCTGCGCCCCGCAGCAGCCCTGCTGTCGCAGCAGGCTGCCGAGCAGGCGGCCCGGGAAGCAGCCGAGCGGTGGCTGGGGGGCGATCTCATCCCGCACCTGTCATTTCCGGGGGCACGCGGACCATCGGGGCGGACCGCCGCGGACTGCCTCACATCGCTGCACGACACCCGCTCGATGCTGCAGCGGACGCCCCCCCACCCGTCGGAGGCGCTCGATGGGATCTGCGCGCCCCTCGCCAAGCACCGGCACAGCTACCTCGTCGAATCGATCGTGGGAACGGGGCAGCGCTATGACGACACGCACATGGGGATGAGCTTCCATTCGAGTGCCGACGTCGAACGATTCCGGCAGGAGACCTGGGACGATTTCCGCACCCGCTCGGCTCCGCTCCTGGAACGCCGCACGCTCGTCGATCGACGCCTCCGCGCTGCCCTCGGCTGGCTCGCCGGCCCCGAGGCCGAGGGGAAACTCCCGGATGCTGTCGTCCGGCGGGCCGACGTGGCCCGGCTCTCGCGTGCCCTCGCTGCCTTGACAGCCCGGCAGGCGGACTGGATCCCGGTGTCGGGCAACGTCACGGCGCTCGAGTTCTGGCTCGGCTATCTCGGTGAGCATGAAGTCGACGATTCAGCCCGCAAGGCATTCGGGAATCTCCTTGCCCGCACGACCTCCGCCATCCAAGCC
>CANGGT010000114.1 GCA_947453375.1 Planctomycetaceae bacterium
ACGCCGAAAGCTCACCGGGTCCGTGACCAACGGACGGAGCAGATCGAGGGCTCGCGTTGCCTCGTGGGCCGGAAACACGAGATGCCGATCCGTCACCCCACCGTAGCCTTCACCGCGGGGAATCCACGATCGATGGCTCCCCAGCATGTCCAGTGGCGGATGCGGTGCCAGGTAGAGGTAGTCGGAACGCGACAGGATGAACCACGAGTACTCCCTCTGCAGTCCGAGTCGCTCGATCATCTCCAGGGCGTGGTGTCTCAGGGCGAGGCATCGCGCGGCGGAACCGGCGCGCGTGGTTCCGCATTCCGTGATCTCCCCCATCCAGTTCCCCGGAATGGGCAGCAGCGTCTCCCACCCGTTCGGGTCGGCCACGCCGTTCTTTCGTGCGACTTCGGCGAATACCTCGTTCCAGGAATGCGGCTGCGGACATTCCCAGACGTGAGTTGCCTGCGGAGCAAAGTACGAATCAGGCTCCGCATAGCCTTCACCTCGACACAGCGCGACGTCGACGCGGCCATGTGGATTGATCGATGAACGAACGAACGTCTCGAAACTCCTGGCCGTCAGATCGGAGGACCGGGTCTGCCCGAGGAGTATGACCAAGCAATGACCGGACATGACGCCCTCCCAAGAATCATCGGCGCGGGGCACCCGCCGGAATCGTGCCATGGTGCCAATCGCTTCGTGCCTCGAATCGGACCGGCACCGCTACCCAATCGCCAGAAGGAATCACCCGAGTCCTCCGACCCACTGAACCATTTCCCCGATCCCGTCTCTCGCGCTGACGTGCGGCGAAAAACCGAGCAATCGATTCGCCTTGCGAATGTCCGCGACGAACACGTCCTGGTCGCTGTGCCGCCTGGCGAGCCTGCTGTAGCGAAGCCCCCCGTCGATACGGAGGATTTCCGAAAGCATGGCGAACAGCTCGATCAGGCTCAGGCTGTTGCCGGGGCCCCCTCCGACATTGAACACCTCGCCGGCGACCGCATCGGCGCGCTCGAACGCACTGAGGTACAGCCGAACCAAATCCTCGGCATGCAGGACATCGCGGACCTGCTTTCCCGTGCCCGATATCGCGAACGATTCGACGGCATCTCCTCGCTCCGCCGCCCGCTTCTGTTCGATCGCTTTCGCGCAGAACCAGCCGACCCACCCCTGATCGTAGGTGGAGAACTGGCGACCTCCGTAGATCGAGCTGTGCCGAAACACGATCGTCCTCATCCCGAAGCTTCGAAACCAGTCTCTGAAGTACTGATCGGCCGCCCCCTTCGAGCACCCGTACGGCGAGGCAAAGTCGAGCGGCAGCGACTCGTCGAAACCATGGGGATGATCAGGAGCGATGTAACGGGTGGCGGTTTCGGCATACCGGACATGGCCCAAGTCGCCGTAGACCTTGTTCGTGGAGCTGAATGTCAGCACCGCGTTGGGAGAGAACGCCCGAGCCGCCTCGAGAATCGTGAAACTCCCGACGGCATTCGTGGCGAAGTCGAGACGGGGATCCGCCATCGATGTCGTCATGGCGACCTGCCCGCCGAGGTGGGCGACCCAGTCGAAGGGGCCATGGCGACGAAACACATCGGTGACGCCGTCGCCGTCCTCGACGCGGTTTGCATAATGGTGCAGCTGCCCCGGTGCGGCCTGCCGTTCCAACCAGTCGAGATTCGACCTCGAGCCGGCCCGCAGCAGGGCATCGACGACGCTCAGCTCGACGCCTCGACGAAGGAGTGCCGCACTGAGATTCGCGCCGAGGAAGCCGCAGCCTCCCGTGACCAATACCCGCATTGAGTGAGTCCTTCGATGCGAACGTCTTTCGGCTTCGTGAGTCCGTACACCTAGCGGGGCAGCGTGAGTTCCGCCACGCACCGCATCACTTCGTTCCTGCGATACGGAATCGTCCCCGGCAGGAGCCGTCCCTTCGCACCCCACGTGCGCCACCAAAGGCCGGCGAACTCGAGGATCGTCATGGGCCGGCCGTTACCGACATTGTGTACCTCGGGCCGCCCGGCTTCGAGCGACCGATTCACACAGACCTCGAGAAACGTGGCGGCCACGTCATCCACGGGGATGAAATCGCGGATCTGCTCCCCCGGCGTCATCGGATAATCGGCGCCGGCGATCGCTGCAGCGCGAAGCGACGGCCAGAGATTGCTCGGGTGCTGGCCCGCGCCGAAGGCATGGAAGACGCGGAGATACGCCATCCGCAAGCTGTGGTCGCGAGCCAAGGCTAACGAGGCGACGCAACCCGCGGCCTTGGATGCCGCGTAGGCGCCCATCGGCGACAGAGGCGCCGATGGCGCTAGAAAATCGTGCGCATCGGCTTCCATCCCGTATTCGACACAACTTCCCGACAGAACGAACCGCCCCACGTTCGCATCCGCTGCAGCCAGCAGCAGCCCCAGCTGCTCGGTCACGTTGTGGCGAAACGCTTCCTGCCACGTCGTCCGCTGCGGTGAAACGCCCTGCGAACTGAAGTGCACGACGGCGTCGATCCCCCGCAAGTCTCCCGCCGCGACTTCGGCGAGTGACTTGTCGAGCCACCGCACGACAGCCGCCACGGGAACCCGCGGCACCGCCCCAGGCCGCCTGATGGCGACAACCTCATGCCCGGCGGCACAAGCGGAGTTGACAAAGTGCGATCCGAGGAAGCCCGTTGCGCCGGTGACGAAAATCCGCATGTTGAGAGCGATGAGCCGGTGAAATCGCACCACCATCAGAAGACTTCGCAAGGCGGCGGCACTTTAGGACGGCAATCCGGAAGATGTCAACGAGCCCGAGCTCCCTTGCCGGCGATGAACGGCCGAGTGTTCGGCCGGAATCCGCGGCATCGCCTGCTCCCTCGGGACGTTCGTTGCGTAAGGGCTTGGTGAGAGCTATTCTCCGAGATTCGCGGCGGTTCGTCGGCTGGGCTCCCGCCAGTCGTCCCGATTTGCTTGTGACGTGTCTGCCGCCGGGATCTTCGGCGTCACCGCTTCCGGGCCTCCCCCGGCGGAAAGCCCCATGCCATCGTCGGCCTCATCCGCGCCTCTCCACGTCGCCCTCCTTGCCGACGGTGTCTATCCCTACCGCCTCGGCGGGATCCAGCGGCATACCCGGATGCTGGCGATTCACTTCGCCAAGGCCGGCGTCCAAGTCACCCTCCTCCACTCGGCCGACACTCCAGAACTGCGGGCCCGGGCCGAGGCCCTCGACGATTTTCCTGCCGAGGCGCGCCCGAGGATCAAAAGCCTCGTCGTCGTGCCCCCGAAGGCCGGCCGCTACCCCGGCCACTATCTCAACGACTGCCGCGCCTATTCGCGCGTTCTCCTCAACCGCTACCGGGAGGCGAAGGTCGGGGCCGATTTTGTCTACGCGCAGGGGCTGACCGGGATCGCCTTCGGGGCCGCCAGGCGGCAGAGCGCCACCGATCTCCCCCCGGTCGGCGTCAACCAGCACGGCTACGAGATGTTTCAGCGGGTCGCCGATCTGCGATCCTGGCTCGAGCAATTCGTCCTCCGCGGACAGGTCGTCTCCCTCGACCGCTCCGCCGACGTCGTCTTCACCTTCCCCCGCAGGATCCGCGAGATCATCGAGCGTCGCTGCAAAGTGCCAGCCGAACGCCTCGTCGAGGTCCCCAACGCCATCGACGGCAGCTGGATCGTCACCGATCGGCCGGCGCCGACGGCGAAGCGCCGCTTCCTCTTCATCGGCCGGCACGAACGCCGCAAGGGGGTGCCGGAACTCCTCGAGGCGATCGCTCCGCTGCGGGCCCCGGGCGTCGAGTTTCACTTCGTTGGCCCGATCCCCGAGTCGCTGCGGCTGAAGCGTGACGACGTTGTCTACCACGGCACCGTCACCGACACCGAAACGCTCCAGGGGATCCTCGACTCGAGCGACGTCCTCCTCTGCCCGAGCTTCGCCGAGGGGATGCCGACGGTCGTCCTCGAGGCGATGGCCCGCGGCCTGTCTGTGATCGCCACCGATGTCGGTGCGACGGCGGAATGGGTCGGCACCGACAACGGCGTCCTCCTCCCCTGGCCCGAAGTCGGGGAGTTGAGGGGCGCGATCGAGCGCTTCATCGCCATGCCAGTCGGCGAACTTCACCGGCTGCAAGTGGCCTCGATCGCCAAGGCCAGAGAGTGCACCTGGGATCTCGTCACCGCCAAGACGATCGCCGCGATCCAGTCTCACCGCGATCCAGTCTCGCCGTGAGCCGGCCCACCGCTGATGACGCTCACCCAATCCTGCGGCGGAGGATGACGAGCGGATCGGCCTCGTCGCGGGCCCACTTCGCGCTCATCGGTTTGGCAAGGACGATCCCGGCGAGGAAGCCGGCGACGTGGGCCGAGTAGGCCACGCCCCCGCCGCCGCCACCGGAATCGAACAGACCGCTGACGACCTGGAAGAGGAACCAGATCCCCACGGCCATGTAGCCGGGAACGTCGACCATCATCCGCATCAGGATCACGCTCACGCGGCGGTGCGGATGGAGGACGAGATAGGCCCCGAGCACGCCCGAGATCGCCCCCGACGCCCCGAGGCAGGGAGTGAGCGCCGCCTCACCGCTCGCATTGGTGGCCACGAAGGCCAGCGACGCGATGATCCCGGTCGCGAGATAGAAGAGCGCGTAGCGGACATGCCCCATGCAGTCTTCGACGTTATCGCCGAAGAGCCACAGAAACCACATGTTCCCGAGGAGGTGCATGATGCTGCCGTGCATGAAGATGCCGGTGAGGAGCGTCAGCCAGACCGGAATCGGCGTCGGGCGCAGGCCCGGCACCGGCACGGAGAGGTGCTGCCCCTGAACGGCGATCTCGCGGACGCTCGGCTCGGTGACGATGTCACGGCCGGAGATGATCTCCGCCGGCACCTGGCAGTAGGCGAGCGTGACGTCGTCGTTCTCCCCCATCCCCTGGAGCACGACGAACACGAACACGTTGAGGATGATCAGCGCGATCGTGACGAGCGGAAAGAGCGTCCGATCGGAGTTGTCGTCGGCGACAGGGAAGACCATGCGGGGGCTCCGAGTTTCAGAAAGACGATACGTCGGCAGTCCCGACCCTCACTTCGTGAACCGGTGGATCATCCGGTGGCGGTAGGTCTGGCCGGGGTCGAGACGGGTGCTCGGCCAATCGGCGTGGTGGATCGAGTCGGGATATTTCTGCGTCTCCAGACAGATGCCACCATGCTTGCCGTAAATCGTGCCACCCTTGCCGGTGAGCGTGCCGTCGAGGTAGTTGCCGGTGTAGACCTGAACGCCGGGCTGATCGGTGAGGATTTCCATCTGCCGGCCGCTGGCGGGGTCTCTGAGGATGGCCGCCGTCCGCAACACTCCGTCGGGCTTCCAGTTGCGGAGGGAATAGTTGTGGTCGACGCCGCCGGGATTCGTGCCGTCGGCACTCGCCGGGAGGCTGTCGATCGCGGCGGCGAGCGTGCCTGCGGGCTTGCGGTCGGGGCGGAAATCGAACGGCGTCCCCTCCACCTTGGCAAGCTCGCCGGTGGGGATGCCGCCGTCATCAACCGGGAGGTAGGTGTCGGCGTTGACGGTGAGCTGCTGCGGACCGATGTGGCCCGACGACTGCCCGGCCATGTTCCAGTAGGAATGATGGACCATGTTGACGATCGTCGCGGCGTCGGTCGTGGCCGACATGTCGACGATCAGTTCGCCGGCGGGCGTGAGCGTGTAGACGACCTTCGCGGTGAGCTTGCCGGGGTAGCCCTCTTCGCCGTCGGGCGAGACGGTCGTGAGTTCGAGCGACGGAGCGTTGCCGGCGAGATGCGGGACGGCCTTCCAGAGATGCTTGTCGAAGCCGACGTTGCCGCCGTGGAGGTGGTTGACGCCGTTGTTGGTGGCCAGTGAATACGACTTTCCATCGAGATCGAAGGCCCCCTTGGCGATCCGGTTCGAGACCCGGCCACAGGTGGCGCCGAAGTACGGATGCCCCTTGGCATAGGGCTCCACCGAATCGAAGCCGAGGACGACGTCGACCGGCGCCCCGCCCGCTTCCTTGGCCGGCAGATGGAACGACGTCAGGATCGCGCCGTATTCGCTGATCGTCGCCTTCCAGCCACCGGGAACCTCGAGCGTCCAGAGATTGACGGAGCGGCCGTCAGGGAGCGTACCGAACGGGGTGGCGACTGGCGCATGCATGGTGGTCGAACTTCCCTGGGCTGGTTGCGGATCGGCGGCCCGAGCAACTCCACCAAGGAGCACTCCCACGATCCCGACGACGGCAAAAGCGGTGAACCTCAACATGGTCTCTCTCCTCCCGACTGGCCAAGCAGGAGACACCCGGCGCGGACGCCCCCCCAAGGCGAGCATCGTACGGGATGGAGGCCGGTCGTGGCAGCGGTGCGGCCGGCTCACGCCTGAGCGGTCGACTTTGCAGTCACCCGGGGCTTCGGGGCCGGGGCCCCGGCCTCGACCTCAGCCTGACGGCGGCTGATCCAGCCGTCGACGCTCCAACTCCCCCCCCCATTGGCGATCAGGGAGATGAGCCCGCCGGCGATGGCGACGTTCTTGAGGAACTGGATCGTCTGCAACTGCCGCTGGAGCGGATCGACAAACTGCCAGAAATCGTGGAAGAAGTAGGTGGCGGCGGCCAGGAACACCAGGAGAAAGAAGGCCCCGATCCGCGTCCAGGCCCCGATCACGAGCGACAGGCCACCGAGGAGAAGGAGGCCGATGGCCCCGAAGAGAGCGAAGGTGGGGTTTGGCACCCCTTCGGTCTTCATGTATTCGGCCGTGGCCCGAAACTGCGGGATCTTGTTCCCCACCGCACTGGCGATGAAGATCGCTGCCAGGCTGAGCCGCGCGACAAGCGCGAGGAATCCCTGCATCGCCGCTGCGAGTTGCTCCATACCGACACTCTCTCGCCGGGATTGCTGGCCATCCGGGGCCGCCACGGTGGCACCGGGGGTCGACAGGGGACGATGGTCGCGGGCCGAGGCGGATGGGGCAAGAGCAGATCAGCCGGGGAAACCAGGGAAAACGGGAAGCACAGGCGAGACGGCCCCCTCCCCGCTTGGGGAGAACGGATCCCTCACGCCGGCTGGTCGCGGGTGATGCAGTGGAGCCCTCCCCGGCCCCGGACGACGACGTCGAGCGGCACCGGCTCCACGACCCGCCCGGGGAAACAGGCGGCGAGGGTGTCGAGGGCACGACGATCGCTCTGTTCGTGGAACACCGGCACGGCGACGAACCGATTCCCGACGTAATAGTTGAGATGGCTCGCCGGCAGTTGCACCCCGCCGTAGGAGAAGCGCGGGGGGATGTCGATCGGAATCACCTCGAGCCTCCTCCCTTTTGCATCGATGAACGTCTCGAGGAGGGCGATGTTCTCGGCGAGCGCCTGATGATTGGGATCGAATCGATCGGGCTGGCGTGCAGCGACGACGACCCCCGGCCTGACAAACCTGGCGAGTTGATCGATGTGGCCGTCGGTGTCGTCGCCGGCCAATTCGCCCCCCGTCCAGAGGACACGATCGACGCACAGACTCTGCCGCAGGATCTCCTCGAGGCGGTCCCGCGCGACGCCGGGGTTCCGCGAGTCGGTCTCGACACAGCGGGCGTTGACGAGGAGCGTCCCCTCGCCGTCGGTCTCGATCGCCCCCCCTTCGAGGACAAGCCCCGGGGCGAAGATCGTGCAGCCCTCCCGGGCCGCGATCGACCGCGCCACCTGCGCATCGGCATCCCACGGGGGATACTTGCCCCCCCACGCATTCCACTCCCAGGTCACGGCGGCCGGGGGAAGATCGGCCCCGTTCCCAGGGACGAGAAACACGGGCCCCGTGTCGCGGATCCAGGAGTCGTTGGTGGGGATGTCGACGAGCGTCACGCCGGGGGCCCCGCCGACACCGGCGCTCGCCTCGTCGAGCACGCCCCCCGTGCCGATCACGCGCACCGGCTCATGGCGGGCAAGTGCCCGGATGATCCGGGCATAGGCGCGGGGAATGTCGGCGAAGGGGCCGAGGAACGTCGCCCGACGATGAGGCCAGGCGACCCAGGTGGCGGCATGCGGCTCCCACTCGGCCGGCAATCGATAGCCGAGCGCCGCCGGATTCTTTCCATCGGCTTCGTAGCCAGGAGTGGCTGTCATGGCCTACCGCCCCCAGCGGAGCGTCAGGTCGCCGTAGGCGTCGATCCGCCGGTCGCGGAAGAAAGGCCAACGCGTCCGCGACCATTCGATCCGCTCGAGGTCACACTCGACGACGACCGTCGCCGGCTCGTCATGCGAGAGCTTGAGAAGCGCTTCGCCGCTCGGCGCATAGACGACGCTCGCCCCCCAGAACTTGAGCGGCCCTTCACGGCCGCAGCGATTGACGGCGACGACGAACACGCCGTTGGCGATCGCATGGCTGCGGAGCATCGTGTCCCACGATTCGTACTGCGCGGCGTGGAGATCCTCCTCCCCCTCGAGCCAGCCGATCGCTGTTGGATAGAAGATTGCTTGGGCGCCGGCCATCGCGGTCAGCCGAGCGGCCTCGGGATACCACTGATCCCAGCAGACGAGCGGCCCGACGGCGAGCTTCGACGTCGGCACACTCATGAACCCGGTGTCGCCGGGGGTGAAATAAAACTTCTCGTAGTAGTGCGGGTCGTCGGGAATGTGCATCTTCCGGTAGAGCCCGGCCTGCGCGCCATCGACATCGAAGATCACGCACGTGTTGTGGAACAGCCCCGGCGTGCGGCGCTCGAAAACGCTCGCCACGACGACGACTCCGTGTGCCTTGGCGGCCGCGGCGACGCGCTCGGTGAGGGCGCCCGGCACCGCTTCCGCCTCCGCAAACTTCGCATGCTCCTCCGCCTGACAGGGATACTCCCCGGCGAACAGCTCCTGAAGGCAGACGACATCGGCCCCGAGACGCGCCGCCTCGGCGATTCCGGCGAGCGCCTGCTGGATGTTCGCCTCGCGGTCGGGCGTGCAGCCCGACTGCACCAGCCCGATTCTCACGACGCCCGAGGGCGGAGAAGACCCCGACGCGGCGGGTTGTCCGCCGCTCAGGCTCCCCCCCTGCCCCGCCGGCTTCCGGCTCATCCTTCGACCGCCTCGAGCTTCGCCGCCGGCACGGGGAACTGCTCGGCCAGTTCTGCCACGTCGCGGCGCGTGGTGGCGATCACCTGTTCGTCGTCGGGGCTCTTGAGGACGTTGAGAATCCACGCTGCCACCTGCTTCATCTCAGGCGTGCCGAGGCCGCGGGTGGTGAGGGCCGGCGTGCCGAGGCGGATGCCGGAGGGATCCATCGGCTTCCGCTCGTCGAAGGGGATCATGTTCTTGTTGCAGGTGATGCCGCAGCGATCGAGGACCTGCTCGGCAAGCTTGCCGCCGATCCCGAGCGGCGTGACATCGACGAGCATGAGATGGTTGTCGGTGCCGCCACTCACCAAGCGGACGCCCCCGGAAGCGAGGGCCTCGGCGAGCGCCTTGGCGTTCTCGACGACCTTCATCGCATACCGCCGGAATTCCGGGCGCAGCGCCTCGCCGAAGGCGACCGCCTTGCCGGCGATGACGTGCATCAGCGGCCCCCCCTGCTGCCCCGGGAAGACGGAGCGGTCGAGCATCTTGGCGTCGGCCGAGCGGCACATGGCGATGCCGCCGCGCGGTCCGCGGAGCGTCTTGTGGGTGGTGCTCGTGACGAAGTCGGCGACCGGGACGGGGTTGTCATGGATCCCGGCGGCGACGAGGCCGGCGTAATGGGCCATGTCAACCATCAGCTTGGCGCCCACTTCTCGGGCGATCTCGGCGAAGGTGCCGTGGGGGATCTCGCGGGGATAGGCGCTGGCACCGGCGACGATGAGCTTCGGCTTGTGCTCGCGGGCGAGGCTCGCGATCTGGTCGAAGTCGAGACGCTGATCGCTCTTCCGCACGCCGTAGTGGACGAACTTGTAGAGCACGCCGGAGGCGTTGAGCTTCATGCCGTGGGTGAGGTGGCCGCCATGGGCAAGGTCGAAGGCGAGGACCGTGTCGCCCGGCTGGATGGCGGTCATGTAGACCGCGGCATTGGCCTGGGAGCCGGAGTGGGGCTGCACGTTGACATGCTCGGCGCCGAACAGGCTCTTGAGCCGGTCGCGGGCGAGATCCTCGACCTTGTCGACGAACTCGCAGCCGCCGTAGTAGCGGTGGCCGGGGTAGCCCTCGGCGTATTTGTTGGTCAGCACGCTGCCGACCGCCTGCATGACGGCGGGGCTCGTGAAGTTCTCGCTGGCGATCATCTCCAGCCCCTCGTGCTGGCGCGTCTGCTCGGCCTGAATCGCGGCCCAGACGTCCGGGTCTTCCTGTTCGACGAAGTTCACGGGAGGCCTCCTTGAAAGGGAAAGGGCGGGGACGAGAAGGGAAAACCGAGCCGCGGGCGGGAACGAAGCAACGGGCCGGGCGGGGGCAGAAGCAACGATTGTGCGGAGGGGGTGCGGGGGCGTCAACGAAACGCCTCTTTCCCCGGGAAAGGCCGGCCGCCGACGGCCGAGGGAACGCTCCGCGCTCAATCGAGCAGAAGCGGCTCCGGCATGAACGTCAGCACGGGAATGAGGAGCGAGACGAGCCCGAGCGTCATCCGCCGCCAATCGAGCGGCGGCCCCTCGTCGCGAACCGGCGGATGATCGACGCCGATGAGCGTCACGAGCACCACCATGAGCGTCCAGTTCGTCCGCCCCGTGACGATGATCGACGAAATAGCCGCCAGGAGCACTCCTCGGGCCAGCCACTTCGACCGCTCGCCGAACAGGGCATAGATCACGTGGCCGCCGTCGAGTTGGCTCATCGGCATCATGTTGAGCCCGGTGACGAGGAGCCCCACCCAGCCGGCCATGAAGAGAGCGTTGGGGCGGATCGTCCCGGCGGCGATGTCGGGCCGCACCCACTCGAGCAGCCAGTGCCCCGCGATCGGCAGCCCGAACAGGCTCTCCGCCGCAGGCTCGGCCCAGGCCATCCCCGCCACGAGCGCCGGAATGGCGATCGCCAGCCCGGCCAGCGGCCCGGCGATGGCGATATCGAAGAGCTCGCGGCGGGTCGCTCGCGATCCCTCCATGCCGATGACGGCGCCGAGCGTGCCGGTGAGCAGCACCGGCACGGGGAGGAAGAAGGGGAGCGTGGCCGGGATGCCATGGATCGTCGCTGCGATGAAGTGCCCTGCCTCGTGGGCCGTGAGCACCGCGAGCACCGCCACCATGTAAACCAGCCCGCGGAGACCATGCTCCGCCAAGCCGCCGACGACGTCGGCATCGATGCCGAGGACGAGCGGCTCCCAGCCGACCACGCCGGCGGAGAAGGTCGTGGCGGCCGTGAGGAGATAGAGCACACCCTGGAGCATGCGGCGGCGGATGACGAACCGCGGAGTCCGCCCCGGGAGGGGAAAAACGGGATAGACCGGGGTGGCCGGGTCGAAGGTGGGCGAGGTCGCGGGCATGGGATCCTGAGGATACCGCAGCGGCCACGATTCCGCAGGGTTTTGCCCCACCCGACCGATGCCTGCCCGGGAGGGGACTGCTACACTGCAAAACTTGTCGAGGCCCCGCCCCGTCCGCCCACGAAAGGCTCTTCAGTCATGGTCCTTGCCACCATCCGTCGACTGGTCGGCCCGATCGCCGTCGTCGTCACCGTCGCCCTCCTCCTGCCGGCGATCGCCGCGGCCCAGACCGGCACCGGCCGAAAGGTGCTCGCCGTTGTCGCGATCGACAGCTACGGCGATCTCAAGCAGCAACTCACCTGGATTGGCCCCCACGTCGACAACCCCGGCCTGGCGGGGATGCTCGAATCGCTCATCCTTCTGTCGACCCAGGGGAAGGGGCTCGCCGGTCTCGACGTCAAGCGTCCCCTCGGTGTCATCGTCACCTCGGCCAACGACGACATCGGCATCCATGCCGCCATCCCGGTGAAGGATCTCGAGAAACTCCTCGGCTCGCTCCAGGGGTCCACCGGCCCGATCGAGAAGGATGGCGACGTCCGCCGGCTCACGCTCCCCAGCGGCCAGGACATCGAGATCCGCGAGCAGGACGGCTGGGCGGTGATCGGCCAGCGTGGCCAGGAGTTCGACATCGCCGATCCCGCCAAGCTGCTCACCCCGCTCGTCACCGACTACACCCTCGCCATCGAGACCCATCCTGCGGTGATGCCGGAATCGCTCCGCGCTCTGATCGCTGCCGGCATCCAACAGATGGCCGCCGCGTCTGCCAACCAGGGACGGCCCGTCGATGCCGAGGCGCTCCAGACGGCGCTTGCGGGCCTCGCCGGTGTCGAGACGATGACGATCGCGCTGGCGCTCGATCCGGCGGAGAATGCCGTGTTCATCGAGAACAAGGTGATCGCCGTCAACGGCCCCAAGGCCAGTTCGTCGACGGCGGCTCTGACGGTGGCGACCGCGGCCACCCAGGATGGCGGCCTGCCGGCGCTGGCGGCCCACGCCGTTCAGCCCCTCAATGATTCGCAGCGGCGCCAGATCGTGGCGATGCTCGACGGCGCCCTGCCGCAAGGGAACGACAAGACGATGAAGATCGTGGCCACGGTCGTCCGCGGCCTCGTCGACGCGATGGCCGATGCCGGCGGGCTCGACGCCGCCGTCACGGTCGACACGAGCGTCGCCGGCCAACTCCCGGTGATCACCGCCGGCGCCCACATCGCCGACGGCCCGAAGCTCGAGAAGCAGGTCAAGGAACTCTTCGGCCCCGACTCGGCTCTGCCGAAGGAAGTGAAGGCGAAGTTCGACAGCGGCAAGGTAGGGAAGGCGAACCTCCACACCGTGACGATCGACGTCTCCGCCACGCCGGCGGCCGGGATCGTCGGGCCCGCGGTCGAGCTGACCCTCGCGGTCACCCCCGACTACGCGTTCCTCCTCCACGGTGGCGATGTCAAAGCCCGTCTCGAGAAGCTCCTCGAGACCAACGGCAAGGCCAACACCACCATCGCCGATGCGGAAGTCCCCGGGGCTGCGATCGCCCTGGCCCTCGACCGGATCCTCACCTATGCCGCCTCGATGGGGGTCGGGCCGCAGGCCGAGGCCGCCGCCGAGCAGGCCGGCAGCCTCATCGAGACCGACAAGGACTCCGGTTCGGTGAAGGTGTCGGGAAAGCCGATCGACGGTGGCTTC
>CANGGT010000115.1 GCA_947453375.1 Planctomycetaceae bacterium
CGCCGGTCCAGGCGAGGACATGGAGCCCGGCACCATGCTCCTGCCGCAGGGCTTCGCGGACCGGATGCCAGAAGTCGGCGTCGACCTGCCCGTTCCCTTCCACTTCCTGGGCCGGACAGGCGACGTCGATCGCCGTCGCCAACAGCGTCCCGTCGGCCTTCCAAACGAACAGCGCATCGACGGCGTGGTCTTCGTAGCCTTCGAGCATCCGGAACGTCGGGCGATCGGTGACGCCGTACATCACGGCGTTGTTGTCGGCATAGACGCTGCGCCGGTTGTGGGCGACGACCGCATGCCCCATCCCCCAGCCGACGGTGCAGGGCGATCGCGTCTTCCAGGCCTCCTCGATTCCGGCGGCGATCCGCTCGGCGAAGAAGTCGACGTACTCCGCGGGCTGGACAACGCCGGCTGCGGGGATGTCGTAGACGCCCTCGATGAGAACTGGCGCCGTGTGGGTGTGCGTGGCGCTGGCGACGATTCGCTCCACGGGGAAGGCGGGGATGCGGCTTGTGACCTTCACGCGGATCGCCGCCAGAGCCTCGTCGGGGATGGCGACCACGTCGCAGGCGACGAAGGTCGTCGTGCCGAGCGATCGCTCCCCATCGAGGCTCTCGAGGAGGAGCACCGTCGCGGTGACCGGGCTGGCGACGCCGGCGGAGATGCGGGTGTTCATCTGCCCCCAGAGGGCGACCGGGCGATCCGGCGTGACGCTCACGGTGGCGGCGCCGGCCCGCAACTCGGCCCCCTGGGCGCCGGCCACCACGAGGCAACCCGCCGCGGCCACGAGGATCGCCAGGCAGATCGAGCGGATCGTGCTTCCCTGGGCTGGAAAGGAAGCGTGGCCGGTTCGTTCGATCGCCATCTTGGAATCTCCGGAAGGGTTGTCTGGCCGCTGCTCGGTGAGCCGTCGGCGCCCGCGGCTTTTGGTTTGGCCATGCCCTCACGATACGAACCCCACCGGGCGATCCACAACGTGGGCGTCGATCGGGCCATCGATCGGCCTTGCCCGCCGTTGCGATCGGCCCGTAGTCTGAGGGAATTCACGGCCCCCTTTTCGCTTCCGGCATCCGGGAGGGCCGATACCACGCCCCTCTCACGTCCTTTCTTCGGAGCATCGAACGTTGACCGAGCCCCGGCCACGAGACACACCGGGGCGGAGCGACGCGACAGGGCCCCGGCTACCGACCGATCGGCCGTGGCGTCCTTTGCGCTGGTGGGCGATCGGGTCGCTCGTCGTCGGCGCTGCTCTCGGCGCGGTCCGCTTCGGTTTGGTGGCCTTGCCGGGGAGTGCGTCACCGCCGGCCGCAGGTGAGGCCGCCGTGGCTGGCAAGGCAGCGACGACCAAGCAGGCTGAGCCGATCGTCGTCACCGTCGCTGCCGCGACCCCCAGGCCGGTCGAGCGGCGGGTGCGGACGGTCGGCACGCTCCACGGCTTCGAGGAGATCGACGTCTCGCCCCTCGTCGATGGCCGCGTCGCCCGGGTCTCCCATGACATCGGCGACATCGTCGAACCGGGGGAACTGCTCCTCGAGATCGACGACGCCGATTTCCTTCTCGCGGTCCAGGAGGTGGAGCGGTCCCTCGAGTTGGAGCTTGCCGCGCTTGGCCTGTCGACGGTGCCCGATCTTTCCTTCGACATTTCCCGGCTCCCGTCGGTGGAGCGAGCGGGATTGGTGGAGCGCAACGCCGCCGACACCGTCGAGCGGTTCCGGGGGCTGGAGGCGCGGGGGGCGATCACGAAGGACGAGATCCAGAAGGCCGAACTCGCGCTCGACACCGCCCGGCTCGACCGCAAGCAGCGCCTCCTCGATGCCGAGCAGGCGCTCGCGGCGGTCCGGCACCGCGAGGCGCTGCTCGAGACGGCGCGGAAGCGGCTCGGCGACACCCGCGTCGTCGCTCCGGCGATCGAGGTCCGCACCTTCCGCCAGCGGGGCGAAGGGAGCGCCGACGAGATCGGCAGCGCCGCCCGCACCTACACCGTCGCCGCCCGCCACGTCACCGAGGGGGAGGTCGTCCGCTCGATGCCCGCGGCGGTCCTCTTCCGGCTCGTCGTCGAGGACGTCCTCAAGCTCAAGGCCGCGGTGCCGGAGCG
Organism: Planctomycetaceae bacterium; assembly: GCA_947453375.1. Taxonomy (GTDB): domain Bacteria; phylum Planctomycetota; class Planctomycetia; order Pirellulales; family UBA1268; genus QWOP01. The sequence continues at coordinate 2,093 of CANGGT010000115.1, forward strand.
GCATGCGGCGAGCATCGCTCCCGGACAGGAGGTCGACCTCGCCGTCGAGAGCCTGCCCGGCGTGCCGGTCTCCGGCCATGTCGTGCGCGTCCATCCGACGATCGATACGGCGAGCCGGACGTTCGACGTCGAAGTCCAAGTGCCCAACGGCGATCATCGCCTCAAGCCCGGCGCCTTCGCCAAGGCGTCGATCCTCCTCGACCGCCGCGCCGATGCGGTGACCGTGCCGGAGGAGGCGCTCGTCCGCTTCGCCGGCGTGACGAAGCTGTTCGTCGTTGTCGAGGGGCGGGCGCTCGCGATCCCGGTCGAGCCGGGGGTGCGGCTCGACGTCACCGATGACGCCGGCGTCGTCCGTCGCTGGATCGAGATTCCGGCCGGGGTAACCGCCGGGAGCGAGGTGATCACCTCGGGGCTCGCCCTCCTCTCCGACGGTGTGCCGGTTCGCGTCCGGGTGCCGACGACACCATGACGATCTGGGACGTCTGCATCCGCCGGCCGGTGTTCACGGCGATGCTCGTCATCGCCCCGATCGTCCTCGGGCTCTCCGCCTACCCGCGCCTCGGCGTCGATCTCTTCCCGAACGTCGATCTTCCCCTGGTGACCGTCACGACGACGCTTCGCGGCGCGAGCGTCGAGGAGATGGAGACGGGGGTCACCAAGCCGATCGAGGAGATCGTCAACACCGTCTCCGGGATCGAGCAGCTCCGCTCGACGACGAAGGAGGGGATGTCGCAGGTGGCGATCGAGTTCGTCCTGGAGAAGAACGGTGCCGTCGCCGCCCAGGAGATCGACGCCAAGGTGCGGACGATCCTCGGCCAGCTCCCCGAGGGAACCGACGCGCCGATCATCGACAAGTTTGCCCTCGATGCGGCGCCCGTCCTCACCCTCGCCATCTCCGGCCGCCGCGACGCCCGCGAGATCACGGAGATCGCCCGGAAGCGGATCAAGGAAGATCTCGAGAGTCTCCCCGGCGTCGGCGCGGTGATCCTCGTGGGGGGGCGGCAGCGGGCGATCCAGATTTCGATCGACACCGACCGACTCCAGAAATACGACAACCTCACGATCGAGGACGTTCGGCAGGCGATCACGCGGGAGAATCAGGAGCAGCCCGGCGGGCGGATCGATCAGGGGCCGAGGGAGGTGGTTCTCCGGACGATGGGGCGGATTCGCGAGCCGGCCGACTTTGCCCAGCTGATCGTCGCCAACCGGCACGGCCAGCCGATCCGCATCCAAGACATCGGCACGGTCACCGATTCGATCGAGGAGCCGCGCGGCTTGAGCCGACTGTGGACGACCGCCTCGGCGTCCCCGGGGCCTGGAGATCTGGCGGTGAGCCTCATCGTCCAGAAGCAGTCGGGGACGAACACCGTGGCGGTCGTCGAGGCGGTCAAGCACCGCCTCGAGGAGATCCGGGCGGTGCTCCCGGACGACGTCGTCGTTCAGATCATCCGCGATCAGTCGCGCTTCATCGAAAACTCGATCCACGAAGTGCAAGTTCATCTCCTCCTCGCGGCGGTCCTCGTCAGCCTGACGATCCTCCTCTTCATGCGCGACTGGCGGACGACGCTCATCGCCACGCTCTCGATCCCGACGTCGATGATCGCGACGTTTGCCTTCATGGACTTCATGGGCTTCACGATCAACAACATCACGATGCTGGGGTTGATCCTCGCGATCGGGATCGTCGTCGACGATGCCGTCGTCGTCCACGAGAACATCTTCCGCCACATGGAGGAGTACGGGCTGTCGGCCCGGGAGGCGGCCGCCTCGGCCACCGCCGAGATTGCCCTGGCCGTCGTCGCCACGACGTTCTCCCTCCTCGTGATCTTCATTCCGGTGATCTTCATGGGGGGGAGAGTGGGACGGTTCTTCGTCTCCTTCGGCTATGTCGTCGCGTTCTCGATCCTCATGAGCATGATGATCTCGTTCACGATGACGCCGGCGCTCTGCTCGCGCTTTCTCAAGGCCGAAGATGGCCACGCCGCCACGAAGGGGGGCCCGGTGTGGCGGCTCGTCGAGGGGCTTTACATGGGGGCGCTGCGGTTTTCGCTGCGGCACCGCTGGCTCATCGTCCTCCTCTCGGTCGGCGTGTTTGCCTCGACCCCGACGCTCATGAAGATCGTCGGCAAGGATTTCGTCCCCCGCGACGACACGAGCGAGTTCGAGGTCGTCGTCACGCTTCCCGAGGGGACGTCGCTCGAGCGGGCCGACGAGGTCCTCGCCGAGGTCGAGCAGCGGCTGCGGGGCGTGCGCGGCGTGACGAAGACGTTCACGACGATCGGGGACACCAGCGGCCGCACCGCTCGGGGCCAGGGGGAGGTGACGCGCGCCGGCATCTACTGCCGGCTTGTCGACCTGGGAGAGCGGGAATACAGCCAGTTCGACGTCATGCAGGAGGCGCGGAAGATCCTCGTCGACTACCCCGACCTCCGCGCGGCGGTGCAGGACGTGGCGGCGATCTCGGCTTCGGGCTTCCGTCAGGTGATGATCGATTTGAATCTCCGCGGCCCGGACATGGACAAGCTCCAGCAGTATTCCCAGACGATCACCGACTGGATGCGGGCTCAGGGCCCCTATGTCGACGTCGACACGAGCCTCTCGTTCCGCAAGCCGGAGATGCGGATCGTTCCCAACCGCGAGCGGGCCAGCGAATTGGGCGTCTCCGTCCAGGCGATCTCGGCCACGACCAACGTCCTCGTCGGTGGCTTCCCGGTGAGCACCTACAAGGAAGCCGACCAGCAGTACGACGTCTGGCTCCGCGCCGACCGGGGCTTCCGGGACGATCCCGCCGACATCGCCCGCCTCACCGTCCCCTCGTCGAAGCCGGGCATCGGGGTGGTGGAGTTGGGGAACGTCGCTGACTTCGAGGAGGCCCAGGGGCCGAGCACGATCGAGCGCTTCTCGCGGCAGCGGCAGGTGGTCGTGTCGGCGAACCTCGAGGGGAAGGCGCTCGGCGAGGGGGTCGACGATCTCGCCGCCTTCGTGAAGACGCTCGACTTGCCGGCCGACTACCGCTGGGAGTTCATCGGGCAGGCAAAAAATCTCAACGACACGATGGCCAATTTCGTCATCGCCTTCGCGCTCGCCTTCCTGTTCATGTACATGATCCTCGCGGCCCAGTTCGAGAGCCTCGTCCACCCGATCACGATCCTCCTCGCCCTCCCCCTCACGATCCCCTTCGCGATCCTCTCGCTCATCCTCCTCCGCACGAACCTCGACATCTACGCGATGTTCGGCCTGTTCATGCTCTTCGGGATCGTCAAGAAGAATGGCATTCTCCAAGTCGACTACACGAACGTCCTGCGCAGCCGCGGGGTGCCGCGTGACCGGGCGATTCTCGAGGCCAACGCCGTCCGCCTCCGTCCGATCCTGATGACGACGGTGATGCTCGTGGCGGCGATGATCCCGATGGCGATGGGGGAGGGACCGGGGGCCGCCTCGCGGGCGGGGATGGCGAAGGTGATCCTCGGCGGCCAGGTGCTTTCCCTTCTCCTCACGCTCCTGCTGACGCCGGTGGCCTATTCCCTGTGGGACGATTTGACGGTGTTCGTCCTCGGCCGTGCCCGGGGCGGGAGCGTCGCCGACGGAGAATCGTCGACGGGAGTCGCGGCGGACGCCCACCCCTGATCGCGGCGGTGTGAAGGGAGGCGGGGAATCGCGGGAACGTCGTCTGATGCTCCGCGAGGCTTTTGAACCGGATCGGGGCCCGGTGCGTATCGGTTTCATCCGCGCCGTGGCGTGTGATCGTTGACGCATCCTTGGGAACTGGGTGAGCCTATGAGCCCGAACCGGCGGATGGTCCCCTGCGAGGGCTGGTGGGAGCAGGTGTTCCACGGCCGGCAGCCGATGGAGGAGTTGCGGCTGGCCGTCGAGGGGCGGGCCGTGGACGGCGTCGGCTCCGACATCATCGGCCCGTTCACGCTCCAGGGGCTGATCACCGACGACGGCCGGGTGTCGATCCTCAAGGACTACCTCGGCCGCCACTCCGTCCGCTACGAGGGGCAGCATGACGGCGAGGGGCGGATGTGGGGCGTGTGGAGCCTGCCCGGCTTCCATGGCCGGTGGATGATCGCCTTCCGACGCGAGCCCCGCGACGAGCTCGACGACATCAGGCAGCTCGGCCCCGGCGGCTGAGGGCCAGCCGGTGAACTTGCCCCCCCTCTCCCCGCTGAGCTAAAGTCTTCCCGGGAGAACGACGTTTTCGCGGGCTTGTCTGCGGCTTTTCAGGCCGCGGGGACGCCCCCCGGGGAGGGAGCGATGGAACGAGTGTCATCGGGTGGGGCCATGACCGGGGGGGCCAGAGGTCGACGGGCTTTTCTCGCTGGTGGCCTCGCGGGTGGGTTGGCCGGGCTGTCGGTGGCCGGGGCCCTCGGGCCGACCCGGCTGCTCGCCAACACCGGCCATGCCACGAGCGACGTCTCCTGCATCTTCATCTGGACGCAGGGGGGAACGAGCCACCACGACACCTTCGACCCCAAGCCGCAGGCCTCCGACGGCGTTCGCGGGCCCTTGAATGCGATCTCCACGGCGGTGCCGGGGGTGTTCTTCACCGAGCTCTGCGGCCGGATGGCCCGGGAGCTGGGGCGCTACTCGCTCCTCCGCAGCTGGAATCCCCGCAACGCCGGCCACGGCGTGGCCGACCACTGGTGCATGTCGGGGCGGAACGTCAATCCGACGCTCGTCTACCCTTGCGTCGGGTCGGTCGTTTCCCATCAACACGGCTTCAAGTCGGCACTGCCCCCCTTCGTCCAACTCGGGGCCCACGTCGACCGCACGAACAACGGCGGCATGCCGGGTGTGCTCGGCCTGGCCCACGGCCCGTTCGAGATCCATGCCGATGCCAACGCCGAGAAGTTCTCCGTCCGCGACATCACCCCGCCGCTCGACATGGAGATGGCGCGGATCGACCGCCGCCGCACGGTTCTCGCCCGCATCGATCGGCTCCAGCGCCTCGCCGACCGGCAGCCGACCCCCTTCGACGCCCTCGACGAGCACTACAAAACCGCCTTCACGATGATCACGGCCCCGGAGACGAAGCGGGCCTTCGACATCGGCAGCGAGCCGGCAGCGCTCCGCGACGACTACGGGCGAACGTCGTTCGGTCAGCGGCTGCTCCTCGCCCGCCGGCTCGTCCAGTCGGGCGTCCGCTTCGTGACCGTCAGCGATCCCGGCTGGGATCACCACACCGACTGCTTCAACGGCCTGAAAGGCCGGATGCCGGCGATCGACCAGGCGATCCCCGCGCTCCTGATCGACCTCGAGCAGCAGGGGCTGCTCGATAAGACGCTCGTTGTCTGGATGACCGACTTCGGCCGGACGCCGAAGATCAATCCGGCCATCGGCCGCGATCACTGGGCGAGCGCCGGATTTGTCGTCATGGCCGGGGCCGGTGTCCCCGGCGGCCTCGTCCTCGGCGAGACGGACGCCGAAGGGGGCTTGCCGAAGACGCACGAGACGTTCACGGAGAACGTCGTCGCCACGATCTACCACAAGCTGGGGCTTCCTCTCGATCTCACCGTCACTACGGCCGACGGCCGGCCGATCCGGCTCATCGAGGGGGAACCGGTGCGCGAATGGATCTGATGTTTCTGAACCGCTCCGCGTTGTTGCCCCGGGCCGTCGGCATGATCGCGGTCTGGGCGTGCCTGGCCGCCGGAGGGATGGCAGCTGATGCCACTCTCCCAGGGATCGTCGTTCATCCCCAGCGGGTAGCGCTCGACGGCCGATTCGAACGCTGCCAGTTGCTCGTACGGCCGGTGACGCCCGACGGGACCGAGGCTGAGACAATCGACGACCTGACCGGCGTGGCCCGCTTCTCGAGCGCCTCCCCCGACGTGGCGACGGTGTCTGATGCGGGCGTCGTCTCGGCCGTGGCCAATGGCTTGGCGAGGATCGACGTCTCCGTCGGGGATGCCGCCAGGACAGTGGAGGTGGAGGTGAGCGGCGTCGCCGGGCCGGCGCGGACCGACTTCGAGCGGGACATCCTCCCCGTCCTCACCCGGGCTGGCTGCAATGCCGGCGTTTGTCATGCCAGCCAATATGGCAAGGGGGGCTTTGTCCTCTCGGTGATGGCTTTCGATCCGCAGGTCGACTTCCATTCGATCGCCATTGCCTCGCGCGGCCGCCGGGTCTGCCCGACGAACCCCGACGGGAGCCTGCTTCTCGGCAAGGCGAGCAACAGCATCCCGCACGGCGGCGGGACACGGCTCGCCAAGGGCTCGGCCGACTACGCGCTGCTCGCCTCCTGGATCGCGGCAGGCGCCCCGGGCCCCTCGGGCTCTCCGGTAGCCGTGACCGGCCTCGAGGTCGAGCCGGCCAAGCGCGTGGCCGTCGCGGGCGCGACCCAGCAGATCCGGGTCGTGGCGACGTATGCCGACGGCCGGCGTCGGGATGTCACCGGCTGGACCCGGTTTGACGCGATGGACGAAGGGGTCTTGAAGGTGTCGCCGGCCGGGATGGCGACGACGGTCGGGAAGGGCCAGGGGGCGGTGATGGCCCGGTTTGGCGGGGAGGCGACGATCGCCACGTTCGTCGTCCCCTTCGCCGCCGCCGCCGACCTCTCCGGCTGGACCAGCCCCCATCCGCTCGATGCCGTGGCGGGGAAGAAGTTCGCCGAGATCGGCCTGACGCCATCGGGGCTGTGCGACGACGCCACCTTCCTCCGCCGCGCCTTCCTCGACGCCGTCGGCGGCCTCCCGACGGCCGACGAGGCCCGCGCCTTCCATGCCTCGACCGCTCCGGACAAGCGTGAGCGGCTTGTCGACGAATTGCTCGGCCTTACCGGCGACCCGGCCCGCGACCGGTATGTCGATCGCTACGCCGCTTGGTGGAGCCTGAAGTGGGCCGACCTGATCCGCAACAACTCGGCCGTCCTCGGCGAGAGCGGGATGTGGGCTCTCCACAACTGGCTGCGGGAGAGCTTTCGGATGAACAAGCCGTTCGACCGGTTCGTGACCGAGTTGATCACCGCCAAAGGCTCGATCTTCGCAAGCGGGCCCGCCAACTATTTTCGCATCGCCAACAATCCATCCGACCTCGCCGAGTCGACGGCGCAGCTGTTCCTGGGAACGCGGCTCCAGTGCGCCAAGTGCCATCACCATCCTTACGAACGGCTCTCGCAGGACGATTACTACGGCTTCGCGGCGTTCTTCTCCCGTGTCGCCTCGAAGAACAGCGCTGAGTTCGGGATCTTCGGCGGCGAGACGATCGTCGTCGTCAATCCCTCCGGCGAGGTTTCGCATCCCCGGTCCGGCGCGGTGATGAAGCCGACGCCGCTCGAGGGGGAGCCGGTCGAGAACGCCGAGGATCGGCGGATCGCCTTGGCCGGCTGGCTCACCACCCCGGACAACGCCTGGTTCGCCAGGAACGTCGTCAACCGCTACGTCGCCTATCTCCTTGGCCGTGGCCTCGTCGAGCCGATCGACGACATCCGCTCGACGAATCCCCCGTCGAACCCGGCGATGATGGATCTCCTCGTCGCCGAGTTCCGTGGCAGCAGTTTCGACGTCCGCCGGCTGATGCGGTTCGTCATGACCTCCCGGCTCTACCAGCTCGATTCCCAGCCCACCGCCGGCAACGCCGCCGACGAGCGATTTTACAGCCACTACCGCGTCAAGCGGCTCGGGGCGGAGTCACTCCTCGATGGGATCGATGAGGCCACCGGGGTGCGGACGAAGTATCCGAGCCTCCCCCTCGGGACGCGGGCGATCGAGCTCCCCGACGCCGCCGCCGCGAACACCAACCCCTTTCTGGTGACGTTCGGGAAGCCGAAGCGGGCGAGCGTCTGTGAGTGCGAGCGGACCCCGGACGAGAATCTTGCCCAGGCGCTCCACACCCTCAATGGCGACATCGTCGCCACGAAGGTGGCCGATGGATCGGGGCGGGTGGCGAAGCTCGTCGCGGCCGGCACCCCGGTGGCGGCCTGTGTCGAGGAGCTCTACCTCGCCACCCTTTCCCGTCCACCGTCGGCGCTCGAGGCAGCGGATGCCGCGGAGATCGTCGCCGCCGCTCCGTCGCCCACCGAGGGGCTTCAGGACCTCCTCTGGGCGCTGATCAATTCCAAGCATTTTCTTTTCGTGCGGTGACCATGCGATCCACTCGTCTGGCCTTTCTCCTCGCGGTCGTCCTCCTTGCCGGCAGAGCTGCGGCGCAGACGAACAACAGCTATCCGATGCTCATGAGCCTCCGCCCCACCGCGGCGGCCGTGGGGGCGACGACCGAGCACGAACTCTCCGCCCGCTACAACCTCGCCGGGGCCGATGGGGTGATCGTTTCCGGGGGATGCGTCCACGCCGAGATCGTTCCCCTCGACTCCGAGAAGCCGGAGGACCGGGACAAGAACGACGTGTCGGCCTCGAAGACGCGACTGCGGATCCGTTGCGATGCCGATGCGGTGCCCGGGATCCGCGACTTCCGCGTCATCACTCCCCACGGGGCGAGCACCGTCGGCCAACTCGTCGTGGCCCGCGAGGTGATCGTCGCCGAGCAACCCGACAACGACACGGTCGAGAAGGCGCAGCCTGTCACCCTCCCGGCGACGCTCTGCGGGGCGCTCGAGAAGGGGGAGGATGTCGACCTGTGGCGGATCCGCGTCGAGGCCGCCGGCCCGTGGGTGTTCCACCTGGTCGCGCAGCGGTTGCAGAATCGGCTCCACGACATGCAGAGCCGGGTCGATCCGCTGCTCACGCTGCGAACGCTTGCCGGCCAGACGATCGCCGCCAGTGACAACGTTCTCGCCGGCGACCCGCTCCTCGCTGTCGAGGCGCTCGAAGCGGGGGAGTATCTCCTCGAAGTCCGCGATGTCCGCTATCAGGGGAACGTCGACTGGACCTATTCGGTCGAGGCCTCACCGCGGCCGTTCGTGCGATCGGTCCACCCGCTGGCTCTGGCCCCCGGCGCGACCGGGCCCTTGAGCCTGTTCACAGGCGCTCCCCTTCCGCTCGGCCCCACGCCAGTGTCGATCCCGGCGGGCACACCGCCGGGGGTGTGCCGGGTGGCGCCGCAGTTCGAGGGGCGCCCGCTCGGCGGGGTGGACGTCCTTGTCACTGCCGAGCCGATCCTCCTCGAGCCCGCGACGCCGCCGGCGGTGGCCCAGGCGGCGGATGGGTCGTCGGCTCAGGCGACGACGCCGACGATGGCGATCGGTAGTCCGGCGGTCGTCTGCGGCGAGCTCGAGAGCCCTGGCCAAGCCGACCGCTTCACGCTCACCGCCAAGGCGGGGGAGGCGTTTGCCTTCGAGGTGTTCGCCCGCCGGCTCGGCTCGAATCTCGATGCCAAGCTGCGGATCCTGAAGCCCGACGGGACGCTCCTCGCCGAGGCCGACGACGCCACCTACCAGCGCGTGCTTTCCGCCGATCCGTATCTCGAGCGCTTCGTCGCTCCGGCGGATGGCGAATACGCCATCGAGATCCGCGATCTCCATGGCCGCGGCGGGGGAGGATTTCCCTATGCGCTGCGCGTCGGGCCCGCTTCCCCAGGCTTCGTCCTCGAGGCCGACACCGACAAAACCCTCCTCGCGCCGGGGCTCGCCGCGCCGATCTATGTCCGTGCCCTGAGGCGGAACGGCTTCGCTGGCGACATCGACTTGCGCGTCGACGGCCTCCCCGCCGGGGTGACGGCCGTCGCCGGTCGGATCCTGGCCACCGGCAACGACGGCTGCATCTGGCTCCAGGCTGCCGCCGACGCCCCGGCCGGATGGGGGAACGTCACGATCACCGGGAGCGCAGAAGTCTCCGCGGCCGACGGATCGAAAGCCACGATCCATGGCCGCGCCGATCCCCTCCAGGAGATCTACATGCCGGGGGGAGGGCGCGGACACTATCCGGTGGACCTTCACACCGTTTCGGTCGCCAAGCCGATGGATGTCCGCGGGATCACGGTGAGCAGCACGGAGGTGGTGCTCGAGCCGGGGGGCTCGCAGCGCCTCGAGATCACCGTCGAGCGCGCCCCCGATTACAAGGGAAACATCACCCTCGACATGTGTCTCCAGCACCTCGAGACCCCCTACGGCAATCCGCTCCCCAAGGGGGTGAAGATCGACGGAGCCCGGAGCAAGACGCTCCTTACCGCCGGCGAGTCGGTCGGTCACATCACGCTCACGGCGGCCGCTGACGCCCCGGCCGTGGAGCGGCAACTCGTCCCGGTGACCGTCCATGCGACGATCAACTTCGTCATGAAGCACACCTTCGCAAGCGCCCCGGTGCGCGTCTCCGTCAACCGTCCCTGACCCGGCGAGGGTTCCTCCTCCAAGCTGCATGCCCGCTCCCTTCGACCACCGTTATCCCTCCGTCGACGATCTGCGGACGGCGGCCCGACGCCGGATCCCCGGTTTCGTGTTCGACTTCCTCGACGGCGGCTGCCACGACAACGTCAACCTGGCGGGCAACGCCGCCGATCTCCGCGACGTCAAGCTCCATCCTTTCTATCTTGCCGATCATGGCCCGGTGTCGCTCGAGACCGAGCTCTTCGGGCGGTCGTGGGGAGCGCCGCTGGGGGTTTGCCCGGTGGGGCTCCAGGGGCTGATTTGGCCCGGGGCCTGCGAGGCGCTGGCGCGGGCGGCCACCGCCCGTCGGCTCCCCTTCATCCTCAGCACCTGCACGACGGCGAGCCTGGAGACGATCGGCCGGATCACGGCTGGGGCGTTCTGGTTTCAGCTCTACAACCCGGTCGATCCGGCCGTCCGGGAGGATCTCCTCGCCCGAGCCGAGCGGGCGGGGTGCGAGGTCCTCGTCGTCCTCGCCGATGTCCCCACCTTCGGCTACCGTCCCCACGACATCCGCAACCAGTTCGCCGTGCCGCCGC
>CANGGT010000116.1 GCA_947453375.1 Planctomycetaceae bacterium
CGTACCGAACAGGCCGGAGAGGTCGTCCTCGTCGGATTCGATGGCTCGGCGGCCGCGACGCTCCAAGGGGTCGTCGTCGGCGCGCCGGCCTGGACGTCCGGTGTGGGGGCGATCGACGAGACGCCGCGCAACGTGCCGCGCGAAGCCTTCGGGATCGGCATCGGGGCGCTGGCCGACGACGGGCCGGCAGTCACCAGCGGCGGCGAGCTCGTCGCCGCCTGCGGGAGCGTCTTCGTCCGCCCGCCGCGCCCCTTCGGTGTCCCCGATTCGCTCGTCGGTAGTGGTGATCTCGTCCCCTCGATCCGGCTGGCGACGGGCCTGTTCTGGGAGGGGACGCCCCGCGGCCACACCGGCTTCGAGGGCGTTGAGGGCGCGCCTGTCGCGCTCGATCGGCTTCTCGGCATCCTCTTGGAGCGAACGGGGGCCGAAGCCCTCGCCGTACTCGTGGTCGCGGAGGTGCTGGGCCTTGTCGGCGCCGAACTGATCCGCCCGGTCGCCGAAGCGACGGCCGAAGATCATCCCGCTGCCGGCCGGGCCGAGATTGCCGCGCGGTGGCTGTCGTTTTCGCGCGAGCCTTGCCACGCCGGCCGGACGGCGCTCGTCGTCGGCGTCGCGGCGCGGGGAGCCCGCGGGGCGCTCGGCGATGTCCTCCGCCCGTTCGGTGCCGTCACCGCCCACCTTCACGCTGCCGTCTTTCCTCACCGCCCCCTCCGCCGTGGCGTCACCGAGCCGGAAACGATTGTCGCCGGGCTCGGCGGGATGTCGCCGTTGGCGGTGATGCATCTCCTCGCCGATCCGACGCCGGTTCTCGGCAGCGGCCGGCCGGAGTTCGTGCGCGGGGCGTGTTGGTTTGCCCCGCTGGAGATTCGGGGGCCGCACCGATGATCACCCTCCTATCCACCTGGACATTCGGCGTCACGCTGGCACTCGTTGCCCTCGGCGTGTTTGTGAGCTACCGGCTTTTCGCCTTCCCCGACATCACCACCGACGGGTCCTTCACCCTCGGCGCCGTGACGACGACCGTTCTCCTCGTGGCGGGGCACGATCCGGCCATCGCCACGCTCGGAGGGGCCGCCGCCGGGGCTGCGGCCGGCGCCTGCACGGGGCTCCTCCACGCGATCTTGCGTATCGAGCCGCTCCTCTCGGGGATCCTCGTGACGACGGCGCTATCGAGCGTCACCCTCGTCGTCCTCGGCCGGAGCAATGTTCCTCTGGCCGGCACCGCGACGCTCCTCGATCGGGCCGAGGCGATTCTCCTTCCGGCGACCACGGCGGCCGGATTCGGCGACGCCGCCGCCGAGGCGGCCCGACTGATCGTGATGCTCGCTCTGGTCGGGATCGCCGTCCTCCTCCTCTGGGCCTTCTTCCGCACGCACCTCGGCACGGCGATGCGTGCCGGCGGCGACACCGCGACGATGGCGCGGGCGCTGGGACGGGACACCGGCCTTCTCACCGTCGCCGGCCTGGCGATCGCCAACGCCCTGACGGCGCTCTCGGGAGCGCTCGTCGCTCAGGTGCAGGGATTCGCCGACGTGCAGATGGGAATCGGGATGGTGGTGTGGGGGATGGCCAGCGTCTTCCTCGGAGCGGCGCTCGTCGGGCCAGTGCGGCTCGGCGGGGCGCTCGTTGCCACCGTCGCTGGCAGCGTCACCTTCCGCCTCCTCGTCGCCTCGGCGCTCCGCGCCGGACTCCATCCCGACTGGCTCAAGGCCGCCACGGCGCTGGTCGTCCTCGCGGCGCTCGTCGCCCCCCGGCTCCTCTCCCGTCGCCCGCAGGCCTCGGCCGCGCGCTGAATCCTTTTCCATGCTCGACGTCCGCCACGCCACCGTCGCCTTCTCCGCCCCCGGTGGCCCGCTCGTGCGCGCCGTCGATGATGTCAGCTTCACGATTCCCGCGGGGACGTTCGTCGTCGTCATCGGCACCAACGGCTCGGGAAAGAGCACGCTCCTCGGCGCGATCGCCGGCACCGTCCGCCTCGATACCGGCAGCATCCACGTCGCGGGCCACGATCTCACGGGGTGGCGCGAGAACCGTCGGGCCCGGTATGTGGGGAGGGTGTTTCAAGATCCCCGCGCCGGAACGGCCTCGAGCCTGTCAGTCCTCGAAAACATCGCCGTCGCCGCCTGCCGTGGACGGCCGGTGGGGCTCGGCTGGGCCACGCCACAAAGGCTCCGCGCCGAGGCGGCCGAACGGCTCGCGGCGATCCAGCCCGGACTCGAGAAGCGGCTCGACCAGCCGATCGGCTCAATGTCGGGCGGGCAGCGTCAGATCGTGTCGCTCGTCATGGCCACCTGGCACCGCCCCGAACTCCTCCTCCTCGACGAGCACACCGCCGCCCTCGATCCGGCCTCCGCCGATCGGGTCGTGCAGGCAACTGCAAAGCTCGTCCGCGACCAGAAGCTCACGGCCCTCATGGTCACCCATTCCCTCGAGCAGGCCGCCAGGCTCGGCGATCGGCTGTTGCTCGTCCACCGCGGCAAGATCGCGTTCGACGTCGAAGGGGGAGCGAAACGCCGGCTGTCGCCCGAAGACCTCGCCGGCCGCTTCGACCGCCTCCGCCGCGCCGATCAACTCGACGACCCCGCCGCCCGTACCCTCCGCGATCTCTACGCCTGATCGGCCCGGGTCTTCGGCCCGCTTGAAATCCCACGCCCATGCTCGCCGCCATCCTCCGTCGCTGCCTCCCCACGCTCCTCCTCCTCGGCGGTGCGTCGGCTATCTTGCTGGCCACCGATCGGACCCGCTCCGCCCGCACGCTCCCCGCCGTGGCGGTCCTCCAGCAGACGAGCTCGACGGTGCTCGACGACGCGGTCACCGGAATGCTCGCCGGCCTCGCTGAGCGCGGCTTCGAGGATGGGAAGACCGTGACGGTGCGCCGGTTCAACGCCCAGGGGGACATGGCGCAGGGGAACGCGATCGCCCGCGAGATCGTCGGTGGCCCGTTCGATCTCGTGCTCACGTCGAGCACCCCCTCGCTCCAGCAGATCGCCAACGCCAATGCCCGCGGCCGGCTCCGTCATGTGTTCGCTGCCGTGGCCGATCCCTTCTCCGCGGGTGTCGGGCTCGACCGGGCCGACCCGCTCATCCATCCGGCCTGGCTCGTCGGCTACGGTAGCCTCGCCCCGGTCGACTTCACGTTCGGCGTCGCGAAGCGCCTCCACCCCGGGCTCAAGACGGTTGGCGTCGCCCACAACAACGCCGAGAGCAATTCGCGCCGCTTCATGGATCTGGCGCGGGCGAGCTGCCGGAAGCGCGGCATCGAGCTCCTCGAGGTGCCGGTGGAAAACTCCTCCGGCGTGATCGAGGCGGTGCAGTCGACGATCGCGCGCGGGGCCGAGGCGATCTTCTGCCCCGGCGACACCACCGTCATCTCGGCGATCGACTCGGTGATCGGCACGGCAGCGAAGGCGGGGATCCCGGTATTCACCGTCAATCCAGGAAAGCCCGACCGCGGCACGCTCTTCGACGTCGGCTTCAACTTCCTCGAGGTCGGCCTCGTGGCGGGCCGGCTTGCGGGCGACGTCCTCAAGGGCACCGATCCTGCCACCGTGCCGATCCGGGAAACGGCCGGCGAGATTCCCCCCTATCTCACGCTCAACCGAGTGGCGAAGGGGGTCGACCGGACGGTGTGGCGGATTCCCGACGATCTCGTCGGCCAAGCGAGGTTCGTGATCGACGCAGACGGCGCCCACGAGCAGCCCGCGGCGATCCTCGCCGGCCCGTTCACCGAGCCGGAGGATTGATCGGCTGCAGCCGTGCCCCTTTCGCATTGAAGCGGACGATGGCGATGTCGTGCGTGGACCCGAGGCCGTCGGCTGCAAGCGCGGCGACCACCCCCTCGGCCTCCGCTTCTGAAGCCACGCAGGCCAACACCGCCGGCCCCCACGAGCTCTGGGCTGCACCGCGGACCCCGAGCGCCGCGAGCCGCTCGATCAACGCTTCGATGGAGCGGTGGAACGGGAGCGTGCTCGAGGCACTCGCGAAGGGAACGCCTGCCAGCCGACCGTAGGCCCCGAAGGCCTCGGCGAAGGCCTCGAAACGTCCCTCGAACGCCGCCGGCACGAGTTCCAGCAGCGCGATCCTGGCAAGCTCGGCAGTGACGCCCCGATCGACCGGGGGGAGAGCGAGGAAAGCCTGTCGTTCGGCGTCGCCATGGAGCCCCTCCATTCCGCGTTCGACGACCAGGACTCCGCGCCACGCCGGCGGCAGCTCGGCCCTCGCCACGAGCGGCGACGCTTCGAGCGGGGCCGCGAGCTTGTCGGCTCCGAGCCTCCCCGCCTCGACCAGGAGCCCACCGTTGGCAAAGCCGTAAGCGCCGACGCTCGACCGTCGGCCGCGCCCGGCGGCCCGGGCCAGCGCGAGCGCCTCGCGTGAGGCGAAGCTCCGCTCCCCTGCGGCCGGTCGCACCGCGAGCCCCTCGATGGCCGCGGCCACGGCGAGGGCCAACTGCGTGCCGCTCCCGAGCCCGACATGCGACCGGGGCGTGGCAACGACCTCGACCTCGAAAGCCTGATCGACAGGGAGCTTCCAGGCCGCGGCACAGTTGCGGGCAAACTCCACCGCACGGTCCCCCTGAGGACCACGGCCCGCAAACGCGGCGGCGGGACTTACCCGGACGACGATCCCCGGCTCGTCGAGCATCAGCCCCGTGCCGCCGAAGCTCCGCGCGAGCGGATCACCGAAGGAGAACATCCCGAGATGAAGCCGAGCGGGGGTGCGGACTTCGACGGCGCGCGGGGGCGCGGTCGGCGTCGATGCCCCGATTCCCGCGGCAACAGCATCGGCGAGGATCGCAAACGCCTCGTGTTCCTCGGGGCCACCGGTCTTCTCGACGAGCGTGCGGAGTTCGGCGAATCGCGCCTCGATCTCGGCCGCGGGGATCATGTGGAGTCGGGTGACGAGGATCGCCGCCTCGACGACCGCATGGCGGGCGCGGACATGCCCCACGAACGGCCGCCCCTGATGGATCCGCTCGACCCGGGCCACGAGTCGCTGCCGTTCTGCGCTGCGATCGGCAGACACGATCCGGAACTCGAGCGCCAGCGGCGCATCAGCCAGTCGCCAGCCGTCGATCGCCGCGGCGGGAAGCAGGTCGGGACGGGGCCCCCGGCCGGCGACAGTCCGGGCCAGAAGGAGGACGTCGTCGGTCAGCTGAAACACCCCGGCCGGCGTGGCGGCGAGGTTTCGGGCCGTTTTGCTCGTCGCGAAGGGCTTGAGGACGAGCGTCTCGATCCGCCCCGCCTTGAGCTCGACAGGATCGACCTCCGGCCCCATCGCCGCCAGATGCGGTTGGCCGTCGGGGGAGCGGGTCGTGATCAGCCCTTCGAGGATCATGACGGGAAAGTGTAGCCCGACGGCCCGGCCGGGTCGCGGCCCCCCTCCCCTGTCGCGGCAACGATTGACAACCGCCCCCCTGGGCTGGCATCAATGCGTCCACCCGCGGCCGTCCCTCCCCCGAACAAACGCTTCTCGGAATCTCCCCATGACTCACTTCGCCCCAGCTTCGATGGTCCGTCGTCGTGCCTGCCTTATCCTTTCGATGGTCATCCTCTCGGGCGCCCCCCTCCACTGCCGGGCCGACGAGCCTGCTGCCGACGAGCCAGCCGCCGACGCCGGGAGGATCGATCCCGAGGCGATCAAGAACCTCGAGGCGGCTTATCCAGCGGCAGCGGCCGGCAAGACCCGGCATGTGATTCTCCTGCCACCGAAGGAGCGCGACGAGGAGGACAACGTCAAAGTCGAGATCATCGCCGGCCGGACGATCGACACCGACGGCGTGAACACCTACCGCTTTGGGGGCGAGTTCCGCGAACGCGACATCCCCGGCTGGGGCTTTTCCTACTTCGAGGTCGATGCCCTCGGGGCTCCGCTCTCGACCCGGATCGCCCCCACTGCCGGCACGCCGACCGTGAAGGCCTTCGTCCCCGGGCCACGAATGCTCGTCCGCTACAACAGCCGCCTGCCGCTGGTCGTCTACGCCCCGGAGGGCGTGGAGGTGCGTTCTCGCGTCTGGCGTGCCGAGGGCGAGCCCGTTCCGGCGGCGGTGCGGTGAGCCGGTTGGGCCCCGCGGGCCGCTATCACTTCCAGGTCGAGTAGTCGGTAGGAACGAGGAACTCCGAGAGGACGCCGTCCTTCGCCTCGGTGAGCGAGCCCCCAGCCTTCTCCTCGGAGGCCTTGCGGGCCGCCACCCAGTCCGGATCCTGGCGGAAGCTGTCGAAGGATGCCTTCGCCGCATCGACCGAGTCGTGACCGAGGAGGTAGACGAGCATCCGATCGGCGTGCGGCTGCCCCTCGGCACGATTCCAGTAGATGAGATTCGTCATGCCGTGCTTGGCGAAGAGCTTGACGGTGTGATCGCGGAAGCGGGCATTGAGTCCGGGGAGATTGCCGGCCGTCGAGGTGTAGGTGCGGAGTTCGAAGACGCGCGAATCCTTCCCCGGCTTCGTGTCGAGCGCGGGGGAGTAGTCGGTCGTCGTCAGGAACGTCTCGGTCGCCTTCTCGACGAGCTTACCGTCCTTCTCGGAGGCGGCGTGGGCCGCCTTCCACTCCGGGTCGTTGACGAAGGCGGCCCAGGAGGCGTCGCGGGCCTTCCGGTCGGGATAGGCGAGGAAGTAGACGAGCTTCCGCTCGGGGTTGTCGCCGACCGGGACGAAATACCCGACGTTCGTCATGCCATGCTTCTCGAAGAGCTTCGTCGTGTGGTCGCGGAACCGGGCATGGAGGGCATCGAGCTTCCCGGGGGCTGCCCAGTAGACGCGCATCTCGTAGAGCCGGGTGTCGTTCTCGGCGGCGGCGGCCACGGCCATACCGAGGAGCGAAACGAAGAAGCTGGCAAGCACGATGCGGATCATCGGAAAGGCCCTCGGGGATCGGAATTGGGGATGGGTGAAAATCTACCGTCCCGGCGGTCTGAAGGGGAATTGCACCGCTCTTCTCCGGCGGGATCATGGCCGAGAGCCTCGCCCCCCCGACGGCTCGCAGCCGCGATAGAATGAAGGCTCCTCTCCGCCACTTCCCGACGCGTTCCCCGCCGTGACCGCCCCCGCCGAACGCCGCTCCGCGCCCGAGCATCCCCGCCTCCACTTCGTCACCGGCCGGCTCGCGGAGCCGTCGCTGCGCGAGGTGCTCGAGCGGCTCGCGCCACGGGTCGGCTTCATCCCGACCGTCCAGGTGATGAACATCACCGTCGCCGCCCTCATGACCACGCCCTGGGTCGCCAAGCGGCTCCAGGTGCCGGAGGGGACCGACAAGGTGATCCTCCCCGGGAGCGTGAGCGGCTCGCTCGACGTGGTCCAGGCGGCGAGCCCAGCCCCGGTCGAACGGGGCCCTGAGGATCTGCGCCGGCTCGACGAATACTTCGGCCAGAATCGCGCCGATCTGGCCGAGTATGGTAGTCACGCGATCGAGATCATCGCCGAGATCAATCACGCCCCGCGGATGACCACGGCCGCGATCCTCGCCGAGGCCCGGCGGATGCGCGCCGACGGGGCCGACCGGATCGACTTGGGCTGCGATCCCGAGGGGGGCTGGAGTGGCGTGGCCGACGTCGTGAAGCGCCTCGTCGACGATGGCCATACCGTCTCGATCGACAGCTTTGACGCTCGTGAAGTTTCCGCGGCCGTGAAGGCCGGGGCGACGCTCGTCCTCTCGGTGAATTCCTCGAATGCCGAGCGCGCCGCCGACTGGGGCTGCGAGGTAGTGGCGATTCCCGACGTGCCGTCGACGCTCGAAGGCTTCGATGCCACGATCAGTCGGCTCGAGCGCGACCGCGTCCCCCACCGGCTCGACCCGGTCCTCGAGCCGATCGGCTTCGGCTTTGCCGCGAGCCTCGGCCGCTACCTCGACATCCGCAAGCGTTACCCCCACGCGGGGATGATGATGGGAATCGGCAATCTCACCGAACTCACCGACGTTGATTCCGCCGGCATGAACGTTTGCCTCCTCGGCTTCTGCGCCGAGGTGGGGATCGGGTCGATCCTCACGACCGAGGTGATCCATTGGGCCAAGAGCAGCGTCAAGGAATGCGACCTGGGGCGACGGCTGGTTCATCACGCCGTCTCGAAGCGATCCCTCCCCAAGCATGTCGAGCCGCGGCTGGTGACGCTCCGCGCGGGGAAGCCACAGGCGCACGGCGACGCCGCCCTCGAGCGTCTCGCTGCTGCGATCCGCGACCCCAATTTCCGCCTCTTCGCCGAGCGTGGCGAGATCCACCTCGTCGGCCGTGATCTCCATCTCGCCTCGGCCGATCCGTTCGAAGTCTTCGCGGCGCTTGCGGCGGCCGGACGCGACGACGTCGATCCATCCCACGCCTTCTACCTCGGCTACGAGATGGCCAAGGCCGTTACGGCGCTCTCCCTCGACAAGGACTACCGCCAGGATCAAGCGCTCGACTGGGGGCACCTGACGCGCCCCGAGATCGCCCACGGTCCGTCCCGGGCGGCAGCACGCGTCGCCGGCGCCACCGATCCGGCGGTAGCGGGAGATCTCCCGAAGCGCGATCCGCTGTCGGGGGAGGAGACACCATGAGCCTTCATGTGCCCCTGCCACTCACCGGCTGCCGGTCGACCCCATCCGGGGCGATCGTGGCCGAACTTCCGGCCGAGGTGACCGCAGCCGAGATCTTCGCGGCGCTCGCCGCCACGCCCCATCGACTCTTCCTCGACAGCGCCATCCTCGACGGGGAAGCCATCGATGGAGCGATTCGGTCGGCACCGCGGCTGGGGCGATTTTCGTTCGTGGCCTGCGACCCGGTCCACTCGCTTGTCGTCTCGGCCCCGGAGCCGTGGAGCGTCGAGGCCGCGGCGGCCGCGGTGGGCGAAGCCTTCGACGGGCTTCGTGGGCTGCTGGCCGACCTTGCCACGCCGACGATCCCCGGGCTGCCGCCCTTCCAGGGGGGCCTCGCC
This sequence comes from Planctomycetaceae bacterium, assembly GCA_947453375.1. Lineage (GTDB taxonomy): Bacteria > Planctomycetota > Planctomycetia > Pirellulales > UBA1268 > QWOP01. The sequence continues at coordinate 8,904 of CANGGT010000116.1, forward strand.
GGGCTTGTCAGCTACGAAGCGGGGCTCGCCCTCATTGGCGTCGCCCCGCGGCCGGAATCCGACATCCCGGTACCGCTCCTCTCGCTCCATCTTTACGACGTCGTCTTCGCGTTCGATCACGACGCCCGCCGAGGCTGGGTGATCTCGCAGGGGATTCCGGCGAAAGGACCGGTGGCACGCAGAGCCCGAGCCGCCGACCGTATCGATGCGGTTCTGGCACGCCTCCGCGGATTCGCCCCGTCGTCACAGACTCCGCCCTCAACCGGCCGGCTTCCCGCCGGCAGCGGGCATCCCCTCGCAGGACACGCCGGGGTCGAGTCGACCCATGCCCCCGAGGGCTACCGGGAGATGGTGGAGCGAGGAATCGAGTTCGTCCGGGCCGGTGACATTTTTCAGGTCAACCTCGCCCAGCGTTTCGCCGTGGCCGGCGAGATCGACCCGACGCTTCTCCACCTCCGGGCCCGCGAGGTCAATCCGGCACCGTTCGCGGCGAGCTTCGACGCCGGGCCGGCACGAATCACGAGCATGTCGCCGGAGCGGTTGCTGTCGGTGTCGCGCACGGTAGCCCGGATGCATCCGATCAAGGGGACGCGCCGGGTGATCGCGAGCCCCGAAGCCGATCTCTTCGCCGGCGACGAACTCGAGGAGAGCGCCAAGGACAGGGCCGAGAACGTGATGATCGTCGACCTCGTGCGCAACGATCTCTCGCGCGTCTGCACCCCCGAAAGCGTCCGCGTCGAGGCGCTCTGCCGGCGCGAGCGCTATGCCACCGTGCAGCATCTCGTCTCGATCGTCACCGGCCGTCTCCGCCCCCGCTTTGGCCCCCTCGATGCGCTCCTCGCCGCCCTTCCCGGCGGCAGCGTCACCGGCGCCCCGAAACATCGGGCCTGCGAGATCATCTCCGACCTCGAACCGGTGGCCCGCGGGGCCTACTGCGGTTCGATCGGCTATCTCGGCCTCGACTCGAGCGCCGACTGGAATCTCCTCATCCGCACGTTCGTGGCCGGCAACGGCGCCACGACGTTCTCCGCGGGTGGCGGGATCACGGCGGCGAGCCTCCCCGACGCCGAGCATGCCGAGAGCCTCCACAAGGCCGAGGGGATGCTGCGGGTCCTCGCCAGCCTCGGCCGCGACGCGGCACCCTGGCCCGCCGGAGGCGACCGATGATCGTCCTCCTCGACAACCGCGACAGCTTCGTCTTCAACCTCGCCCGCTACTTCCATCGCCTCGGCTGCCCGGCGCTTGTCCTCCCGAGCCATGCCGTCTCGGTCGCCGATCTCGAGCGCCTCGCGCCGCGAGGGATCGTCATCTCCCCCGGCCCGTGCACGCCGCTCGAGGCGGGATGTTCGCTGGCGGCCGTACAGGCCTTCCGCGGACGCATGCCGATCCTCGGCGTGTGCCTCGGCCATCAGGCGATCGGCCAGGCGCTCGGCGGCCGGATAGTCCGCGCCCGTGAACCGGTTCATGGACGGACGAGCGAGATGCACCACGACGGCATCAATCTCTTTGCCGGAATCCCCAGTCCCTTCCACGCCGCCCGCTACCACTCGCTCGTCATCGAGCGCGATTCGCTCCCCGCGGCCTTGGCGATCACGGCGGTCGACGACGAAGGGACGATCATGGCGGTCGAGGATCGGGCCGGCGGACTCTATGGGGTGCAGTTCCACCCCGAATCGATCCTCACCGAGCACGGCTTCGCGCTTCTGGCCAACTTCCTCGATCTCGCCGGCATTCCCCGCGTGCGCGTGCTGCCGGAAAGCGAGGGAACAGGCCCTGTGGGAGATCTGCCCCCGGCCGGCGACGGACGGGTGGTGACGTTTTGACCAGACCCTCGAACGATCCTCCAAGCCCTCCATCCTGATCGCGCTGACAGGCGGAGCCCCCGCGTGTCAGGTCGGCCGTTCACTCATTCCGCCTGCCGGGGGCCAGGCGGGGCGGCAGCGGCCATGGCGGTAAGCTCGTCGGTGGAAATGCCGGCATCCTGGACCAGGCGGGTGAGATCGACGGAGGTGTAGATGTCGAGGCGCCGGGTGAGGACGGTGCGGTGGTACTTCACCGTCCGCTCCGAAAGCCCGTACTCCTCTGCCATTTCCTTGTTCTGCATCCCCTTCACGATCCCCAGGAGCATCTGCAGTTCGCGGTCGGTCAGCTTGGAGATCATGCTCCGCGCATGGGCGCGGCGGCCTCGCTCCGTCCTCTCGACCAGATCTCGCTTGATCGACCGCTCGATCGCCGCGACGAGATCACCGATCGCGACGCGCTTCGTGAGGAAGTCCTCGGCCCCGGCACGCATCGCCCGGACGCTCGTGGGAATGTCCCCCTTGCCGGTCACAAACACCACCGGCAGGGGATTCGGCGACTTCGCCAAGACCTCCTGGAGATCGAAGCCGTCTCGCTTCGGCATCTGCAGATCGGTGAGGACGCAGCCCGGCGCGTCGGGGTCGGGGCGCATGAGGAAGTCGGCTACCGAGGGGTAGGTGGCGACGGCATAGCCATGGCCGCGGAGCCGACGCTCCATGCTGCGGAGAAACGATTCGTCGTCGTCGATCACATGGATCATGGCGGTCAAGCAGATGTCCTTTCCTTCCAGGTCGGCACGGCGAGGGAAACCGTCAGTCCCTGGCCCGGAGCGTTATCCAGACCGAGCCTCCCCTCGTGCTGTTCGATGATCGAACGCACGATCGGCAGGCCCATGCCGAGCCCTTCGTCTTTCGTCGTCGCGAAGGCGTCGAGCGCTTCGTCGATCATATCTTCCCCGATCCCACCACCGTTGTCGATCACGGCCAACTCCACCGCATCCGCTACCCGGCGGGCCCGAATCGTGATTTCCCCCGGATCACGACGCCCCCCCGCTGCTTCCCCTCCGCCGGGTGAACCAGCCCGGGAGGCCCGAATAGCATCGGCCGAATTCCCGAGGAGATTGAGGACCGCCTGCTGGAGGAGAATCTCGTCGCCGGCCACCCGCGGAAGCGCCGGATCACAGGCGACCGTGACGCAGGTCCCATCGGCGGCCAGCCGTGGCCCGACGAGGGTGAGCACGCCGCGGATCAGGCCTGGCACATCGACCGGGCCGACCGTGAAGCGCTGCTTGCGGATCATCGCCCGGATGCGGTCGAGCACCGCTCCCGCCCGCTCGTCGTCGGCGGCCATGTCGCGGACGATGGCGCGGAGCTCTTCGGAGTTCGCCGAATGGTCGTCGCGCAGGAGGATCTCCGCCGCCTCGAGGTTGTTGAGGATCGCCCCGAGTGGCTGACCAAGCTCGTGAGCGAGGGAGGCCGCGAGTTGCCCGAGCGTCGAGATCCGCCCCGCGTGGGCGATCTGATCACGCTGCTCGGCGACGATCTGCTCGGCCCGGCGACGGCGGCGTGACTGCGTCACCAGCGCGATGATGAGCAGGCTCTGGAGCGCGAGAACGGCTCCCCCTGCCATCAGTTGCGGCCGGTAGCGGTCCCAGAGCCGTGGCTCACGGAACAGCACCTTGCTTCCTTCAGGGATCCGGGAGGCCGGCACACGAAAGCGCTCGAGCACGCGATCATCGAGAATGACCACCGGGGAGACGGTCACCGGAGGGGGAATCGGCCGCTCGCGGCTGGCCAGGATGAGGCGGCCCATGGCCTTCCCCATGGCGTGCAGATCACTGCACGCCCCCCCGACGGTGCCCTGACCGACATGCGTGTCGAGCATCCCGAACACGGGGGCCTTCGTCTCCTGGCAGAGCGACTGGAGAATCTCCGACGGAAAGTACGATCGTCCCTCCTCGTCCCTCCAATAGCCGAAATAGATGACCACCGCATCGGCGGGGAGTTCGCGGAGCCGACGACGCAGTTCGACAAGCCCCAAGTCAACGAGGGCGACATACTCGAGTCCCCGCTCGTTCGCGATCCGGCTGACCTTAGCGTCGAACCTGGCCATCACGCCGGGGTGGATCTCATTTTGTCCCACGAGCGC